>NZ_JBSFQI010000007.1:0-262230 GCF_053588635.1 Gordonia sp. NPDC003425 | reverse complement strand
CCATCAGCATCTCGGGAGGCCCGCCTTCGCTGGCGGAGCCACACGGGTGGGGAATTTAGGTGAGCATCACTGGGGAATTTCGATGAGCGCCGTCACTTCGCCGCGATCGCCTGCGGCGTGGGTGCGGTGCTCTCGTTCATCGGACTCATTCACGCCTCCGAGGTGTCGTGGGCGGCCAATCCGGAGGTGGCCCTGGGCTATCTGTTCTTCGGCATCGTGTGCATCGCCTACTGGTTCCTGCCGAGCGCCCGCACACCGGTCACGGTGAACGAGGCGGATGTGGTCGCCGGGCACTGAACCGTACGATCAGCCGTTTTGTTCTCCGGCCCACCGATGCGCTAGAGTCAGCGTTCGGTTCTGATGGACTCCGACACCCCCGCTGGGTCGCGGTTCATCCGGGCCGGAGAGCAATCCCCCATAGCTCAATTGGCAGAGCATTCGACTGTTAATCGAACGGTTACTGGTTCGAGTCCAGTTGGGGGAGCAAGTAAACCGCCTGGTCACAGGCGGTTTTTTGCTTTCGGGCGTCGGCCGCTTGCCAGATTCGTGCAATAGCCGCCAATCATGAGCTCGAGCCGACGGGTGCGGAGCGCCATCAGCCAGCGGGTGTCTCTGCCGTATCGGTAGAGGTTGTTTGCGGCTCAGCGGTGGTACTGGACGCGTCGCCGTCCACGGCGCGGCACTGGTCAGCGGTGTGGGTCTGGAGACACTCTGTCCATTTCCGCTGTCCCTCGGTCCAGGGATCTGATGGACGCTGTCCGACGTCAGGCGCCCACATGTAGTTATCGCAAATGATCGCGTTTCCATCGGGATCGTTGGCACGTACGCCGATCTCGGCGCCGATGCACGGTTCACCCTGCCTGTGGACCGGTCCGCTGGGAACTGTCGTCGTCTCGGTCGTTGTCTCGACTATCGGTGCCGGCACCATCGTGCCGCTGACCTCGTTCGGGGTAGCCGGCACGGAGATACTCGTCGACGAGTAGACCGACGATGTGGCGCCGTCATCCGTGGAGGTGGCACATCCGGCGAGCGCGCACGATGCCAATGCGGCGACCGAGACGATGATCCGCGTTCGCATGGCTGGTGAGTCTTTCGATCGGCGCGTGTGGAAGTGAAGCTATTTGGTGTTACCGGTGACTTCGATGATGTTGACCTCCACAACGGGAGCGGTGACGCTTCCCCCGATTGTTGTGTCATAGGTTTCTGATCCCTTGACTTCTACCCACATCGTCACGAGATCGTCCTCGACGATATCTGCGAAAGATGCCAGACCTGCCTTGGCAATTGTGTTGATGTCCATGTCGTAATAGTCGACCTGGGCTCCGTCGGTATTGACGCGAATCTCGGATGACCCCAGTGCGACATCTGCTTGCACGACACGTCCGTAAATCACATACTTTTCTCCGACATGTGAGTCAGGACTCTTCGCGATGAGCTGCCAGCCGCGCGAGTCCGTGGTTTGGTATGTCGCTTTGTCCAGGCTTTCCGCCCTCTGCTGTTCGAGCTCGCGTTCGGCAGATTCTGCCGCGGCCTGTTGTCGTGACTGCTCCGCGGGGTCGACAGTGGTAGTTGTTGTTGTTGCCACCGCCCCTGCTCGATCTGTCTGCTTCGAACCTGTCACAGAGACGGCCGCGATGACAACGCCGACGACGACCGCGACCGCCACGGCGGCAAGGCCGTACCACAACCACTTGCGCTTCTTGGGGGGCACAGGCGAGTTGGGGGCCACAGGCGAGGGCAGGGGTGTTGGCGACATGTCCGACCCGTCCCGCGCGAGCGATTCCGGGGCCGATTGATTCACCGACGATGTTTCGGCAAAGGGCGATACCGATATCGGCGGCGGCGCCGACACGGTCGTGTGTGTGTTGTTCGTCCACTGGTGTCCATCCCACCAGCGGTAAGTGCCACCGTCGGGGTTTTGAGGATCCGGATACCAGTCAGGCGGCACAGTGGGAGTTGTCACCACGCCCTCCTTTTCGATACTCGCAAATCGAAATGTTTCACGAGCATTAGAACCACACTAGCTCGCCTTTGTGCATCGGCGATATGGGAAAAAGGACCTCATCATCTGTGGCGAAGGTTACGCAGAATGCAATTATTCAGGCACAAAATTGCGTCCGTGCGCTCATCCTCTGGTGGCGCAAATCGGCAGCGCTGTTGATCGCTCGGTTCGGTGCGCCATTGAACTTCGCAAATGGGCCGCAAGTGTGGCGCGCGAAAGAACAAGACCGCCTGAGGTCAGGCGGTCTTGTTACACGCTAAGTCTTCAGATGGCGCAGGTGCGGTGGCAATCGCCACCGACACGTCTTGTCACCGATGTGGTTCAGGAACCGCCCTTGCCGACACCGATCACACCGGCACCGACAACGGCGGCGAGCAGGCCGAAGATCAGGTACAACCATGCCGCGACGCCGCCACCGTAATTCGCGATGTTGCCGATTCCGGCGGCGACGAAGATGAGGCCCATCGCGATCACCAGTCCCGGAATGATGTAGAAGAGCGGTGAACGCGACGACATGGTTCAAACCTCCCGAGGTTGCCACCTCCGTCGGCACCCGACGGAGAACGTCTCGGAGTTTAACCCATGGCACGTCGGTAACGCTCGTAGACCACCCGCTCGGGGAAGACGCGGGTCTCGATCAGCTCCAGTGCGATGTCGGAGGTGACCGGCGGGAGGAACGGTGTTCCACCCCCGACCACGACGGGGTACCGGAAGATCCGCAGCTCATTGACGAATCCGAGCTCGAGCGCCTGCCCGGCCAGCGTCGCGCCGCCGATCTCGACGTCGGCGTCGGTCGCGTCGAGTACGGCGGCAACTTCCTCGGCCACCGAACCCCGCGCGAGTCTCGCGTTTCCCTGCACCGCATCGAGCGTGCGGCTGAACACCACCTTCGGAAGTGCGCTCCAGAGGTCAGCAAACTCATTGCTGGCCTCATCGTGACGCATCGCGGGATCGTTCTCCCACACCAGCATCGCCTCGTACAAGCGGCGCCCGAGCACGGTGGCGCCCAACTCGCGGATGCGTGCGGTGTGAAATGCGAACAGCTCATCGGTGGGCGCCGACCACGCGAATGATCCACGTCGGTCGGCGACGTAGCCGTCCACCGACACGCCCATCGAATACAGAAGCACGGCCTCACCGTACCGATTCGGCGACGGCGGTGGTGACATAAGCCACAGAAGTGGTCGCTACATTGGGTTGATGCCCAAAGTGCGCACCCGGACCGGCGTCGAGGACGATTCGGTTCAGACCGACAGGGTGCCACGCAAGCTCGACGGCGCTGCCGACGCCGGCCCGCGGCGCCGGTTTCGCATAGCCGGCAGCCGCCGACTCTTCGTCCTTGTCGCCTCGCTGGTCACTCTGGTGGCGATCCTGGCGGTCGCGACCGCGGTCCTGGCCTACGAGTACGCACGTGCCGAGGACAGGGTGGCGGCGGCCGGCCCCACCGACGCAGACCGCCGCGCCGTGCTGGATACCGCGAAGCGATACGCGGTACAGCTGACCAGCTACGACCCGGCGAACTATGCCGACCTCGACCGTCGGATTCGCGAGATCTCCACGCCGGAGTTCGCCAAGAGTTACATCGCCTCGTCCGCCGATGCCCGTAAGGGCAACGCAAACGCGAAGGGCGTATCCACCGCCAAGGCCGACAACGCCGGAATCGAGTCGATGACCACCGACAAGGCTGTTGTACTGGTCGCACTTGACCAGACGGTGACCTCATCGGAGATCGCAGCGCAAGTGCCACAAGGTATTCCGTACCAGTCGCGGGTGAAGCTGACCCTGGTCCGACGCGACGGCACATGGCTGCTCGACGACCTGTCGGCGGTGTGAGGGTCCCGCACCGACCCGGTACGCCCAGGAATGTGATCTGCGTCTCAGGTGTGGGTACAGTGGGCGCAGGCCGCGCGGACAACGCGACGGCGATCGAGGGCAGAGGTGACCGATGCCGAGTGCCGAGACGTCGGATGGGGTACGTACCGGGGTCGACGAGCGCGGCCTCGCTCGCATCGAAATCTGTCGTCCGGGCCGGATGAACGCGCTCGACTCCGTGGCGAGCCGAAGCATCATCGACTTCCTGACCCGAAGGTGCACCGGTGAGGACGTGCGCGCGGTGGTGATCGACGGCGCAGCAGGAAGCTTCAGCGCCGGAGCCGACATCCGCGACATCGCAACGGCGCGCACGGGTCCGGCCGGTGGACTCGACGAGGAACAGGCGGCAGCGGTGATCGCCGGAGGCTCAGCGCTCGCTCGTGCGGTACGCCTGGTGCAGGCGCCGGTCATCGCCTCCGTGGACGGACCTGCCGTTGGGATCGGCGCCTCACTGGCGTTCGCCGCAGACCTCGTCTATGCCACCGAACGCTCCTACTTCCTGCTCGCATTCATCAACATCGGACTGATGCCCGACGGTGGCGCCTCGCTGACCGTCGCGGCGTCGATGGGCCGGGCACGTGCCAACCGGCTGATCCTGTTGGGGGAGAAGCTCCCGGCCGCCGACGCCTATCGGGCGGGCCTTGTCAGTGCGCTCGTCGCCGATCGAGCCGCCCTCGACCTCGCCGTCGATGACGCAGCCCGCAAGCTGGTCAACACACCGCCCGCGGCGCTGCGCCTGGCCAAACGCGCCGTCGACGCGACCACGATGGCGGGATTCGGCGATGCGCTCGAACGCGAGACGACCGGGCAGACCGAACTGCTCCAGTCGCCCGAATTCCGCACGGTGATGGCGCATTTCGCCGGCACAGCCACATCCGGGGCCGACACATCCGGGGCCGACACATCCGGAACCGACACAGACACACGGAGGAGATCCCGATGACCGCCACCACCGCCGCAACTGCGCACGACCTCGGTACCGAACCGCTCCGATCGCGACGCAACCACTGGAACAACCAGGTGAACCGTCACGCGTTCATGACTCCCGACGCCCCGGCACTGAAATACCTCGGAGAGGTCACCACGTGGGCGCAGCTCGATCAACGGACCCGCGCATTTGCCGCGGCGTTGCACCGGCGGGGAGTGAGGTTCGGCGACCGGATTCTGGTGCTGATGCTCAACCGCCCGGAGTATGTGGAAGTGGTGTTGGGCGCCAACCTGATCGGTGCCATTCCGGTGCCCGTCAATGTCCGGATGAGTCCGGCGGAGGTTGCTTTTCTGGTGGCCGACAGTGAAGCCGAGACGATCGTGACCGACGCGGTGCTCACCCCGCTGGCCGATGCCGTGGTGTCGGCCACCACCGGGATCGACCGGGTGATCGTCGTAGGCGGTCCGGCCGGCCCCGACCACCTCGACACCGCTCGCCTTGACTATGCCCAACTGGTTGCCGAGGATGCTGCCGACCTGCCGGAGACCGACGTTCCCGAAGACACGGTGGCGCTCATCATGTACACCTCGGGCACCACCGGAAAACCCAAGGGCGCCATGCTCACCCACACGAATATGCAGGCCCAGGCGGTGACGTGTCTGCAGGCGGTGCAGACCCGATCAGACGATGTTTCCGCCGGCGTGGCGCCCCTGTTCCACATCGCGGGCCTCGGTGCGATGGCGCCGTCGTTCTTCATGGGTGCGCTGACCGTGATCCATCCGTTGGGTGCCTTCGACCCCGACGCCATGCTCGACATGTGCGAACAGGAGCGCATCACATCCATCTTCTTGGTGCCCGCACAATGGCAAGCCGTGTGCGCCGCCCAGCTGTCGAGGCCGCGTGACGTCTGCTTCCGCACCATCATGTGGGGTGCAGCGCCCGCATCCGACACCGT
Source organism: Gordonia sp. NPDC003425 (assembly GCF_053588635.1). Taxonomy (NCBI): domain Bacteria; kingdom Bacillati; phylum Actinomycetota; class Actinomycetes; order Mycobacteriales; family Gordoniaceae; genus Gordonia; species Gordonia sp. NPDC003425. Next base: position 256,473 of record NZ_JBSFQI010000007.1, on the reverse strand, counting down.
GCTCCGCGCCATGAGCGAGGCCTTTCCGGATGCACTGAACGTCGCGGTGTTCGGCCAGACCGAGATGTCACCGATCACCTGCGTGCTGGAGGGAAAGGACTCGCTGCGCAAACTGGGGTCGATCGGACGCGTGGTGCCTGCGGTCACCGCACGTATCGTCGACCCGGCCGGAAACGATGTCGCCGACGGTGAGGTGGGGGAGATCGTCTACCGCGGACCGAACCTGATGGCCGGGTACTGGCGCAATCCCGAGGCCACCGGTGACGCCTTCCGTGGCGGCTGGTTCCACTCGGGAGACCTCGTGCGTCGCGACGAGGAAGGCTTCCTCTACGTGGTGGACCGCGCCAAGGACATGATCATCTCCGGTGGGGAGAACATCTACTGCTCGGAGGTGGAGAACGTCCTCTACGCCCATCCACGGATCAGCGAGGCCGCGGTGATCGGGCGCGCCGACGAACGTTGGGGAGAGGTGCCCGTCGCGGTGGTGGTGACCGACGACGGCGAGGAGCTCGTCATCGACGACCTCCGTCCCCATCTGAATGAGAACCTGGCCCGGTTCAAGCACCCCGCGGAGATTGTCGTCGTGGAGGAATTGCCGCGAAACGCGGGCGGCAAGGTGGTCAAGCCCCGGTTGCGCGAACGTTTCGGCAGCAAAGACAAGGGCCTCGCAGACCGGCACTCGCCGTCGAACTAGAACACGTTCCATTTCCTTGGAAAAGTGACTAGGGTCTCAGTCAGGTGCCCGGGGTGTCGTCGACGCCGAGTGGTGGGCACGTCGGACAAGCGGGAGGGCCTGCATGAAGACCAAGGGTGCATTGCTGCGCGAACTCAACAAGCCGTGGGAGATCGAGGAGATCGAGATCGGCGACCCCAGGGCGCACGAGATCAAGATCCGAATGGAAGCGGCCGGCATGTGCCACTCGGATCACCACCTGATGACCGGCGGCATCCCGATGGCCGGATTCCCGATCCTCGGTGGACACGAGGGCGCCGGTGTGATCGAGGAGATCGGTGAGGGTGTCACCGATTTCGCGGTCGGCGACCACGTGGTGCTCTCGTTCATCCCGTCGTGCGGCAAGTGCCCCTCGTGTCGGAGCGGGTTGGCCAACCTCTGCGACTTCGGCGCCATGCTTCTTCAAGGCGAGGCGGTCTCCGATCACACCTTCCGCATCCACACGGCCGCGGGTGAAAACGTCTATCCGATGACCCTGCTCGGCACGTTCTCGCCGTACATGGTGGTCCACGAGGCGTCGGTGGTGAAGATCGACAAGGACATCCCGTTCGAGGTGGCCGCCTTGGTGGGCTGCGGGGTGCCCACCGGCTATGGTTCCTCGACGCGCAGCGGTGATGTGCGTCCCGGCGAGGATGTCGCGATCGTCGGCGTGGGCGGCGTGGGTACCGCCGCGCTGCAGGGCGCGGTGATCGCCGGCGCGCGCAATGTGTTCGCCGTCGACCCGGTGGAATGGAAACGCGAGCAGGCCATGAAGTTCGGGGCCACCCGCACCTTCGCGTCCATCGAGGAGGCCATGGGAGGAATCGCCGAAGTCACCCAGGGTGGCATGTGTCAGAAGGTCATCGTGACCGTCGGCGAGGTGCACGGCAAGGACGTCGACAGCTGGATGGCCATCACCGCCAAGGCCGGCACCTGCGTGCTGACCGGCATGGGCAACATGCTCGAGACGGACGTGACTCTCAACCTGGCGATGCTGACGCTGCTGCAGAAGAACCTGCAGGGCAGCATCTTCGGTGGCGCCAACCCCAAGCTCGACATCCCGCAACTGCTGTCGATGTATAAGATGGGCAAGCTCAATCTGGACGACATGATCACCCGGCGCTACCGCCTCGATCAGATCAACCAGGGCTATCAGGACATGCTCGACGGCAAGAACATTCGTGGCGTCATCCGCTACACCGACGAGGATCACTGACACGCATCGGCCGGGTGATCGCACCGCCGCGAGCGGCGGGGCCGGTAATGTGATGCCACGTGTCCGTTCTCGATGAACTCGCCGGCTGGCCGGTGGACAATGCCGCCGCAGCCCTGATCTCCCCCGGCGGCGTCGTCGAGTACGGTGACGTCGGTCGCGTCTTCGAACTCGCCTCGGTCACCAAACTACTGGTGGCCGAGGCGGTTCTCGTTGCGGTGGAGGAGGGGGCGATCACCCTCGACGACCCGGCCGGTCCGCCCGGCGCCACCATCGCCCATCTACTCGCGCATGCGTCGGGTTTGGCCTTCGACAGCCGCGAGGTGCAGGCGCCGGTCGGGGAGAAGCGGATCTACTCGAGTGCGGGATTCGAGGTACTCGCCGAGGCCGTGGAGCAGGCCACCGACATCTCGTTCGCGGGATATCTGTCGGAGGCGGTGTGCGCGCCACTCGGTCTCACCGACACCTCGCTCGACGGTCCGGCCGGTCACGGTGCGCGTTCCACGGTGCGCGACCTCACCCGCTTCGCCCAGGACTTGATGGTCTCGACCGTGCTCTCAACGGACACGATCGCGCGGGCGACCAGTGTGTGGTTTCCCGGACTCGACGGCTTTGTGCCGGGGTACGGCAAGCATCGACCCAACGACTGGGGACTGGGCTTCGAGATCCGCTCGCACAAGTCGCCGCACTGGACCGGGACACGCAATTCGCCGTCGACGTTCGGGCACTTCGGGCAGTCCGGGACGTTCCTGTGGGTGGACCCGCAGATCGGCGCGGCGTGCGTCGTACTGACCGATCGTCCCTTCGGCGCCTGGGCCAAACCGCTGTGGACCGATTTCAACGACACCGTCGTGGAAAGCCTGCACGACTAGCGGTTACTCACACCAGTTTCATGAATGCACCCCAGAAACTAGCGCAACACGTACAACATGAGGCACAATTAATCACACGAGTGTGATAATCCGCTGTCGCGAGGTGTGTTGGGGAAGACGTTCCTCGTCGACAACGGAGGTGAACAAGGTGCGCAACCTGAATCAGTTTGCGGACATGACAACCGGAGTGGTGTACATCCACTCCGCGCCGACGGCATTGTGCCCACATGTGGAGTGGGCGCTGTCGTCGACCCTGAATGCGCGGGCCAATTTGAAATGGTCGGCGCAAGAGGCCGAACGCGGCATGCAACGCACGACCGTCGACTGGGTGGGGCCCGTGGGCACCGCGGCACGGCTCGTCAACGCGCTGCGCGAATGGTCTGTGTTGCGATTCGAGGTGACGGAGAACGCCAGCGACGGGGTTGACGGTGAACGATTCAGCCACGTACCGGGTTTGGGACTGTGGCGCGGTTCGACGAGCGCCAACGGCGACGTGGTGATCGGGGAGATGCAGTTGCGCTCGATGATCGCCGCGCAACCCGACAGTGTGGGTTTGGCCGGCGAACTCGAGGCCGCACTCGGCACCGCGTGGGACACCGCGCTGGAGCGTTACCGCATGGGTGGCGCCGGGGCCGAGGTGACCTGGCTGGCGCAGCGCACCGGATAAACACCCCTGCGGCGGTTGCTGAGCCCCTCCGATCATCAACCACCGAAACGAGATTCGGCCCCGGCAGTCAACTGCCGGGGCCGAATCGCTGTGCGGTCAGCTATCGCATGAACCGGTCACAGCGGAATGTTCTTGTGCCGGCCACGTCGCGCCGGTGCCGCGGCGAGTGCCTCGGCGATGATGCTGCGCGTCTTCGCCGGATCGATCACCTCGTCGACCACGCCGATCGACTGCGCGCGCCCGAGGCCGCCCGCGATGGCCTCGTGCTCGACCGCGAGGCGGTCGTGCAGTGCCTCGCGTTCGTGGTCGGGTGCGGCGGCCAGAGCCTTCTTGTGCAAGATGCCCACGGCTGCCTTGGCGCCCATCACCGCAACCTCGGAACCGGGCCACGCGAACACCGCGGTGGCGCCCAGTGCCCGCGAGTTCATCGCGATGTAGGCGCCGCCGTAGATCTTGCGGGTGACCAGGGTGACGCGCGGGACGGTGCACTCGGCGAAGGCGTGTAGCAGTTTGGCGCCGCGTCGCACGACGCCGTTCCACTCCTGCCCGACTCCGGGGAGGTACCCGGGAACGTCGGTGAGGACCACCAGCGGAATCCCGAAGGCGTCGCACAGGCGAACGAACCGTGACGCCTTCTCGGCGCTCTCCGAATTCAGGCAGCCACCCATACGCAGCGGGTTGTTGGCGATGACGCCCACACTGCGGCCGGCCAACCGGCCGAAACCGACGACGATGTTCGGCGCCCACTTGGCCTGGAGTTCCTCGAATGTCGAGATCTCCGTCTCGCCGTCGGCGGCGAGTTGAGTGTCGAGCAGATTGTGTACCACCGGGTGCACGTCGTAGGCGCGGCGGGCCGATTCGGGCAACAGTGCCTGCAGGTCGGTGTCCCCGGCCCGCGCCTGCTCCAGATCCACGTGACCCTGTCGCCCGAACGTCGAGACGAGGCGTCGTGCGCGCCAATACGCATCCGGTTCGGAATCGGCGGTGATGTGGCTGACGCCCGACTTCTTGCCGTGGGTGTGCGGACCGCCCAGCGATTCCATGTCGACCGACTCGCCGGTGACACTCTTGACGACATCGGGACCGGTCACGAACACCCGTCCGGCAGGAGCCATGATGACGACGTCGGTGAGCGCCGGGCCGTAGGCGGCACCGCCCGCGGCGAATCCGACGACCACCGAGATCTGCGGGATGTACCCCGACGCCCGCACCATCGCCTCGAACACTCCGCCGACGGCGTGCAGGGCTTCGACACCCTCGGCCAGCCGGGCACCGCCCGAATGCCAGATGCCGACCACCGGTGCCTGCTCGGCGATGGCGGTGTCGATCGCGTTGACGATGTGGGCGCACCCGACCACACCCATGGCACCGCCCATCACGGTGCCATCGGTGCAGAAAGAGACGGTGCGGACCCCATTGACCAGCCCGATCGCGGCCTGCACGCCCGACTTGTCGCGGGGATGCAGCAGCGAGACCGTACCTTCGTCGAAAAAGTTGGTCAGCCGCAGCATCGGATCGCGCGGGTCGACAGAATCCTCATGACCGGTGATCGGTGCCAATGTGGTCATCGCGCCGTCTCTTCCTGAATGTCGGGATGGTGAATCAGTAGCGACCGAACGCGAGGGCCACGTTGTGGCCACCGAATCCGAACGAGTTGTTGAGGGCGTAGTCGATCTGCCCGTACCGCGCCTCCCCGTGCACGACATCGATATCGCACTCGGGGTCCTGGTTCTCCAGGTTCAGCGTGGGAGGGATGACACCTTCCTCGACACTCTTGATCGTGATCACCGACTCCAGCGCCCCGACCGCGCCGATCGAGTGACCGAGAGCGGACTTGGGCGCGTAGACGGCCGCATGCTGACCGATCGCCGCGTTGATGCCCGCAGCCTCGGCGGTGTCACCGATGGGCGTTGAGGTGGCGTGCGCATTGATGTGCTGGATGTCCGAGGGCTGCAGGCCCGCGGTCTGCACCGCCCGCTTCATCGCACGCGCATTGCCCTGACCGCTGGGGTCGGGGGCAACGAGGTGGAAGCCGTCCGAGGTGATTCCAGCACCCAGAATCCGGGCGTGGATGTGCGCCCCGCGTGCCTTGGCGTGCTCCTCACGTTCGATGATCAGCATGGCCGCTGCCTCGCCGAACACGAATCCGTCGCGATCCTTGTCGAACGGGCGTGAGGCGCCCGCGGGATCGTCGTTACGGGTGCTCATGGCACGCATCATGGAGAACGCCGCGATCGGGATCGCGTCGATGTGACCTTCCACGCCACCGCACACCACCATGTCGGCGTCGCCCATGACGATGTGGCGCCACGCGTGCGCGATCGCCTCGGCGCCCGACGAGCACGCCGAGACCGGGGTGATCACACCGGCCCGCGCGCCCACGTTCAGGCCGACGACGGCGGCGGGGCCGTTGGGCATGGCCATCGACACGGCCAGCGGAGACACCTTGCGGTAGTTCCCGGACTGCTCGATCGCCTTCACGTTGTCGACCATGGCGTCGCCGCCACCTTGACCGGTGCCGATGACGACGGCAAGACGGTCCTGGTCGACCTCCGGCTCGCCGGCCTGCGCCCAGAGACGTTTGCTCATCACGTGGGCGACCCGCTCGACGTAGGCCATGCGGCGCGCCTCGATGCGGGTGACCTCTTCGGCCGGATCCTTGAGCATCCGACCACCGATGCGGCAGGGGAGTTCGCCGTACTGGGTGACGAAATCGTCGGTCAGCAGCCGGATGCCGGACTCACCGGCGATCAGTCGCTTCCAGGTGGAGTCGAGATCCTCGCCGAGCGATGTGGTGGCCACCATCGACGTGACCACCACGCTGGGGAAGTTACCCCCCAGCGTGGAATAGTCGCGAAGCGATTCCGTCACGAGCCGGCTTTCTGGTCGGCCTCGACCTGGGCCTGGATGGCGGCCGCGGCTTCGGGGTTCTCGGCCTCGAGCTTCTGGATGTAGGACACCGCGTCACCGACGGTGCGCAGGCCGGCGAGGTCCTCGTCGGGGATCTTGACGCCGTACTTGTCCTCGGTCTGGACCGCGATCTCGACCATGGACAGCGAGTCGATGTCGAGGTCGTCGACGAACGACTTTTCCATGGTCACCTCGGACGGCTCGATGCCGGTGACCTCTTCGATGATCTCGGCGATGCCGGCGATGAGTTGTTCCTGGGTGGCAGCCACTGTGTGGTTCCCTTCTTCGAATTCGCTGTTGTTGACTTCCGGAGCATCCGTGGTGCGGATGGTTGGACAACCGGTGTTCCGGTCTTCCGGGGGTCGTCGGCGTGGCCGTGACCGCTGTCCAAGTTCTAGATCTTCGCGAGGTCTTCGGGTGTCTTGAGTGCGACGGTCGGCGTGCCCTTGAGTTCGCGTTTGGCGATGCCCACCAGCGTTCCGGCCGGCGGCAACTCGACGATCGAATCTGTGCCCGCATCACGCATGTACGCCGAGCAGAGGTCCCAGCGAACGGGTCGGGTGACCTGCGCGACCAGCTTGTCCAGTGCCTCGACGCCACTCCGGACGGGCTGACCGTCGGAGTTCGACAGCAGGATTCCGCTGGGGTCGGCGGGGGTGATCTTGGCTGCCGCGGCGGCGACGGCCTGCTGGGCCGGTGCCATGAAGTGCGTGTGGAACGCGCCTGCCACGGCCAGCTTGCGGGTCCGTGCCTTCTCCGGCGGGCTGGCGATGAGCTCGTCGATGGCCTCGACCGCACCCGCGGCGACAATCTGGCCCGCGGCGTTGCGGTTGGCGGGAACCAGCTCGAGTTCGTCGAGTCGCGCGAGGACGGCGGTCTCGTCGCCGCCGAGTACCGCAGCCATCGTGGTGGGGGCCAGCGCACACGCCTTGGCCATCTCCGCCCCGCGCACGGCGGCCAGCGTGACGGCTTCGTCGGCGCTGATGACGCCGGTCACCGCCGCAGCGGCCAGTTCTCCCACCGAGTGCCCGGCCACGATCACGTCGTCGGGCAACGTGGTGGTGTCGGCGTAAGCCTTGAACGCGAGGAGTGCGGCGGCCACCACGAGCGGCTGGGTCACCGCGGTGTCGGTGATCTCCTCGGCGGTGGCGGTGGTCCCGAGCCGTTCGAGGTCCAGGCGCGTCAGTTTCGACCACAGCGCGAGCTGATCGCGAGCGCCTGGATGATCCAGCCACGGCTCGAGCATTCCGGGTGTCTGTGAGCCCTGTCCGGGCGCAAGCAACGAAAGCACGTTGATTAGAGAACACTGTTTCGTCGCCGGATGTGGGTGTAGAGGTCCATGAACCTTGAGGACCACTTTTGTAGGTTTCCTACAAAGGTGATCGCGACCGCACCTGCATCGTCATCACTCCGAGATTCGTTACACAAAAGTGTCTAAATGCCGACTAGCAGGAACAACGCCAAAGTGAGGCTGAAACGGGTGTGATTGGTGTGGTTTCTGATCATGATTCGTTCCCAGAGTGTGTCAAACGTCCGACTGTGGAGGCGACACGCAAGATGTAGGCGTCGCGAGGGTTAGTTGGATCACGTCCGGTGATCTCCATGATTTTTTTTAGTCGATAACGAACAGTATTTGGATGTATGTACAGTTCCCGCGCGCATGCCTCGACGGAGCTACCGGAGTCCAGATAGGACTGCAGCGTCGCGTTGAGGGTGGCTCCTCCCTTGGCCAGCGGGCGCACGAGGGAGTCGATCAATGTCGCCGTCGCCGACGTGTCGCCGTTGAGCGCCCGCTCGGGGAGTAGTTCGAGGCTGTGCACCGGCCGGGGGGCGCCGGGCCAGCCGACAACCGCCGCCATGGCGGCCATGGCTTCTGTGGCGCTCGCGTGCGCTCCGCCGAGGTTGGGCACGGTCGGACCGATGACCACCGGCCCCGGCGCGAAATGTTCGAGCAGATCCGTGGTGAACCGCTCCTCGGCCCGGATGGGTCCGCTGACGATGGCGACCAGCATGGTTCCCTGCACGACCGACAACGCCGCACGGTCGTACTGTTTGGCAGTGTTGTGGATCGCAAGCGGCACCGACACGTTCTGCTCGGGCGGGGGCGCACCGATGATGACCGTTGCGGGCGCATCCGAATCCCAGTTGAGCGCTGCGGCGCGTGACATCAGCTGCGGACCGGTGTCGCCGCGCACCACCGCGTCGACCACCAGGGCCTCCAGCCGCGAATCCCATGCGCCGCGGGATTCGGCGGCCGATGCGTAGATCGACGCCGCGGCAAAACCGATCTCACGTCCGTAGCGGAGCACCGACTCGGTCAACGCTCGTAGCTGCGCGTCGTTGCGGGCGAGCAGCGGCAACCACTTCTCGAAGAACTCCATCGCGACGCGGACCATCTCGACGGTCTGCAGCAGCGTGATACGTCGTGCGAGATCCTGGGGGACCACCTGAAACGCCTGGACGGTGAACTTGACGTTGCCTTCGGGGTCCTGGATCCACTCGACGAAATTCACCACCGCGGTCTGGACCACCAGCTGCACGCTGGCGCGCTGGGCTGCGTCGAGATCGGAGAAGTAGGGCAGCTGGTCGGCCATCGAATGCACGGCCTCGGTCGCGAGGCGTCCGCTGTACTGCTTGACCCGCCGCAGCAGGGTGTCGGGCAACGCATCGTGCACCGTGGCCGGCGCCGGAACGTGGGCGCCCCGAGCGCCGAACACATCGGTGCTCGGGGGCGTCAGGTTCAGCCGGGCGTCGGACATCTCTTCAATGTAGAGCGTGCGACCTCACCCGTACGCCACCTCAGGCGACGCCGGGATCGCTGGTCTGTTTCGGGGCGGCGGTCACGTCGGTGATCTGGTACTTCTCGGCGGCCCGCTGCGCCACCTCGTGGCCGATGTGCCCGTCGCGGGCCAGGGCAACCAGCACCCCGACGACGATGGACTGCGCATCCACGTTGAAGAAGCGCCGCGCCGCAGGCCGTGTGTCGGAGAATCCGAACCCGTCGGTGCCCAACGTCAGGTAGGTGCCCGGTACGTAGGCGCGGATCTGCTCCTGCACCGCACGCATGTAGTCGCTGACCGCGACGAACGGCCCCGACGTCTGTTCGAGAACCTCGGTCACATACGGCTTCGGCCGTGTCCGGCCGGGTTCACGAACCTCCGCGCGATCGGCGGCGACACCGTCGCGCGCGAGCTCGCCCCACGAGGTCACCGAGTACACGCCGGCGCCCACATCCCACTCGTCGGCGAGCAACTCGGCCGCGCGCAACGCGTCGGGCATCGTCACTCCCGACACGAGGATGTTGGCCGGGAACTTCTTGCCCTCGGGCGCGGGCCGGAATCGGTGGATGCCCTTGAGGACGCCGGTCACGTCGAGATTGTCGGGGGCCGGAGGCTGATCGATCGGCTCGTTGTACACCGTGAGGTAGTAGTAGATGTTCTCCGGCTCGTCGCCGTACATCCGGGTGATGCCGTCGGCGATGATGTGGCCGAGTTCGAAGGCGAATGCCGGGTCGTAGGCCACCACACCGGGATTGGTGGCCGCCAGCAGCGGCGAGTGCCCGTCGGCATGTTGCAGGCCCTCGCCGGTGAGGGTGGTGCGGCCCGCAGTGGCACCCACGATGAATCCGCGTGCCATCTGGTCGGCGGCCGCCCAGAAACTGTCTCCGGTGCGCTGGAACCCGAACATCGAATAGAAGATGTAGAGCGGGATCATCGGTTCGTCGTGGGTCGAGTACGACGTACCCACCGCGGCGAACGAGCCGGCCGAGCCGGCCTCGTTGATGCCCTCGTGCAGGATCTGGCCTTCGTCGCTCTCTTTGTAGGCGAGCATCAGATCGGCGTCGACCGACGTGTAGAGCTGGCCGTTGTGGTTGTAGATCTTGAGTGTCGGAAACCACGAGTCCATGCCGAACGTGCGCGCCTCGTCCGGGATGATCGGCACGATGCGCTTGCCGATCTCCTTGTCGCGCAACAGATCTTTGAAGATGCGTACGAGCGCCATGGTGGTGGCCACCTGCTGTTTGCCCGAGCCCTTGCCCGAGGTCTTCAGCGCCTGGGTCATGTCCGGCTTCAGCGCCTTGGACTTGGTGCGCCGGGCAGGCAACGAACCGCCCAGGTCGCGGCGACGGTCCATCATGTACTGGATGATGTCCGAGTCGGGTCCGGGGTGGTAATAGGGTGGCAGATAAGGGTTTTCGTCGAGCTGCTCGTCGGTGACCGGGATGCGGTTACTGTCGCGGAAGGCCTTGAGGTCGTCGAGGGTCAGCTTCTTCATCTGGTGGGTGGCGTTGCGTCCCTCGAAGTGGGTACCCAACATGTAGCCCTTGATGGTGTGGGCGAGGATCACCGTGGGTTGACCCTTGTGCGCCATGGCCGATGCGTAGGCCGCGTAGACCTTGCGGTAGTCGTGGCCGCCGCGCTTGAGTTCCCAGATCTGCGCGTCGGTCATGTCCTTGACGAGTTCCTTCGTCCGCGGATCGCGGTTGAAGAAGTGTTCGCGGATGAACGCGCCGTCGTTGGCGCGGTAGCCCTGGAAATCGCCGTCGGGGGTGATGTTCATCAGGTTGACCAGCGCGCCGTCGCGGTCGGCGGAGAGCAGCTTGTCCCACTCGCGGCCCCAGATCACCTTGATGACGTTCCAGCCGGCGCCGCGGAAGAACGACTCGAGTTCCTGGATGATCTTGCCGTTGCCGCGTACGGGGCCGTCGAGGCGCTGCAGGTTGCAGTTGATGACGAAGGTGAGGTTGTCGAGGCCTTCGGTGGCCGCAAAGCTGGCGAAACCGCGTGACTCGGTCTCGTCCATTTCGCCGTCGCCCAGAAACGCCCACACATGCTGATCGGAGGTGTCCTTGATGCCGCGGTCGTGCAGGTAGTGGTTGAAGCGCGCCTGGTAGATGGCGTTCATCGGGCCCAGGCCCATGGACACGGTGGGGAACTGCCAGAAGTCGGGCATCAGGCGGGGGTGCGGGTAGGACGGAAGCCCCCCGCCCTCGCCGGCGTGACTGTGCTCCTGACGGAAGCCGTCCATCCGCTTCTCGTCGATGCGTCCCTCGAGGTAGGCGCGGGCGTAGATGCCGGGGGATGCGTGTCCCTGGAAGAAGATCTGGTCGCCGCCGCCGGGATGGTCGGGGCCGCGGAAGAAGTGGTTGAAGCCCACTTCATAGAGGGTTGCCGACGAGGCGTAGGTGGAGATGTGCCCGCCGACGCCGACGCCGGGACGCTGGGCGCGGTGCACCATGATGGCGGCGTTCCAGCGCAGGATGCGGCGGAACCGACGCTCCACGGTCTCGTCGCCCGGGAACCAGGGTTCGAGGTCGGTGGGGATGGTGTTGACGTAATCGGTGGAGGTCAGCGACGGCAGTGACACGTGTTGCTCGCTCGCGCGTTCCAGCATGCGCAGCATCAGGTAGCGGGCGCGAGCCGGGCCGGCCGATTCGACCAATCCGTCGAACGACGCGAGCCACTCGGCGGTTTCGTCGGGGTCGATGTCGGGAAGGTGGGACGCAACACCCTCGCGGATGACCCGCACCCTGGTTGTCGGGTGACCGTTGTTGCTCGCACGCGCCGCGCCGTTCGTGGATGCGCCGGTCGCAGTGGGTGCGGCCTCGGTACGTTGATCGGTCACGGTGTGTGTACTCCCTCGATAGGCCGCCCACGGTGGTGGCCGGCGTCCGACGAACATGTGACAGCGGTGTGGTGTGGACTGCGCCGTCACCTCACATCGTGCCCCATACGACCCCGCTTGGCACCGCCGAACACAAGGCTGATGACTGTGCTGGTCGGACTGGGGTAGCGTTTCGGTGTTTGTTACTGGTGCGTAGGGGGGCGAATGCCGAGCACGGGACAACAAGGTGGTCGCGGGCTGCCTCGCGGCCGCCCGTGGTCGACGACGATCGGCCGGGTGGTCGGTGCGGGTTGTGCGCTCGCGCTGTTGGGGGCGAGCGTCACCGCGTGTGCCGGAGTGACCGGACACGCGGTGGTCAAGCCTGGAGAAGTTGCCGCCTATCAGTCGGAACTCTCGGTGTCACGCGTGGCGCAAACCAACACCGCGGCCGCCGAGGTGTGCCGAGTTGCGACCACGTCGATGGTGTTGATGCTGCGCGGCTATAACGCATTCGTGCAGCGCCTCAACACCGTGCAGTCGTACGACAAACTCGGCGATCTCGACGACAAGGCGAGGGCGAGCCTGATCGCCGGGGGCGACATGGTGCGCGCCGAGCTCACCGCTGCCGTGCCGGCTGAGCTCGGTGCGACGACGCAGACGTTCCTGGATTCCACCGCGCGGCTCGGTGACGTCATCGCTCGCCGGGAGATGACGGGCCTCAACGGTGCCGCGGCAGCGTGGACGCGGGACCGGCGTGCCCTGCTCGACGCGTGTGCCACCTACCTGCCGGCCCCGCCGGCGACACCGGCCTCGCCCACCCCGTCGTCTCCGGGTACATCGACGGCGCCCGCGCCGGGCTCATCGACGGCGCCCGCGCCGGGTACATCGACGGCGGCGCCCACGCCGGGTACATCGACGGCGCCCACGCCGGGCGGATGAATCCTGCCGATGTTGTCGCGACGCGCTATCCGTGTTGCACTGTGAGTCTCTAGGCTGTTTCGTAAGCTGACAGTCGAACGGTCACAGAATTTCATGACACCAGCAGGAGGTCGTACGCGGTGGTAGCCGCCGAAGGGGGCCAGGGCCCCGAGGGCAGCAGTGCCCCGAAGCTCGGGATCTCGCCCGGGATGGTGGTGCAGGAACTCGGCTGGGACGAGGACACCGACGACGATCTGCGTGCCGACATCGAGGACGCAATCGACGCCGAGATGCTCGACGAGGACGCCGACGACGTCATCGACGTCGTGGTGTTGTGGTGGCGCGACGACGATGGTGACCTGGTGGACCGGCTGATGGACGCGATCACTCCGCTGGCCGACGACGGCTTCGTCTGGGTGATTTCGCCCAAGACCGGAAAACCCGGGCACGTGGACCCCAGTGAGATCGCGGAGGCCGCGCCGACGGCGGGCCTGACCCAGACGAACGTCGTGAGTCTGGGCGAATGGTCGGGTTCGCGTCTGGTGCAACCGAAGACACGTTCCGGCAAACGGGCATGAACGACGAGGTGATGTCGAGCGCCTCGGTCGATGCCGGAATCCGTAACGAGTGCCGGTCAATCGGTTCTGGTGACCTCGCCCCCGACTTCGAGTTGCGAGACCAGAACAACCAGCGCGTGTCCCTCGCCGCGTTGACGGCCGGTCGTGCGGTGATGATCGTGTTCTTCCCGCTCGCCTTCACCGGCACCTGCCAGGGCGAGTTGGGGTTCATCCGCGACCACTACCCTCAGTTCGTCAACGACAGCCTGGCCACGGTGGCGGTGTCGATCGGACCGCCACCCACGCACAAGGTGTGGTCGTCTGCGCAAGGCTTCTTGTTCCCGATACTCTCGGACTTCTGGCCGCATGGCGAGGTCGCGCGCCGCTACGGTGTCTTCGACGAAGAGCGCGGATTCGCCCGTCGCGGAACATTCGTGGTGGGCACCGACGGACGGATCATCTTCTCCGACATCATGGGCCCCGGCGAATCGCGTGAGCGGGAGCAGTGGGACGAAGCGCTGGCAGCGGTAGCTCCGGCCTGAGGTCGCAGACCGTTCACCGAGACGGTCTCACTGTGCCGGAGAGGTCAGAACCATCACCGACCGTGGCCCCACCAGGCACGTGTCCGTCCTGTCGCACCGGGGTGTGTCCTGACGGGTCTCGACCTCATACGAGTCGAGTGCCACCGTCCATGTGTGAGTGCGTAACTCGGTCGGAATGACGAAGTCCAACTGCTCCCACCACGCGTTGAACAACACGAGAATCCGGTGGGGGCCAGTGTCCGATGTCGGTGCGGGGTCGATGAGCCATGCGGCCGACCGCGCTGCGCGGTCGTGCCAGTCCGGAGCGGTCATCGGCTCTCCGGCAGGTGTGAACCACCGCGGTGCGGCATCTGACCGGGCGATGTCGAAGAGCCTGCGCAGGTGTGGATGTGCTGCTCGGAATGCGATCAGGTTCGCGGTGTACTCGACGAGTGCGTCGGTTTCTTCGTCCGCCGACCAGTCGAACCAGGTGGTCTCGTTGTCCTGGCAGTAGGCGTTGTTGTTTCCCCGCTGGGTCCGGCCTCGTTCGTCGCCACCGAGCAGCATCGGGATTCCCGCGGAGACGATGAGGGTGGTCAGGAACGCGCGCGTTTGTCGACGCCGCAATAGGTTGATCTGCGGATCGCTGGTGGACCCTTCGGTTCCGCAGTTCCACGAACGGTTGTGGTCGCTCCCGTCCGTGTTGTCAAAGCCGTTGGACTCGTTGTGTTTTCGGTTGTATGAGACAAGGTCGTGCAGGGTGAAGCCGTCGTGGGCGGTGACGAAGTTGACCGATCCGCCGCGGCGTCGTGCGGCAGCGTCACCGGTCGAGGTGGAAGCGAGAAAGATGTCTGTCGAGCCGCTCACCCTTGTCGCCAGGTCGGCGAGTCTGCCCTCGTGGCTGCGCCAGTAATCGCGCACCGTGTCGCGATAGCGGTCGTTCCACTCGCTCCAGCCGGGGCCGAAGGCGCCCACTTGGTAACTGTCCATCTGCCCGACATCCCATGACTCGGCGATGAGGCGCACCTGCGACAGGATCGGATCTTGCGAAAGCACCTGTAGAAATGCTGCCGAGCGATCGAATGCTCCACCGCCGTAAGGATTTCCGTGGCGTGCCAGGGTGGGTGCGAGGTCGAATCGGAAGCCGTCGACTCCCATGTCCCGCGCCCAGAACCTCAGCGAGTCGGCGACCAGGCGGAGCGTGGTGGGGTGGGTCATGTTGACCGAGTTCAGGCAGCCTGTGGTGTCCAGGTATCTGGCCGGGTCGTCCGGGTCGAGGACGTAGTAGCCACGGTTGTCGAGGCCGCGATGGCAGAGTGTGGGGCCGGTGTCGTCGCCTTCGGCGGTGTGGTTGTAGACCACGTCGAGGATCACTTCGATCCCTGCGGCGTGCAGACCGTCGACCATGCTGCGGAACTCGAGTAGCAGTTCGTCGTTGCGTCCGGCGCGGACCGCCGCGGAGTACGGGGCGTGCGGCGCAAGGAAACCGATGGTGTTGTAGCCCCAATAGTTGGTGAGCCCACGAGTCACCAGCGTCTGTTCGGGCACGTTGTGGTGGATCGGCAGGAGTTCCACCGCGGTGACGCCCAGACGGGTGAGATAGTCGATGGCTGCGGGATGAGCGAGCCCGGCATAGGTTCCGCGTAGCGGCGCCGGAATGTCGGGATGGGTTGCGGTGAAGCCGCGTACATGAACCTCGTAGATGATCAGGTCGGCCGCCGGCCGTCGGTGCACGCCGGCAGGGCGCCCGCCGGTGGGCGGCATGGGCATGACGACGCTCCGCGGCACGTGCCCGGCCGAGTCCAGCGCGCTGGGGCGGCGCGGGTTGTCGACGTCGTGTCCGAGTACTTCGGGCCCGTACCGCACGGCTCCGTCGATGAACCGGGCGTAGGGATCGAGCAAGAGTTTTGCCGGGTTGTATCGCAGACCGCGGGAAGGGTCGAAGGGTCCCTCCACACGGAATCCGTACCGCTGCCCCGCGCCGACTCCTGGGACGAATCCGTGCCACAGGTCACCGTCCCTGTCGGTGAGTGCGAGGCGGGTCTCGGTGTCGGTGTCGTCGAAAAGACACAGCCACACTGCATCTCCACCTGAGGCCACCGCGAAATGAGTGCCGCCCGAGACTGGTGTTGCGCCGAGTGCGGTGGTGCTTTCGGTGTTCATCTCGCTCCTTTGCCGCCGGTGCCGCTGACGAGCGGAGCACGTGTCCAGGCGCCCTTCACATCGCACACCAACCGGTGATGATGCACAACACGGGCAGGGGGCCATGCCTTGTGCTGCGCACCACGGCCGGTGGCATCGTCTGCGAGGGCACGCTCGACGGGTTTTTGGGCACGCTCGACGGGATTTTGGGCACGCTCGACGTGGAAGTGGACACGCTCGACGGGATTTTGGGCACGCTCGACGGGTTTTTGGGCACGCTCGAGTTGGGATACGTCAATGAGTGCGCGCAAAGGGATTCGAACCCCTGACCGCTGGTGTGTAAGACCAGAGCTCTACCGCTGAGCTATACGCGCCGGTGTGCCCCACTCTGAAGAGTGGGCGCACCAACACACGAATGTAGCGGGTGAGTGGGTGAACACTCAAAATGGCTTCGCCAGGGGAGTGGGGATCACCTCACCCGAAGAGCGGCGGCAGTGCTCCGAGGACGATCGCCGACCACACCACATGTGTGCAGACCGGCGCCAGCACCCCGCCCGTGCAGCGCCGTAGCAGCGCGCACAGGGCACCGAGAAGCACCGCGGCGAACCCGAGCATCACGTTCCCGCTCGCGAGTGTGGCGGCCACGTAGATCACCGTGGACACCACGACGGGGTGGTGGGGTCGGACGGCCGAGTACACCGAGCCGCGGAAGAACATCTCCTCGCCGACCGCGTTGATCAGCGTGATCGCGACCACCACGGGCAGGCTGCCGTAATCGGCGAATGCCAGGACCTGGTTCACCAGGTCGCTCAGCGCCGGGATCAGTCTGGTGAGCAGCGCGCCGATGACGAAGATCGCGCCCATCGCCACCCCCGCAGCAACTCCGAGTCCCGCGGCTCCGGCCACCGTGCCCCGCGCCGAACTCGACGGACTGAACGTTCCGGCTCTCAGCGGCCCGGTCATCAACGCGCCGACGATCCACACCGCGGCCAGGCCGAAGGTCAGCGGATAGAAGGCGGTATCACCGGGAGATACCGACAGCGACACTCCCAGGACCACCGCACCGGCAACGAGCACGACGCCCACCCCGACGCGGCGACGCGTCGAATAGACGGGTTGACCTGCGTTGCGGTCGGCCGACACCGCGGCGACCATGCCGTCTTGCACCGACATCGGGTCAGCCGAGACCCACCATGGCGCGCACCCGGGTGAGCGCACCCCCGAGTCCTGGCACCATCGAGACCGCGCTCGAGGCCGCGCCGCATGCGGCGCGCCGCGCGCGGAGCCAGTCCCCACCCGCCCAATCGGGGTCGGTGTCGGCCAGATGATGCAGATCGTCGAGTTCGCATACGCCACGTGGCGACGGTGAGGCCACCGACGCGGCCACAGCGTCGCGCATCCCGGTCAGCCCACCCGGCGGAGGCGGCACGAATTCACGGATGCGGTGTTCGGACGCACGCATCGGGTGGTCGAGTGACGTGACCAGTTCCTCGGTGAGGGCGGCGGGTGCTGGAGTGACGATGCCACCGACCCTACCCGCCAGACGGGTACTGATGCGCGGCATCGGTATCCGCACCCGCGGCATCCGCACCGCACGCAGATACTGGTCGAGTACGGTCTTGTACTCACCGGTGTCGGGTCCGGCGATGTCGTAGGCGCCGGGCGGCACCGCCGGATCGGCCACCGCAACGAGATAGTGCACCACGTCGCGGACGGAGATCGGGTCCATCGGGTTCCGTAGCCAGGAGGGTTCCGGAATCACCGGAAGGCGGTCGGCGATGTAGCGGATGATCTCGAACGACGTCGAGCCGGCACCGAGGATCACCGCCGCCCGCAACCACACCAGCTCGGGGCCGTTCTCGATCGAAAGTCCTTCTCCCACTTGCGCGCGACCCCGGAGGTGATCAGACAGTTCATCGTCGTCGGGAACGAAACCGCCGAGATAGATGATCCGCGGGATCGCCGCGTCCCGGGCGGCCTCGGCGACGTGCCGGGCGGCGTTGCTGTCGGCGTCGGCGAAATCGGCCTGACCGATTCCGTGCACCAGATAGTAGAGGGCATCGATCGTGCCGTCGGCGCTGCAGTCGCCGAGGGCGTGGCGCACCGAGTCGGCATCGTCCACATCCATCGCCACCGGAGTCACCTGCGCCGACCACCCATACTTCGACAGCCGATCGGGGTTGCGCGAACTCACGATCACGTCGTGTCCGGCATCGAGCAACGCGCACACCAGCCGTGATCCGACGTAGCCGGACGCTCCGGTCACAAGGACTCTCATGGGCGCCACGATAGACACGCTCGAGTGGCGTGGCCCACTTGTGATCGCCCGCCCGCTCCGGTCACGAAAAGGTCACGGCGACGATGTGCTCGCCCGCCGGTACCGCTCGGCGATCGCGGCGTGGCGATCTGCGGCCGCCTCGCATTCCCGTCGCAGCGACTCGGGTTCGATCACGGCGAAGTCATGGCCGAACTTGTGCAACCAATACGCGATCGAGGTGAGGGATCTGCTGTACACCGTGAGCTCGCAACTCGTCTCGTCCGCCGATTCCAATGTGCCCCAGGCGTCGTCGACCATCGGTGAGATCGTCTCGGCGGGCGCGTACACCCGAACCCGTGCGGCGGCCTGGCGATAGACCTCACCGAGGCTGCGCGCCAGGAAGGCGGCGGCATCGCCGCCGGGCAACTCGCGTGGCGTAAACCGTGGTCCGGTGGGTGTTTTCGGGTCGAGCCTGTCGACCCGGAACGAACGCCAGTCCTCCCGGCCGAGATCCCAGGCCAGCAGATACCAACGAAAACCGTTGCGCACCAAACGATGCGGCTCCACCTCTCGGCGGCTCTCGGTGCCGTCGCCGCGGCGATAGTCGAACCGTAGGCGTTCGTGTCGATGGCACGCGGTGGCGATCTCGGTGAGATGCTCGGCCGACACCGTCGCGTCGCCCCTGCTGTGCGGCACCGCATCCATCGACAGCGCATCGAGGCGGTGGCGCAGTCGAGACGGCATCACCTGCCGAAGTTTCGTCAGTGCACCGTCCGACGCCTCGGCCATGTCGGAGACCGAGCCGGTGGAGATCGCGTTGAGCCCGAGCGCGACGGCGAGAACCTCTTGATCGTCGAGCAGCAGGGGAGGCATCTCCGCGCCGGCGCCGAGCCGGTACCCGCCGCCCACCCCGACGGTGGCGTCGACCGGATAACCGAGCTCACGCAGCTTGTCGACATCGCGCCGAACCGTGCGCGTGGTGATGTTCAACCGCTCGGCGAGTGCAGCGCCCGACCACTCGCGCCGCATCTGCAGCAGCGACAGCAGCTGCAGCAGGCGTGCCGATGTCTCCAACATGACCTCATCGTGCCCCACATCGCGGACAGATGCCGTCCGCATTGAGGGTCGAGAGTCACCGGTCCGTCGCGGCCGCGGTGTCAGCTCGTGTGCGTCTGGAAGAACTGCCAGATCAGCGACGTCGCCGAGATCGAATCGCTCACCTGTCCGGCTGCGCGGTTGCCGGTGGAGCCCGGCCAGCGGTGTGTGCCACCACGAATGCGGTAGTGGGTGATCTCGCCTCCGCGTAAGCCGCTGCACCACGGCCAGTCGAGGCGGTCGACGAAGACGTTGACCGGCACCGTCACGGGGGTGGTGCCACACCCTGCCTTCGCGGCCCACATGTGCAGCCAGTCGGGCACCGACCAGTACCGCTCGCCGAAGCGCACACCCCCGTCGTAATGGATCACGCCGTCGGCGGTGCCGTGGAAGTCGATGATCGACGCGGCCGGCGCCGCCCCGCAACCGGACATGGTCTGCTGATAGAACGCGCCGCTGACGATGCCGAAGGCGGCGAACTCGCCGGGCATCCGGCAGGCCAGCACCGACACCATTCCACCGCCGTTGGAGCGACCCACCGCGTAGATGCGGTGCGAATCGACGCAGGTCGACGCCCGAACCTCGCGCAGGATAGCGCGGGTGAACGCGATGTCGTCGGAGCGCGGCGACGAGTACGGTGCGCCCTGCCAAGAGACCTTGTTGTCGGTGCCACGCAACCCATCCGGGTACACAACGATCGCCGGGAGCGACGAGAGCCGGGTGTAGGTCTCGAAACTGGTGCTGCGTTCGGCGTGTCCGTGGTAGGCGACGATCAGCGGGTACGACGAGAGACCGGTGTAACCGCTGGGCAGGTGCACCCGATAGGTGCGGCTGACGCCGTCGACCACCGTGGTGTGACCGGTACTGCCCGCGGTGGCGCGAAGTGTGCCGAGCCCGCAGCCCGTGTCGGCCACGACGTGTCGAGGTGCCGCCGCGGCCGGAGGGGTAACGCCGGCGGCGATGACTGCACCGACGAGCACCATCAGCACAAGCGCACGGGTCAGCGATCGCCGGACACAGCGCTGGTCGGGTTCGGGCACGCGCTACAGCCTAGACGGTCGCGATGACACATCGCGCGCGGTAATCGGCCGAAACCTGCGCTCAGGCCGATGCCGCGGCAGAGCCGAGTTCGATCGTTGCCGCCGCGGCGGCGCCCCCCGTCTGCGATCCTGAACCGATGCGGAGGTCGGCACGACGACGGCGATCACCAGTGGTTGCCGCCGTGCTCGTGGCGCTGGCGTGTGCGCTACTCGCGCCGTCGGTGGTCACTCCGGCGGTAGCCGGTGCCGCACCGCGCGCGGTGCGTCCGGTGCCTGCCGGCTTTCTGTGGGGTGTTTCGTCGTCGGGTTTCCAGAGCGAGGGATTTTCCCCGGACAGCAACTGGGTGCGCTACGAGCGGGCCGGTCGCACCGACGATCGAGTGGGCACGTCGGTGGACTTCCGGCATCGCTATGCCTCCGACATCGCGCTCGCGAAAGGACTGGGCGTCAGGGTGTATCGCGTGAGCGTCGAATGGGCGCGCATCGAACCCCGGCCGGGTGTGCTCGACACCCGCGAAATCTCCTACTACGACACCATGATCGCCGCGATCGTCGCCGCGGGGATGCGTCCGATGATCACCCTGGACCACTGGGTGTATCCCGGATGGATCGCCGACCGCGGCGGCTGGGCCGATCCGCGCACCACCGGCGCGTGGCTGCGCAATGCGCGATTCGTCGTCGACCGTTACGCGCACTACCACCCCCTGTGGATCACGATCAACGAACCGACGTTCTACGTGATCAACGAACTACGGATGGGCGGTCTGCCCGCCGCCCTGGCGCCGGCCATGCTCGACCGGCTCGTCGCCGCGCATCGCGCCATCTACCAGCACATCCACCGTCGCGACCACACCGCGATGGTGTCGTCGAACATCGCCTACATGCCGACTGCGGAGCCGGCCATCGACACCACCTTCGTCGACCGGGTGCGCGACACCCTCGACTTCCTCGGCGTGGACTACTACTACGCGGGCACACCGACCGACCTCAGCGCCATCAACGCGGCCACCGGCTCGCCGTGGCAGGCGTCCATCGCCGCCGACGGCCTCTACTACGCCCTGCGCGACCTGGCGCGCCGCAACCCCGGCATACCGCTCTACGTGGTGGAAACGGGGATGCCCACCGAGAAGGGTGCGCCTCGCCCCGACGGCTACCGGCGCGGCGATCACCTGCGTGACCTCGTCTACTGGGTGCAGCGCGCCCTCGGCGACGGTATCCCGGTGCTGGGCCTGAACTACTGGAGTCTCACCGACAACTACGAATGGGGTAGCTACACACCCCGATTCGGCCTCTACACGGTGGACGTGAAGGCCGATCCGGCGCTTCGTCGCCGCCCCACCGACGCGGTGCCGGTCTATCGGCAGATCACCGCGGACGGTGGGGTGCCCGCCGGCTACCGGCCCAGTCGCCCACCGCAATGGTGTTCTGTGGTGGCAGCACCCGACAGCTGTGTTCAACCGGTCCGCTGAGAACGACACGACGATCAGGAGAATCCATGCCACACACCCACATCGACAAGGCCGCGATCACCGACGCACTGCGCGCCCAATGGGCCGCACTGCGAACACTGGCCGGCGATCTCACCGAGGCGCAGTGGTCGGCACCCGCGGTGCTGTCGGGCTGGTCCAACGCCGACGTGATCGCGCATGTCGTCGGCACCGAGAGCATGTTGGCCGGACGCCGCCCGCAGGCCGCGGACATCTCCGGCCGCTCGCACGTCCGGAACCCCATCGGCGAACTCAATGAGGGCTGGGTGGAGCATTTCCGCGATCGGCCGCGCGCCGACGTTCTCGCCGCATTCGACGAGATCGTGGGGGTGCGCACCGCGGCACTCGAAGCGATGTCCGACGAGGAGTTCGACGCCGAGGCCATGACCCCCGCGGGCCCCGACACCTATGGGCGTTTCATGCGCATCCGTGTGTTCGATTGCTGGATGCACGAACTCGATCTCCGCGACGGCGTCGCGGTCGCACCGCCCTCGGACCCGGTCACGGCGGGCTGGGCGTTCGACGAGATCGAGGCCTCGCTTCCGTTCGTCGTCGGCAAACGCGCAGGTGTCCCGTCGGGCCGACGGGTTCTCATCGAACTCACCGGACCCGGGGGACGCACCGTCCGGATCGCGGTGGACCAGCGCGCCGCCGCGGTCGAGGAGTTTCCCGACGGCGACGCGTCGGCCGATGTGTCCTTGCGGGCCGACACCGCCGTGTTCGCGCGACTCGCGGGCGGTCGGCGCGACGCGGACCCCGGCGCGGTGCGCATCGACGGCGACGAGGCACTCGGCAAGAGCATCCTCGACCGGCTCGACTATGTCATTTGAATAATCCGGCGCGCAGGGGAGTAGCGATCACTGCTGCACGGTGGCGGTGGTGACGATGACCGGCGTCGACGGACGGCCGTATTTCGCGTCGGGTTTCGCGGGGACGTAGCCGGCCGCGACGACTCGGTCGAGGACAGCGAGCCCGGCGTCGTCGACGGTGCCGACGATCGTGTAGGCCGCCGGCTGGTCGACCGGTTTGGTGAGCATGAAGAACGCGCTGGCGGCAAACGTCTGCTTCGGGTCCTTGCGGTCGGGCGGATCGACGTTGACCACCGCGATGGAGCCGCGCGGGTAGGTGACCAGTGGTCGTCCCTTGTCGTCGTTGCCGCCGGCCGCGACCAGGTCGGTGGGGAACTCGTCGGGGCTCGACCATCCCGGATTCGAGTCCTGCCCGCCGGTGGGATCGCCGCAGATGAGGTAGCCGTCGCCGACTCGGTGACACGTGGTGTTGTCGTAGAAGCCGGACTTGGTCAGCGACACGATGGCACCGACGTTGCACGGCGCCTTCGCGCGGTCGAGTTCCAGTCCGATCGAACCCGCGGTGGTGTTCATCGTGACGTCCACGGTTCCGGTGTCCGGCTGTTGCGCAGCGGGTTTGGGAGCTTTCGGTCCGGTGACCGGGGTGTCGTGGAACTCGCATGTCGCGGCGGCGACGGGCGTCGACGACGACGTGGCGGGTCCGGGCGGTGGTGAATCGCCGCCACCGGACACCAGAACCACCGCGGTCACCGCGAGCGCGACCACCGCCACGCCGATGATCGAGAACACCGCGATCATCCGCCCGCGCCCGGGCTTCTTCGGCGGCGGCCCGCCCGGCGACCACGGCCCCGAGAACGACTGTGGTCCCGACGCCGACGGCGGTGGGCCGGATGCGCCCCCGCCGCCCGCCGGGGCGGGCGGGCCCGCGGGCCAGGAGCCCTGCGGCCCGGACGGGTGCTGAGCGGCGTGCATATCGGGGCGGCCGTAGAGTCCGCGTGGCATCGTAGGGCCCGATGTCGCGGCCCCACCCAGCGGACCGACCACGGTGGGCCCGGACCCGATCCCGGGCGGCGGTGTCGCCGGCGGACCCGGGCGAGGCGCGAGACCGGGTGCCGGGCCGCGCATCGGTGTCGTGGGTGCCGACAACGCGGCGGCGGCCGCGCGCATCATCTCCCGGGCGCCGGAGTACCGCTCCGCCGGATTCTTCGCCATGCCCTTGGCGATCACCGGGTCGAGCGGCCCGCCGGTTGTCGGCGGTGGTTTGGTGATGTGCGAGGTCATCAGCGCCTGATCGGAGTTGCTCTCGAACGGGGTGTGACCGGTGATGGACTCGTAGAGCACGCAGGCCAGCGAATAGATGTCGGCCGGGGGACCGGCGGGGGCGTCGTCGAATCGTTCCGGTGCCATGTAGGCCAGCGATCCGAGCGCGGTTCCCACCATGGTGTAGCGGGGGTCGGTGGTGCCGTGCGCGATACCGAAGTCGACGAGATACGCGAAGTCCTCCCCGTCGACCAGGATGTTGTCGGGTTTCACGTCGCGGTGGACCAGGCCGTTGCGATGGGCGGCGTCCAACGCACCCGCGATCTGGCTGAGCAGCGCGACCGCCCGTGCCGGGTCGAGTGGTCCGTCGGCCAGGACGGCCCGCAGATCCCTGCCGTCGACCAACCGCATGTCGATGAACAGCAGGCCGTCGATCTCGCCGAAATCGTGGATGGGGATGATGTGCGGGTCGGACAGCCGCGCGGCCGTGCGTGACTCGCGTTCGAACCGGTCGCGGAATTCGGCGCTCTGGATGTACTGCGGTGGAAGCAGTTTCAGCGCGACCGT
This sequence comes from Gordonia sp. NPDC003425, assembly GCF_053588635.1. Taxonomy (NCBI): domain Bacteria; kingdom Bacillati; phylum Actinomycetota; class Actinomycetes; order Mycobacteriales; family Gordoniaceae; genus Gordonia; species Gordonia sp. NPDC003425. Next base: position 231,842 of record NZ_JBSFQI010000007.1, on the reverse strand, counting down.
GCGTTCCTTCGTCGTGTCGTACGCCTCGTACACCTCGCCCATACCGCCGCGGCCCAGCAGCTTTCCTATGCGGTAGGGGCCCAGCTGCTGACCCGTACGCGTGTTCGGCGCGCTCATGGGTTCGGCCCGGTCATGCGTGTGGTGTCCTCCGAGTGGTCGCGCGGCGGTGCGGGTGACGACGCCATCCGCGTCGGATTCGCCCGTTGGGAATGGTGCTCACCCTATCGGCTCGGATGTCGGATCGAGCGACGTGTCGGCCGGTGAGACGACAGCGATCCTGGGCTTTTGACGGGAAATCCGCGATGCCACACTCGCAGATTCGCGGTACTTCAGCGTTTGTCCTTCGTTTGATCGACTTCGCCGACGTCGCCGGGCTGCGGGTCCCGGCGGGCACGCCCGCGACCGAATTGGCGAGCCGCGGCACCCGAGATGGTTCGCGCCGGCAGCGGGTCGCTGAGCAGGGTCCGCACCAGTGCCGCGGACGGTTCCAGCGGAGCGTCGCTGCCCACCACCACCACATTGCCGGTCCGTCTGCCCTTGAGCATCGCGGGGTCCGCGACGAGCAGGACATTCGCGAACACCTCGGCCACCGCGGCCGCGTCGGCCCGGACCAGCTCCAGGTTGCGGCCGTCGCCACAGTTGGCGAGGTACAGACCCCCGGGCGCGAGCACCCGGCGGACCGCACGGACGAATTCCACCGTCGTCAGGTGCGACGGAGCGCGGTCACCGTCGAACGCGTCGCGCACCACGACGTCGCGGGAACCCTCCGTGAGCGCCTCGACAACCTCACGTGCGTCGCCGACGCGGATGCGCAGGGCGGGCGCCCGTGGCAGGTCGAACCACTCCCGCACCAGTCGCGCCAGGGTGGCGTCGATCTCGACGGCAACCTGGCGGGCGCGCGGATACCGGTCGGCGAGGTAGCGGGGCAGTGCGCAGGCCGCGCCACCGAGATGCAGCACGCGCAGCGGTGGCGTCGCGCCATCCCCACCGTCGCGGTGCCCGTATCGATCCTCGATGACCGCGGCCATCTGCCGCAGATACTCGAAATCCAACGCGGTGGGGTCGTCGGGATGAATGTGCGAGCTGTGCGTGCCATTGATGAGCAGGAGCCAGCCACCCGAGATCGGGTCCGGCTGCAGTTCGGCGATGCCGGTGTCGATGCGGTGATTGCCGGGAACGGGGGTGGGGACTGATCTGACCATCGAGCAGTCCATGCTACCGGTGCGGCGATGCGCGTTAGGATCGCGCGATGACCGATCCGCGTGGCCGCCACCGCCGATGGGCCACCGCGATCGGCCTCGCTGCCGGGTTCGTCCTCGACCGTCTGGTGGCCGACCCGCAGCGGCTGCACCCGGTGGCCGGACTCGGGCGGGCGATCGCGGTCACCGAACACCTGCTGTACGCCGACTCGCGGATGCGGGGAACGATCTTCACGGCGGTCTGGGTGGCCGCGGGCGCCACGGCGGGCACCTGCGCGCAGCGGGTCGCGATGCGTGGCAGCTCACCGATCCCGCTGCTCGTCCTGACCGCGGCCACGACGTGGACGGTGCTCGGCGGGACCAGTCTCGTCCGGGTGGGCGATGAGGTTGCCGACGCGCTGGCCGCCGGCGACATCGGTGCCGCGCGCGCGACGATCCCCAGCCTGTGCGGTCGCGATCCCGAATCGCTCGACGCCGCGGGAATCTGTCGTGCCGCCGTGGAGTCGATCGCCGAGAACACCTCCGACGCCACCGTCGCGCCGCTGCTGTGGGGTGCGGTCGCCGGGGTCCCCGGTCTGCTGGTGTACCGCACGATCAACACACTCGACGCGATGGTGGGATACCGCAACGAGCGATACCGCAGGTTCGGGTGGGCGTCGGCGCGGTTGGACGACGCGGCGAATCTGATCCCGGCGCGGGTGACCGGCGTGCTCACCGCCGCCATGGGTTCCCGATCACGCGCCGCGCTGGGGTCCTGGCGGCGCTACGCGCGGCGTCACCCGAGCCCGAATGCGGGCGTGGTCGAGTCGGCGTTCGCCGGTGCCCTGGGCCTGCGACTCGGCGGCCGTACCGTCTACCCGCACGGTGTCGAGGAGCGACCGGTGCTCGGTCGCGGGCGGCCTCCCGGGGTCGTTGAGTTGCGCGCGGCCGCCACGCTGTCGGAGCGGGTGCAGGCCGCGGCCGTGCCCGTTGCGGTGGCGGTGGTGGCGGGATCGATCCTCGGGGTCAGCCGCCGTAGCGTTCGGTGAGTTTGTCGCGCACCTGCCGTGGGGCGTGTTCGGTGTCGGGTCCGGCGCCGATCCGGGTCAACTCGTCATCGGGGCCGGTCGGAGTCTCGCCACGCAGTTCCGCGCGTCGCAGGCGGCGCCGGGCGGCCCGGTCGGGTGGTGGTCGGCGTCCGGCCGCTGGTGCCTCGCCAGGCGCGGGTTCGCTGACGGAGTCCGGGTCGCCGACACCCTCGGCCGCGGCCTTCGCGCGGCGCCGCTGCCCGATCTCGGAGTAGATGAAGTAACCGGCGCCGAGCGGGGCCATGATGCCGAAGGCGAGCCACTGCAGCCCGTAGGACAGGTACGGCCCCGAATCGAGCTGGGGCAGCGGGATCTCGCCGAGTGATCCCGGCTGGTCGGGCGAGAGCTGGATGTAGAACGGATCCATGCGGGTGCCGGTGGCGCGGGCCAGTTCGGGCGGGTCGACGGTGTACATCGACAACGCCCCGTCCACCATCCCCGCGCCGCGCCCGGCGATGGTGCCCTCGGCGGCCCGGATGCGTCCGGTGACGGTCACCTCACCGGACGGGGGCGCCGGAACGTCGGGCAGTCCGCCCTGCTGTGGCCGCACATAACCGCGGTCGACGGCCAGTACCCGGTCGCCACCGGCCACCCGGAACGGCGTCAGCACCTCCACCGCCGGCTGTTCGTCGACCGAACGAAGACGGACCAGCGCCTGTTTGTCGGTGAGGAACTCGCCGGTCATCGTGACCTCACGCCATTCTTTGCCGGCGTCGAAGACGCCCGGAGTGGTCAGCGATTCCAGCGGAGCCGGTTTGATGGTCACCGCCTGTTCGATCAGGTGATTGCGCTCGGAGGTTCGGGTGTTCTTGCCCAGCTGCCACGGCGCCAGGATGGAAAAGCACAGTGCGGCGAATGCGACCACCACGATGGCCAGGGCGATCCACCCGGGCCGCAGGAAGGTTCGCAGCGTCCGCATACCTCAACGTTACTGTGCATCGCGCACCCCGAGACGGCGGCGGGTGGCGATCAGCACCCGATGGTCGGGCGCGTCAGCGCTCCGCCAACTCGGCATTGACCCAGGCGAGCAGGCCGGGCATGGCGCCCTCGATCTGTTCGCGTGCGACGGCGAAGTCGGCTTCGGTGCCGTAATAGGGGTCGGCGAGGTCGAGGTCGTCGCCGGCAGCGGGATCGAAACTGCGCAGCAGCGTCACCCGGTCGCCGAGGCGTTTGCGTTCGAGTTCCTTCACGTGCCCGGCGTCCATGGCAACCAGCAGGTCGGCGTCGAAGTGGTCCGGGCTGAGCTGCGACGCGACGTGACCGTCGGAGTACCCGTGCGCGAGCAGTTCGGTCCGTGCGCGGTTGTCGGCGGGCTCGCCCACATGCCAGCCGCTGGTGCCGCAACTCGACACCTGCACCCGGTCGGCGAGTCCGGCGTCGGCGAGCGCGGAACGGAAGATGTTCTGCGCCATCGGCGAACGGCAGATGTTGCCGGTGCACACGAAACACACGTGCAGTTGATCAGACACCCAGCACCTTTCGCAGATCGGAGACGGTCTCGACACGCCATGCGGCGTCGTGCCCTTCTCCGGGCAACGCGTATCCCCATCCGACGACGATCGTGGGGATACCGAAAGCCGCCGCACCCTCGACGTCGTGCGATCGGTCGCCGATCATCACAGCCGGCCGATCGAGGCGCGGCGGGCCCGAATCGGGGTCAATGTCCAATTCTGCCAAAGCATGGGCGATCACGTCGGATTTGCTGCGCCGCGAGCCGTCGTCGCTGGCTCCGGCGATCACCTCGAAATACCCGGCCAGGCCGAAGTGGTCGAGGATGGTGCGCGCGGTGTTCTGATTCTTCGACGTCGCAATCGCCAGTCGTCGGTCACTTGCCGACAGATCGGCCACCAGATCGGCGACACCGTCGAACAACGCATTCTCCAGCCACCCGACGTCGGTGTAACGGCGCCGGTAGGCACGCATCGCGGCGTCGGCGGTGGCCTGGTCGAGCCCCAGCCCGAGCAGGGTGTCGATCATCGGCGGTCCGGCGATTCCCGCCACCACCTCGTCGGGTGGGGGTGGTGCGCCCACCGCGTCCAACGCATGCCGAAAACTGTTGGCGATACCGGCGAAACTGTCGGTGAGGGTGCCGTCGAGGTCCACGAGCAGGGTCGTGGCCGGGTCGCGGGGGTCTGCCTGCAACATCACGGTTCCATCGTGCACGTAGGCTCGTCGGGTATGACGGTCGGGCCGGTCCACGGCGTTCCGGAATGCACGGAGGAACTGCGCGCACCCGGGCGTCACGGCGACGCCGACACGGGTGCCGGGTTGATCGACTTCGCGGTGAATGTGCGGGGCGACCCGCCTGCGTTCCTTCGCGACGCACTGGTGTCCTCGCTCGCCGACGTGACGTCCTATCCGGGCCAGGCACTGGTCACGCGGGCGATCACGACCATCGCCGACCTGCACGGCCGCGACCCCGCCGAGGTGATGCTTCTCGCCGGGGCCGCCGACGGCTTCGAGGCATTGCCGCGGCTGGGCGCGACTCATGCCGCGCTGATCCAGCCGTCATTCACCGAACCCGAGATGGCGCTGCGAGCCGCCGGAACCCGGATCAGCCAGGTGGTGCTGCCGCCGCCGTGGGTGCTGCGCGACACCGACAGTGCCCACCTCGTGCCACCCACCGCCGACCTGGTGGTGCTCGGCAATCCCACCAACCCGACCTCGGTGCTGCATCCACGAGCAGCCATCGAGGCGATGCGTCGTCCCGGACGGATCATCGTCGTGGACGAGGCGTTCGCCGATCTCACCACCCACCCGGTGACCGGTCGGCGTGAACCCGAGTCGCTGGCCGGCGTCGCGCTTCCCGATGTCGTCGTCATCCGCAGCGTCACCAAGACTTTCGGCCTGGCCGGGCTCCGCGCCGGCTACCTGCTCGCCCCGCCCCACCTCGTCGAGCGGCTGAGCCGCGGCCGTCGCCCGTGGCCGGTGTCGACGCCCGCGCTTGTCGCCCTCGCCGAATGCTGTGGTCCCGACGGCCGGCGGTACACCGACCGGGCCGCGGAACAGATGATCGGCGAGCGGGCCGCGATGGTCGAGCGGCTCACCGATGCGGGGGTGGCGGTGTGCACCCACCCGGCCGCGCCCTTCGTACTCGTCGCCATGCCGAACGGATTGCAGGTCAGGCAGGCGCTGCGGGACCGCGGATTCGCGGTCCGCAGTTGTGCCAATTTCGTCGGGCTCACCGACGACCACCTACGGTTGGCGGTACGTCCCGCGCAGCAGGTCGACGCCCTGCTCGATGCCCTCACCGGGGCGCGAAAGGAGGTCGGCGATGGCACCGGCTGAGCAGACCGCGACGACGGTCGGCGACGTGATCGATCTGCTCGATCTGGCCTACCCGCCCGCACTCGCCGAGACGTGGGACGCGGTAGGGCTGGTCTGCGGCGACCGCGACGAACCGGCGCGACGCGCCCTGGTGTGTGTCGACGTGACCGACGCGGTCGTCGACATCGCCTGCGATCCCGACGCCGCCGTCGACATCATCGTCGCCCACCATCCGTTGCTGCTGCGCGGCGTCGAGTCGGTGGCCGCAGACACCCCGAAAGGTCGTGTGCTGCACCGGCTCATCCGGGCGCGCACCGCCCTGTTCACCGCGCACACCAACGCCGACAGCGCACGCCCCGGGGTCTCCGACGCGCTCGCCGATGTCCTCGGCGTACACAACACCTCGCCCATCGAGCCGAAAACCCGCGCGCCGATGGACAAATGGGCTGTGATGGTGCCCGAAGGCAACGCCGAGCAGGTGACCGAGGCGATGTTCGCCGCCGGCGCCGGAGCGATAGGCGAGTACCGCGACTGCGCGTGGTCGGTGGTCGGGACGGGCCAGTTCGAGGCCCAGGACGCGGCCAATCCGGCGATCGGGGAGATCGGGCAGCGCACCCACGTCGACGAGGCACGAGTCGAGATGGTCGCCGCGCGACGCATACGACGCGATGTGCTCGCCGCGCTCCGCACCGCCCACCCGTACGAGGAACCGGCATTCGACGTCCTCGAACTCGCCCCCATCGACTCCGACACGGGTCTCGGACGCATCGGCACCCTGCAACGCCCGATGACCGTGCGCGAGTTCACCGCGCTGGCCGCACGACGACTGCGCACGCCGTGGGGCGTGCGGGCCGCCGGCGACCCCGACGCACTGGTGTCGCGGGTGGCGGTGTGCGGCGGTGCGGGCGACTCGCTCCTCGGCGCCGTCGCCGCAGCGGGCGCCGACCTGTACCTCACCGCAGATCTGCGCCACCATCCGGTCGACGAGGCCACGCGTGCCGGCGGGCCGGTGCTGGTGGATGCGGGGCACTGGGCGACGGAGTTCCCGTGGTGCCCGCAGGTCGTCGAACTGCTCGGTGGTGCCCTCGGGATCGACGCCCGGGTGTACGCGGCGCCCACCGATCCGTTCACCGTGCATGCCGATGCCTGAGCCCACCTGCGGGCGCGTACGGTGGAGCGAACCCGAGACCGAGGAGGTGCGATGAAGATCGATGCTGCGGCACAACGACTCCTACTCGATCTGGCCGACGCCGACGCCGAACTTGCCCGGATCGATCACCGTGGCCGCACGCTGCCCGAGGACGCCGAGATCGCCGAACTGACCCGCAAGCTGGAGTCGACACGCGACGACCACGTCCGCGCCGAGATCTCGGCCGAAGACCTCACCCGCGAGTACCGCCGCGTCGACAGCGAGGTCACCGGCATGTCCGACCGCGAGAAGAAGGACTCCGCGTTGCTGACCGGAGGTGGCCTCGCCGCCAAGGCGCTCTCCGAACTGCAGCACGAGCTCACCGGGCTGGGTCGCCGACGGGCGATGCTCGAGGACGACCTGCTCGAGATCATGGAACGGCAGGAGGCGGTGGAGGCCGAGCGTCAGCGGGCCTCGGCCACGGCCGAACACCTCGAGACCGAACTGGCGGCCGTCCGTGACCGCCGGGACACGGCGTATCAGGAGATCGAAGCCGACCGGCAGGCGGCAACCGAGCGACGCGCGGCGATCGCTGCCGACATCGCGCCGGAACTGTCGGCGATCTACGAGCGGCAGCGTGCCGCGGGCAAGGTGGGTGCCGGACTATTGCGGGCCCGCCGCTGCGGCGCCTGCCGAATGGAGATCGACCGCGGCACGCTCGCGTCGATCGCCGGGGCCGACGCCGACGAGGTGATCCGCTGCGAGGAGTGCGGCGCGGTGCTGGTGCGGACCGGCGAGTCGGGTCTGTGAGCCACCTCGCCGGAGCGCGCCGGCGGTGAGCGCTCCCTCGTGGCAGGGCCAGCGTGCACGGCCGACCCGCATCGTGCTACTCCGGCACGGCCAGACACCGCTGTCGGTGGATCGGCGGTATTCGGGCAGGGGAAATCCCGCGCTCACCGATCTCGGTGAACAGCAGGCGAAGGCCGCCGCCGCACGCATCGCCGCCGAATCCCCCGTCGCCGCCGTCATCAGCTCGCCACTCGACCGTGCCCGGCTGACCGCGCAGGCCGTCGTCGACCGCATCGGTGGCGAGGTGATCTGCGACGCCGGGTTCGTGGAGAACGACTTCGGCGAGTGGGAGGGGCTCACGTTTTCCGAAGCGGCGCATCGTGATCCGAATGTGCACGCGCGCTGGCTCGGCGACCCCACCGTGCCCGCCCCGGGCGGCGAGAGCTTCGCGCAGGTCGCCCAACGGGTGATCGCCGCCAAGGACGAGGTGGTGCGGCGATACCCGGGCGAGACGGTGATCGTGGTCTCGCATGTGACCCCGATCAAGACGTTGCTGCAGCATGCATTGAGGGTGGGACCCGAGCTGTTGTTCCATCTGCACCTCGACCTGGCGTCGGTGTCGGTCACCGAGTTCTTCCCGGACGGCGGGTCGGTGGTGCGGTCGGTCAACGAGACCGCACACCTGCGCTGACCCGTCTGCGGTCCCGCTATCCTGAACGGGCGAACGAGTCGGCCGGGCGGCCGCGGCGCGCGGAACGACCGGTCACCGGGGACGCCGCACGCCGAGGAAAGTCCGGACTCCACAGAGCAGGGTGGTTGTCAACGGCAACCCGGGGTGACCCGCGGGACAGTGCCACAGAGAACAGACCGCCGGTCGCGAGACCGGTAAGGGTGAAACGGTGCGGTAAGAGCGCACCAGCGACACGGGTGACCGCGTCGGCTCGGTAAACCCCACCCGGAGCAAGGCCGAAGCGCGCACCGGTCGGTGCGCGTGCGCGGGTGCACGAGGGCTGCTCGCCCGAGCCCGCGGGTTGGCCGCTCGAGGTACCCGGCGACGGTGTGCCCAGATGGATGGTCGCCGCCGGCCCCGACCCGGGGCCGGAACAGGATCCGGCTTACACGCCGACTCGTTCGCCCCCGTTCTGCGTGCAGCGCCCCGCGGGAGGGTGCGCTCACATACTGTCGCTGGTGTGCAGCGCAGATTCTCCGCACCCGACATCGACTTCGACGCGATCCGTACCGAACTCGGGGTGAGCGAGGACTACGGTGACGCTGCGCTCGCCGAGGCCGAACACGCGGTCGACGCCCATGCCGCCGACCGGGAAGACCGCACCGACCTGCCGTTGGTCACCATCGACCCGCCGGGGTCGAAGGATCTCGACCAGGCCGTGATGATCTCGGTCACCGAGGACGGGTACGAGGTGAACTACGCGATCGCCGACGTGGCCGCGCTGGTGATCCCCGAACACGCACTCGATGCGGAGAGCCGCCGCCGCGGCAGCACCATCTACTTTCCCGACGGATCGGTGCCGCTGCACCCGCGGGTGCTCTCCGAGGGCGCCGGATCGCTGCTGCCCGACCGGATTCGGCCCGCCGTGCTCTGGACGATCCTGGTGACGCCGCAGGGTGCGGTCGCCGACGTGGCGGTGCGCCGCGCGTCGGTACGCTCGGTCGCCCGCCTGGACTACGCGGGGGTGTGGGCCGACGCACAGTCGGGCAGCTTGCACCCCGCGATCGCCGCACTGCCCGCCTTCGGGGAACTGCGACACCGGGTGGCGCTGGCCCGGGGAGCGATCGAACTCGACCTGCCCGATCAGGAGGTCGTGCGCGAACCCGACGGGTGGACACTACAGATCGCACCGAAGACGCCCGCCGACATGTGGAACTCCGAGCTGTCGCTGCTCACCGGCATGTGCGCGGGAACCATCATGCGCGACGCGGGGGTCGGGCTGCTCCGGACCCTGCCGCCCGCCGCGCCCGAGGCCGTCGACGACCTCGCGGCGACCGCCACGGCACTCGGGGTGACGTGGCCCACCGGAGCCACCCCGGGACAGTTCCTCGCCGGGCTACCCGCCGACACTCCGCAAACGCTCGCACTGATGTCGCATGCCGCGTCGCTGATGCGGGGTGCGGGCTATCTCGCGTTGCCTGCCGGGACGGGCGAGAGCCGGACGCAGACGCCGAATGAGATGGTGCACGCCGCGATCGGGGGCGTGTACGCGCACGTGACAGCGCCGCTGCGCCGACTCGGTGACCGCTTCGCCACCGAGGTGTGCCTGTCGGTCACCGCTGGCGAGCCGGTACCCGATTGGGTGATCCGCGCGTTGCCGACGATGCCGAAACTGTTGCGCTCGGCCGATTCACTCGGTTCTGCCGCCGACCGGCAGAGCATCGACCTCGCCGAGTCCGTCGTACTCGCCGACCGCGTCGGCGAACGGTTCGACGCCGTGGTGCTCGCCGCCGCCACCGACACACGTCCGGCGCGCATCGTGATCGACCAACCCGCGATCATCGCCGCGTGTGAGGGCAGTCCCGCGCAGGCGAGCCGGCTTTCGGTGCGGCTCGCCGCCGCCGACCCCGCCACCCGGACAGTGCTGTTCTCGCCCGCGACGTGACGTTCAGAGCTTCTTCGCGGCCTTCCGGTACGCCTCGATCGCGCGCGCACCGTCGAACTCCTGATGCGCGTCGATGCGACCGAGGACGAACAGATCGTGCCCGGACAGTTCGCCCGACGCGGCCAGCTCCGCCAACCGTGACCGGTTGATGTGGGTGTCGTTGTAATCCCCGAGAGCCGACTGGATCTCCTTGGCGACGTCGCCGATCTGCCGATACTTCTTCTTGCCCAACGGCTCGGCGGCGTCGGTGCTGTAGCGCAACCGCTTGGCGCGTTTACGGATGGTGTGCAGATGCTCGGACCACTCGTCGGAGCCTTCGGCGAGGCCGGCCAAGGTGCCCTGCGCCTTGCGGATCTGCTTGCGGCTCTTGGCGATCGCCTTGTCGACGGCATCGGAGGCCGACATGTCCGCGTCCGGGCCCGGCGGCGGGTCGGCGATCAGTTCGTCGATCGCGTCGAGCAATTCGAAGTAGCGGTTCGAGTTCATCGCCGCGTGCGCGGCCCGTATCGCGCGGTCGTGCACCGCCGATTCGGCTCCGGTGAGCACGCTGCGCAGCGCATCCGACGCCGACTCGCTGCGCAGCAGCGACGTGTCGATCGCCAGCTGCACCTCTGAATCGCGGGCCTCACCGAGGATGCGCGCCAACAGTTTCAGTTCGGCGTCGAGGTGCGCGGTGCGCGCCGCGTCGAGCACGGTGGGAAACCCCGAGAGCACGCTGCGCAGGCGTCGGGTGGCCACGCGCATCTGATGCACGGCGTCGTCGGCATCCACTCGGACCAGGGGGTCGTAGGCGATCAACGAGTTGCGATGGATCGCGACGTCGGTGATGACGAGTTCCAGGGCGGTGGGGTGACGCCCCAGTGCGGGCACGGCGTTGTCGGCGGCAGGCGTGGAACCGATTGCCCGGGCGAGCTTGGAAGCGCTCGACGGTTCGGTACCGCCGGCACCGCGCAGCAGCTTGTGGGCTGCTTTGAGCAGCTTGGGGGTGCCGCCCTCGAGGAGTTCGAACTCCCATTCCGACCACTGCTGCGAGGCCCCGCCGGGCAGCAGCGACTGCGCGGTCACGCGATCCTCGGCGAACTCGGCGAGCGGTTCGTCGTCGACGCCGAGCAGGGTGGTGATCGTGCGCGAGGTGGAGATCGCCGCCACCGGGATCAGCGGGCGGTGCCGGGTGAGGGCGAGCACCGGAATCAGCAGCGCGTCGGGGATGTCGCCGTCGGCGGGAGCGTCGTCGAAGCCGATGCGGAGCTCGCGACGTGCACCGGGAACGTCGGCGGGGCGCTTGAGGTGCCAGCCCTCGTCATGGCCGCCGCGGCGCCGGCGCATGGTGATCTTGTTGGTGGCCAGATCGAGGTTCTCGGTGTCGAAGTAGGTGGCGTCGAGGCCGAATGTCTCCGGGACCCTGGCCGACACCACACCGGGCAACACCCTCAGGTCCGGGGCGGCGACGTTCGACCCGACGTCGAACTTCAACTCCACCTCGACCTGTTCGGTTGGCGGCACGGGTCCTCCTGTTCGTCGCTTGAATCCAGTCTAGGGCAGCGGAATCATCGGTCGGCGAAGGCGTCGGTGGCCTCGATGAGGTGATGCTTGATTCCCGGTTCGAACGATGCGTGGCCCGCATCGGCCACGATGTGCAGCGTCGCCGACGGCCACGCCCGGTGCAGATCCCATGCGCTGCGCAGCGGACAGACCACGTCGTAGCGTCCCTGCACGATGACGCCGGGAATGCCGGCAATGCGGTCGATGTCGCGCAGTAACTGACCGTCGTCGAGGAAGCCGTGATGGACGAAGTAGTGGTTCTCGATCGAGGCGAAGGCGAGATCGAAACGTGGGCCCGCGTCCTCCTTCGCCGCCGCGGCCTCCTCGGGTTTGGGTAGCAGGTAGCTGGTGGCCTGCTCCCACCCGGTCCACGCTCGGGCCGCCGACTGCGCGACGTGCGGATCGTCGGAGGTGAGCAGCCGGTGATAGGCGGCGACGAGGTCGCCGTCGCGTTCGTCGTCGGGAATCGGGGCCAGGTACGACTCCCACACATCGGGGTAGATGTGGGCGGCGCCCCCGTTGTAGTACCAGTCGATCTCGCTGCGACGCAGCAGAAAGATGCCGCGCAGTACCAGCTCGGTCACCCGATCGGGGTGTGTCTGCGCGTAGGCGAGACCCAGCGTGGAACCCCACGACCCGCCGAACACCTGCCAGCGATCAATGCCCAGGTGCGATCGCAACGCCTCCATGTCGGCGATCAGCTTGGGTGTGGTGTTCACCGACAGGTCGGCTCCGTCGGCGATGTGCGGACGCGACTTGCCGCAGCCGCGCTGGTCGAACAGCACGATGCGGTAGCGCGCCGGATCGAAGAAGCGTCGCTGGTCCGGCGCGGTACCGCCACCGGGGCCGCCGTGCACGAAGACGGCCGGTTTGCCGTCCGGATTCCCCGAGGTCTCCCAATAGATCTGCTGCCCGTCACCGACGTCGAGGTGGCCCCGTGCATATGGTTCGAGGGCCGGGTAGAAGTCGCGCATGCCCCAACTGTAGGGGGCGCCGATGGCTCGTGCGCCGGTGTCGGCGCACGAGCTGCTCAGTAGCTGTGTTCGGGACCGGGGAACACGCCGCGACGCACCTCGTCGGCGTATGTCGCTGCGGCGGTGCGCAATTGCCCGCCCACGTCGGCGTAGCGCTTGACGAACCGAGCGGTTTTGCCGTGGGTGAATCCGGCCATGTCCTGCCAGACGAGCACCTGGGCGTCGGTTTCGTTGCCCGCGCCGATACCCACGGTGGGGATGGTGAGCTTACGGGTGATCTGGCCGGCGATGTCGGCGGGCACCATCTCCATCACCACGGCGAAGGCTCCGGCCTCCTGCACGGCGATGGCGTCGGCGATGAGCTGGTCGGCGCCATCACCACGGCCCTGCACACGGAACCCGCCGAGTCCGTTGACGCTCTGCGGGGTGAAGCCGATGTGGGCCATCACCGGGATGCCTGCGGCGGTGAGGGTGGCGATCTGCTCGGCGACGCGTTCGCCGCCCTCGAGCTTGACCGCGTGCGCACCCGCCTCCTTGAAGAAGCGCACCGCCGAGGCCAGCGCCTGTTGCGGTCCGGCCTCGTAGCTGCCGAACGGCAGGTCGGCGACCACGAGGGCGTGCGGTGCTCCGCGCACCACGGCGCGGGCCAGCGGCATCAGTTCGTCGATCGATACCGGGATGGTGGTGTCGTAGCCGAGGACGACGTTGGCGGCGGAGTCGCCCACCAGCAGAACCGGGATTCCGGCGTCGTCGAAGATGCGGGCACTCGAATAGTCGTAGGCGGTGAGCATCGACCATTTCTCGCCGCTTTCCTTCATCGCGGCGAGATGATGCACACGGGTGGTGCGGCGCCGGGCCGTGCCGGAATCGGTGGGGGTCGAATCGGGAGTCGTGCCGTATACGGGCACGTCTGAAGAGGTTGCCTCAGGCGACATCGTTGTCTCTTTTCTTCCTCGAGTCCTGCGTGGCAGGTACCCGGGCGGTTGATGACACCCCGATTCTCCCATCAGGCAACCTGTCGGTAACCCGGCACCGGAGTGTCATTGCTCACATCTTCGCCCGGACCGACGCCGTACGATTCGCGGCATGCCGGGCGGATGCGGGGGAGGTCGAGCCCGTCGGCGGGGGTGGTCGCGCCGAGTGCTGCCCGCCGTATTCGTGGTCGCGATCGGCCTGGTGTCTGCCTGCGCGCCCGCATCGCGACCCGGTGACACCGGCGCGATCGGGTGGGAAGCGTGCCCGGACGCGCCCGCGGTCGGCGACCTGGCAGGGCGTCTGCAATGTGGTCTGCTGCGCGTGCCGCTGGACCCGGCCACGGGCGGCGGCACCGTGACGCTGGCGCTCGCGCGGCTACGCGCTTCCGGACCCGCGCAGGGCACGGTGGTGATCAATCCGGGCGGGCCGGGCGCCTCGGGGGTGCGGTATCTCTTGGGGGCGGCGCCACGCCTGAGCGCCATGCGATTCACTCTCGATCACGACGTGGTGAGCTTTGATCCGCGGGGTGTGGGTCGCTCCACGCCGACCGTCCGGTGCCGCACCGACGCCGAACGCGACGCGCAACGCTCGGCCGATCTGGGAGACCGGTCGCCGGCGGGGATCGCCGCCGCAGAACGCGACGCCCGCCGTGTCGCCGGACTCTGCCGCACACGCGTGGGTAGCGAAGTGCTGACCCGCCTGGGCACCGGCTTCGTTGTCGAGGATCTCGAGCGTATCCGAATCGCTCTGGGAGAGAACCGAATCGACTTTCTCGGGTACTCCTACGGATCCCGGCTGGGCATCGAGTACGCGCGCAACCATCCGTCGCGCATCGGGGCACTGGTCCTCGACGGCGTGGATGATCCCGACGCCGATCCGATCGCCGCGACGCTGGCCCAGGCGCGCGCTTTCCAGGATGTGTTCGCGGGTTTCGCCGCCGACTGCGCCCGGATTCCGGAGTGCCCGCTGGGTGCCGATCCCGCCGGTGCGGTGTCGGAGTACCAACGCCTGGTCCGGCCGCTGCGGCAACGCCCGGTCCGCATTGCCGACGGTCGCCTGCTCACCTACGACGCCGCGGTGGAGGCGACCGGCATGGCGCTGTATCGGCGCGACCTGTGGCCCACCTTGCGTTCGGGGTTGGCCGGCATCGCGCCCGGACCTGATGGGCAGAACCGGGGCGCGCAAACCCTGATGTCGTTGGCCGACACGATGGAGGGCCGTGACGCGGCGGGACACTACGACAACTCGGCCGACGCGTTTCTGGCGGTGCGGTGTTCGGACGGTCCGCAGATCACCGAACGCGCGCTGGTGGACCGGTTGGATCGGGAGCAGCGGCAGGCGGCCCCGTATGCCGACGACGGTCGCGGCACCGGCCGTGGTGTGCTCGATGAGTGTGCATTCTGGCCGACATCGGACCGGCGGCGTGAGGAGGCCCCGCGACGAGAAGGCATCGCCGATGGCGCGCCGACACCGGTGGTGGTGGCCACCGTGCACGATCCGGCCACCCCGTACGCGGCGGGGGTTGCGGCGGCCACTCGGCTGCGGGCCCGGTTGATCAGCGTCGGCGGGTACGGCCATACGGCAGCACTGCAGGGAAACGTCTGCGTGGACTCGGCCGTCGATGCCTATTTCTCGCGTCTCGCGATTCCGAACGGCCCTCTCACATGTTGAGATTTGCGGTATATTTCCGCAGCATGTCGAGTTCGATTTGTGAATGTAACACGGATTTAACAGGCTACTTCTAATGTCGGCGATCATGGATCGCCAAAAGGAATTCGTGCTGCGGACCCTCGAAGAGCGCGACATCCGATTCGTGAGGCTGTGGTTCACCGACGTACTCGGCTATCTGAAATCTGTGGCGATCGCGCCGGCCGAACTCGAAGGAGCATTCGCCGAGGGCATCGGATTCGACGGGTCGGCCATCGAGGGTTTCTCGCGTGTATCCGAGGCCGACACGGTGGCCCGTCCCGATCCGTCGACCTTCCAGATCCTTCCGTGGACCACATCCGCCGGCCAGCATCACTCGGCCCGCATGTTCTGCGACATCGTGATGCCCGACGGCACACCGAGCTGGGCTGACTCCCGCCAGGTGCTGCGTCGACAGCTCAACAAGGCCGCCGAGCGGGGTTTCAGCTGCTACGTGCATCCCGAGATCGAGTTCTTCCTGCTCAAGGAGGCGCCGCTCGACGGCAGCGTGCCGACACCGGCCGACTCGGGTGGATACTTCGACCAGGCCGTGCACGACGCGGCCCCCAACTTCCGCAGGCATGCGATCGAGGCCTTGGAGTCGACGGGCATCTCGGTGGAGTTCAGCCACCACGAGGGTGCCCCGGGTCAGCAGGAGATCGACCTGCGCTATGCCGACGCGCTGTCCATGGCCGACAACGTCATGACATTTCGGTACCTCATCAAGGAAGTGGCGATCGGGGAGGGAACCTGGGCGACGTTCATGCCCAAACCCTTCAGCGAGCACCCGGGTTCGGCGATGCACACCCACATGAGCCTGTTCGAGGGCGAGACCAACGCCTTTCACAATCCCGACGATCCGATGCAGCTCTCGGCGACGGGCAAGAAGTTCATCGCCGGAATTCTGCACCACGCCTCCGAGATCAGCGCCGTCACCAACCAGTGGGTCAACAGCTACAAGCGTCTGATCCACGGTGGCGAGGCGCCGACGTCGGCCACCTGGGGAGGCGCCAACCGCTCGGCCCTGATCCGGCTGCCGCTCTACACCCCGAACAAGGCGTCCTCGCGCCGCGTGGAGATCCGCAGCCCCGATTCCGCGTGCAATCCCTACCTCACGTTCGCAGTGCTGCTCGCGGCCGGACTCAAGGGCATCGTGGAGGACTACGAGCTGCCAGACGAGGCCGAGGACGACGTGTGGGCGCTCACCCCGGGCGAGCGGCGGGCGATGGGCTACAAGGAGCTGCCCGGCAGCCTCGCCGAGGCCCTGCACGCGATGGAGGGTTCCGAACTCGTCGCCGAGGCGCTCGGCGAGCACGTCTTCGACTACTTCCTGCGCAACAAGTGGACCGAGTGGAACGATTACCGCAGCCAGGTGACCCCGTTCGAGCTGAAGCGCTACCTGCCGCTGTGACGTGGCCCGGCGAACATGCCACCCGGGGTGGCCGCCGACCCCTACGATGACCTCATGATGCGCATCGTTGTTCGTGTCCTGGTGTATTTGATCTCCGCGGCGATCGGTATTCTCGTCGCCACCGCGATCCTGGACAAGATGACCGTCCACGTGGCCGGCTTCCTGCTCGCGGTGATCATCTTCGCTGCCGCGCAGGCGATCCTCAGCCCGTTCATCGTCAAGTTCGTACATCGAAACGCGGAAGCGTTCATCGGCGGAGTGGGCCTGGTATCCACGTTCGTCGCGCTACTGCTTGCCTCCTTGCTCGGCGGCGACGGCATTTCGATCAGTGGCGTGGGCACCTGGATCGCAGCCACGGTGATCGTGTGGGTGGTGACAGCCCTGGCCACCCTGGTGGTGCCGTGGCTGCTGGCGAAGGCGGGCGTGGCGCACGCCCGTGAGAACCGGGAGAGTGGGGCGAAATAGCGGATTGCACGACCCGCGCTTCCGGCACGATCGGCCGGGCCGCTATTTTCGGGGTGTGACAACTCTTCGTGGCCGTGGTGGCGTGCCGGGCGTGGGGCGGCTGGGTCTACTCGACCCCTCGGCGTCGGTGAGCCTCGACGAGCTGGGGTGGAACGACGAGGAATCGGTCGATCTGCTCTGGGCGCTGTCACGGGCTCCCGACCCCGACCTGGCGCTGCGCGCCATGGTGCGCCTGGCCGCCACGGACGGATCGGAGTGGGCGGAGATCGATGCGCGGTTGCGGTCGAACACCGGATTCCGTGGCCGGCTTTTCGCGGTGACGGGGTCCTCGGACGCGCTGGCCGACCATCTGGTGGCCGAGCCGCAGTCGTGGCGTCTGCTCCTCGAGGACGAACTGCCCGACCGTGACGAGGTCTTCGCGCGGATGCTCGACGCGGTCGATGCGACCGCCGAGCCCGGCGAGATCGAACAGGGCAACAGCATCTACCGTGCCGGATTCAGCGGGCCCCGCGCGGTGGTCGCATTGCGGTTGGCCTATCGCAACCTGTTGATGGAGGTTGCGGCGCACGACGTGGCCTCGACCGTCGAGGACGAACCGGTACTCGCGTTCCCGGAGGTGGGTTCGCGGCTGGCCGATCTTGCTGACGCGGCGCTGACCGCTGCGCTGGCCGTGGCGTTCCGCGAGGTGTGCGCCGACCGGCCGATCCCGGTGCGGCTCGCGGTGATCGCGATGGGCAAATGTGGTGCGCGCGAACTGAATTACGTCAGCGACGTCGACGTCGTCTTCGTGAGCGAACCGGCCGACGGCACGTCGGCGCGGATCGCGGGGGAGATGATGCGCGTCGGTACGCTGGCCTTCTTCGAGGTCGATGCGGCGTTACGACCCGAGGGCAAGGCCGGTGCGCTCACCCGGACGCTGGAATCGCATGTCGCCTATTACCGTCGGTGGGCCAAGACCTGGGAGTTCCAGGCGCAACTCAAGGCGCGCCCGATGACCGGCGACATGGAACTCGGCGAGCGATATCACGAGGCGCTCAACCCGATGGTATGGCAGGCCGCGGAGCGAGACGACTTCGTGCCGGAAGTGCAAGCGATGCGCCGGCGCGTGGAATCGCTTGTCCCGGAAAGCGAACGCGACCGCAACCTCAAACTGGGCAGTGGCAGCATCCGCGATGTGGAGTTCGCGGTGCAACTGCTGCAGATGGTGCACGGCCGGGTGGACGAGACGTTGCGGGTGCGTGCCACGGTGGACGCACTCAACGCGCTCACCGCGGGCGGATACGTGGGACGCGACGACGGCGCAAACCTCACTGCGTCGTATCAGTTCTTGCGCCTGCTCGAACACCGCCTGCAGTTGCAGCGACTGTCCCGCACCCACATGCTCCCCGCGTTCGACGACGAGGAGAACATGCGGTGGCTCGCGCGGGCGGCGCACATCCGCCGCGAGGGCGATCTCGACGCCACCACGGTGCTGCGCAACCAGATCAAACACCAGAGCCTGCGGGTTCGACGACTGCATCAGAAACTCTTCTACCGGCCGCTGCTCGACGCGGCGACCCGATTCAACACCGACGAGCTGACGCTGACCGACGTGTCGGCGCAGCGCCGACTGTCCGCACTCGGTTACGCCCAGCCCGACCGCGCGCTCAGCCACATCCGGGCGCTCGCCTCCACCGGCGGCAGGCGGGGCCAGGTGCAGCGATTGCTGCTGCCGCAGCTCCTCGAGTACATCGGCAACACCCCCGATCCCGACGCCGGGCTGCTGAACTATCGCAGACTGTGCGACCTGATGGACAACGAGTGGTTCCTGCGGCTGCTCCGCGACGACGGTGTGGTGGCCAAACGGCTCATGCACGTGCTCGGCGCGTCGGAGTACATCGCCAACCTGCTGATGCGTTCACCGGAGGTGATCCACCTGTACTCCGACGGCGCCGGCGGCCCCAAACTGTGTGAGGTCGATTCCGGTGAAGTGGCGCGCGGACTCGTGGCATCGACGGTGCGGCAGCCCGATCTGCGGCGCGCGGTGGCGGTGGCGCGATCGCATCGGCGGGCAGAGTTGGCGCGCATCGCATCGGCCGACGTGCTCGGGATGATGGACGTGCCGCAGGTGTGCGCGGCGCTGTCGAGTGTGTGGGCCGCGGTGCTCAATGCCGCTCTCATCTACGCGATCCACGATTCGGAGGTTCGCGACGCCGGGAACGCCGGATCGGGGAGCGAGGAATCCGAAACCGGGGGATCGGGGACCGGGGATGGCGGGATCGACCCGCAGGCCAATGCGCCCGCGCGGATCGCCGTCATCGGAATGGGCCGGCTGGGCGGTGGGGAGCTGGGCTACGGTTCCGACGCCGACGTGCTGTTCGTGTGCCAGCCGAATCCCGGCGTCGACGAGTCGGCTGCCGTGCGGTGGTCGCAGACGATCGCGGAGAAGGTCCGCTCGATGCTGGGCTCCCCGAGCGACGACCCGCCGCTTCAAGTGGACACCGGGCTGCGTCCGGAGGGACGAAACGGCCCGGTGGTGCGGACCCTGGCCGCCTACGCCGCGTATTACGAGCAATGGGCACAGCCGTGGGAGATCCAGGCACTGCTGCGGGCGCACCAGGTGGCCGGCGACGATGCGCTGGGCGTCGAATTCCTGCACATGGCCGACCGGATCCGGTATCCGGCGGGAGGCGTGTCCGCCGACGCGGTCAAAGAGATCCGGCGGATCAAGGCCCGGGTCGACGCCGAGCGACTACCACGGGGAGCCGATCCGGCCACCCACACCAAGCTCGGTCGCGGTGGGCTCGCCGACATCGAGTGGACCGTCCAGCTGATGCAGTTGCGCTACGGTCACCGCTTCCTGTCACTGCACAACACCTCGACGCTGCAGACGCTCGACGCCATCGGCGCCGCGGAACTGTTGAGCGAGAACGACGTCGCCCTGCTCAAGGACGCCTGGCTCACTGCGACGAAAGCGCGTAACGCGCTCGTGCTGGTGCGTGGAAAGCCCATCGACCAGTTGCCCGGCCCCGGCAGGCAGCTCCGGCAGATCGCGTTCGCCGCGGGATGGCCCGACGATCAGGCCGGCGACTTCCTGGAGAACTATCTGCGCGTCACCCGTCGGGCGAAAGCCGTGGTACGCAAGGTCTTCGGAGCGTAATGCGCAGAGCCGCATTCTTTCTGCTGATCGTATTCGGCTGGGTGCTGCTGGCCGTGGTCGCCGTGGCGGTATGGCTGCACTACTACCCCTCGCGTGGCGAACTCAGCATCTACCTGACCAGCGCGGTACCGTACGCCATCGTCCCGGGTGTTCTCGCGCTGGTGCTCTTCGCGGCGTTGCGGCGATGGATGATGCTCTCGCTGACCGTCGTCGCGTCCCTGGCCCTGTGCTACACGCAAGCGCCACTGTGGGTCTCGCAGACCGCACCGGCCGGAGAGCGATTCACCGTGGTGTCGTCGAACCTGCTGTTCGGTGGGGCCGACATCGACCAACTCGCGTCGATCGTCGCCGACGCGGACGCCGATCTGGTATCGCTGCAGGAGTTGACGCCCGAGGCGCTGGCGAAGGTGCGTGCCGGCGGCATCGGCAGACAGCTGCCGTACTCCTACGCGATACCCGGACCGGAAGCGGTGGGTAGCGCGTTACTGAGCAAACACCCACTCACCGATCAGGCACAGATCCCGAACACGGTGCTGCACAATCTGTCTGCGCGCACGTCACTGCCCGGCGCGCCGGACGCGCAGGTACTCGCAATCCATCCCGCCGCACCTCTGCGCGGGCAGAGCAACACTTGGCTCGATGACTTCGGATCGGTCCGGGACTACCTGCGATCGCTTCCACCCGGACCCGCGATCGCGGCCGGCGACTACAACGCAACCTGGGATCAGGCGCGGTTCCGGGAGTTACTGCAGAACGGTTTCGCCGCGGCCACCGACCAGGCCGGGGCGGGATTCGTCCCGACCTTCCCCACCGATCGATGGGCGCAGCAGCCGCTGATCGGTATCGATCACGTCCTCGTGCGCGGGTTCGTGGCGACGTCGGTGCACACTCACGAGCTGCGCGGCTCCGATCACCGGACCATCGTGGTGAACCTGGTGGCCGGGTGAGGTCCACGCGCGTGTGCCGGGATCGCCGGTCGTTGGCGCCCCCTTCGGTGGTATCGCCGTCGGTGGTATGACTGACACATCATGTCCACGTCCACGATCTCCGCGCGCCTGCGTGCGGCAACAGCTGCGGCTCATCAGCAGGCCGAGAACGCGACCTTCGTCGACGACCTGATGTCGGGGCGGCTCGACGTGGATGCCTACCGGCGCCTGGCCACCCAACTGTGGTTCGTGTACCGCGCGCTCGAAGATGTGGGTGATGATCTGGCCGGTGATCCGGTCGCCGACGCGGTTCTCGACGATCGCCTCCGCCGAGCGGCGCGGCTCGACGCCGACCTCGCCGCGCTCGGGGCCGGCGCGGCGAGAACGCCGTTACCGGCCACGCGGCGCTATGTCGATGCGATCAGCGCGACGCGGCACGATCCGGTGCGCTTCGTCGCGCACCATTACACCCGCTACCTCGGTGACCTCTCCGGCGGACAGATTGTGGCGCACCGGATGCGCCTGCACTACGGACTCGACGAGACGACGCTGAGCTTCTTCGCATTCGACGGAATCGACAAGCTCAAGCGATACAAGGATGCCTACCGGGAGCGGCTCGATGCGCTCGGACTCGACGACGACGGCGTCGAGCGACTTGTGGCCGAAGCGGTGGCCGCCTTCGGTCACAACCAGCAGATGTTCGCCGACCTCGACGCCGCGCCGGTGACGTGACCCGCGCGGCGCAACCGTTGCGAGAAGGCTAGAGCACTTCCACCCTTGAACCCACAGTGAGCACGATCTCATTGCGGTCGTCGGAGGAGTGGACGAGTTCGACGAGGCGCTCGTCGGTGCCGTGCGGTGAGGTGGTGCGGACGACTCCGTGCATCCCGTCGAAGCTGATGCGGTCTCCGGGGGCCAGATCTTCGACAAAGCGTGTTCTAGGGGCCATGAATTAACGGTAAAGGAAAAGTGGCGAGGACGTGAGGGAAGAAAGTCCCTGACTTGATACTTCTCGGCAATCGCGGTGTTCAGCGCCTCGACTCACGTCGGGCTTCGCAAGGACACAATTCCCTCGAGGACACCCAGATATGCGGTGCCGGTCGGTCCGATCGCGATTCCGGCGTAATTGTTGTTGAACAGTGGTCCACTTCCCGCCGGTCGCTGCCACACGATGGCGCCCGTGCGGAAATCGATGGCCGTCCACGACCAGGGAGCCATGACGCCGGAGTTCTTCGTGTAGGTGTACACCAGCCCCGTGGCCAACGACAGTTTCGGCACCACGCTCGGCGCGGCAACCGTGTGATTGGTCCACCGCACCGAGCAACCCGACTCCGACACGTCCACACGCGCGAAACCCGGCGTCGATGACCCACCCAAAGACGTTCTGGCCGTTGAGTATCCGTAATTGTTCTCCACCACCAGAGAGTTGCCGGCCGCGATGAGGGAGTTCTCGGTGGCGCTCGCGCCGCGCGAGAACACCGGAGTGGTGCACAGCGGTGTGCGGGACGCCGAGGGCCCCGTCCGATACACCACGACATTCATCGGGTCGGCGTTGTCGGCGATCGCGACGTAACCGCCGGGCAGCAACGCCGGAGTGGTGCCGCTGCCGTCGTCGACCTGACCCGGTTTGTGCTGCCGACTGTTGGGGTAGGTCACCCGCCAGTCGATCTGCGGTGTTCCGTCGGCCGCGGCATGCAGCCGCAAGAGTTCGCGGTTGGTCACGACGTAGACGTCGCCGTCGGAGCCGGTGGCGAACGAATTCTCGATTTCGCCCTCGGCTCCGGAACCCACCCGAATCACGCGGAGGGTCCCGCTCGCGGCGTCGACCGTCCCGATGACGCCGTTCTCCTTGCCGACGAACCAGAGCAATCCGTTCGAATCGGGCAACGTGGAGGTCAGTGTCTCCGATGGGCGCAGGTGCACACCGATGTCGATGTCGGCGACGCGCACGAGACCATCGCCGGCACTGTTCTCCCCGACGATGAGCAGGTGCCGATCACTGGTGCCGATCACCGCCTGATCGCGGTTGTTGAGATAGAAATACCCGCCGCCGCCGAAGCCGTTGAGCGTGCCGGACTTCGCCGCGCCGGTCACGAGGGAACCCGAATTCGAGGGGAGGGGGTACCGCGCGATCTCGGCCAGCGTGTTCGGGTCGAGGAGGTAGAGCCCGCGGACCGCACCGATGCAGGTCGTCAGGATGCGTCCGCGCCGGTCAAAGGTGATCGAAGCGCATTCTCCCGGAAGACTATTCGACCGTACCGTGCTGAGCCCGGCCGCTGGTCCGGCACGGTGATAGGTGTTGGTCTGCCAGGCGTCGTTGTGGATCGAGGCGTCCGGGTTGGGCGCCATGAAGCGATTCTGATAGAACGGCGCCACACCGTCGACCGGACGTGGGGTGACGGCGGAGTGCAGGCTCATCGTCGGCGCCGCCTGGCCGGGGATCGGGATCACCGGCCCGGCCGCGTGCGCCGGCGACGGTGTGACAAGCGCGATCACCGGCAACAGGAGCGCGAACACTCGGCGAAGCATCATGTCCCACAGTCGATCACCAGAGAGTGCGTCGAGCAAACATCTGTATTGAATTTCTCATCGAGATTTCACGATCCGTCGATGAGTATGCCCAGGCCGTCGAGCACGATGGACAGGCCGAAGTCGAACTGTTCGGCGAAGAAGTCGTCGTCCGGTGTCGCCTCGGCCATCGCCGAGCGGACCGCGGCGGCCAGGCTCGGCATCGACTCGGCGTCGATCACCGCACCGACGAGCGCCTCGTATGCCGGTTCGGCCGCGGTGGCGGTCGGTGTGGGAAACATGCCCAGCTGGGTGCTCTGCCGGACATGTTGCCGCACAAATCCGTCGACGACGAGCAGCGCATTCAGTTTCTGCTGTCCGCTCAGCGCGGTCTCGTCGAAGGCTTGCAGTCCGGTATTGGTCCAGGACAACACATTCGGTCCCATCGGCGGACGAGACAACGGCAGCGTAGCCAACCACGGGTGAGTACGGAAGCCGTCGACAGCTGCTCTCGCCCACGCCGTGATCCGATCACGCCACGAACCCGACGCGGTCAGTGCCGGATCGGCGCGACCGTAGGCCTCCTCGGCGAGGATCTCCAGGACGTCTTCTTTGCTGTCCACATATCGGTAGAGCGACATCGTCGTCATACCCAGTTCGTCCGCGATCGCCTTCATCGTGACCGCCTCCCATCCACTGCGGTCGGCGATGGCTGCGGCGGTCCGCCCGATGTCGCGCACGGTGAGGGTGGGCTTGGGTCCGCGTCGTGGCGTCGGATCCTCGTGTCCCCACAGCAGTGCGAGGTAGCGGGGTATGGGAACACCCTCGTCGTTGGCGGCCATGCCAAGCATTCTACTAACTGCTTGCAAAATACACAGTTAGTCCATATATTTGCGTACGGACTAAACAGTCTATGTCATACGCAGAAAGGAAGTGGTGATCGTGACTCGTTCACCCTGGATCGGACTGACCGCGTTGTGCCTGCCGATGCTGATCGTGTCGATGGATGTCTCGGTGTTGTTCTTCGCGGTTCCCTATATCGCCGCCGACCTGGCACCGACGCCCGAGCAGCAACTCTGGATCTTCGACGTCTACGGCTTCATCCTGGCCGGTCTGCTGCTCACGATGGGTTCGCTCGCCGACCGGATCGGGCACCGACGGCTGTTGATGCTCGGCGCCGCTGCCTTCAGTCTGGCGTCGATCGGAGCGGCACTGTCGACGTCGGCAGAGATGTTGATCGGCGCACGCGCGCTGCTGGCTGTTGCCGGGGCGACCCTCATGCCGTCCACTTTGGCAATGATCCGGCACATCTTCGACGACGAGTCGGCACGCACCAAGGCCGTCGCGACGTGGAACGCCGTGATGGCCGGCGGCGTTGCGGTCGGTCCCATTGTGAGTGGTCTTCTGCTGGAACACTTCTGGTGGGGATCGGTGTTTCTGATCAACGTGCCGGTGATGGCCGTCCTGCTCGTCGTGGCCCCGATCCTGTTGCCCGGAAACACCGGATCGTCGGCACGCCGTGTCGATGTCCTCAGTGCATTGCTCGCCCTGGCTGCTGTGCTGCCTACGGTGGCGGCCATCAAGAACCTCGCCGCCGACGGCTGGTCGTGGGTCCATCTGGTGGTGCTGGGAATCGGACTCGCGTTCGGAGCGGTCTTCGTTACACGCCAACGACGGATCGATCAGCCCATGCTCGACGTAGGGCTGTTGGCCGAACGGCGTTTCGCCACGTCGATCTGGATCAATTTGATCTGCATGTTCGCAATGCTGGGTAATGCCGTGCTGATGACCCAATATCTGCAGTCGGTGCTGGCGTTTTCACCATTGCGCGCCGCGCTGTGGAGTCTGGTGCCCTCGATCGTCGTCGGGGTCGCCGCCCCGGTGGCGGCGGTCGCCGCCGGACGTGTCGGCCGGCCAATGGTGATCGTGGCCGGATTGCTCGTTGCCGCATGCGGATTCGTGGTTCTGGCGGCACTGACCACATCGGATTCGATCGTGAGTGTGCTGATCGGAGCGTCGATACTGGCAGCCGGCATCGTCGCGGCGACCTCCATGATTGCCGACTATGTCGTCAGTGTGGCGCCGGCCGACCGAACCGGCGCTACATCGGGTCTGCTCGAAACGTCGAGTGAACTCGGCGGAGCACTCGGCATCGCGATACTGGGCAGCGTGGTCAACGCTGTGTACCGCACCACGTTTCCGGATGGCGCTGCCACCGGCGAAGCAACTCGCAGCTTGAGCGCTGCCCTGGTCGAGGCCGCCCACCTGACGCCCGAACGCGCTGGGCCGCTCACCTACGTCGCACGTTCGGCGTTCGTCTCCGGACTCACCGCCGCAAGCTGGGTGGGCGCCGGAATTCTACTGGTCACCGCGGTACTGGCGTCCTTGGCGATGCGCCGTCGACCCGTCGAGAAGCCCCCGGAATCGTCGGATGTGCTCTCGCGAGGCTGAACGCAAACCGGTCGAGTCGACCAACCGGTCGCCGACATGAAGCGGCCCGCCCGGACGCGCGGGCGGGCCGAATCATCACGTGCGACAGCCGATCAGCAGTCGTAGTAGAGCGCGAACTCGTAGGGGTGCGGGCGGATCTGCACCGGCTCGATCTCGTTCTCACGCTTGAGCGCGATCCAGGTGTCGATGAGGTCCTCGGTGAACACGCCACCGGCGGTGAGGTATTCGTGATCCTCCTCGAGCTTGTCGATCACCGCGGACAGTGAGGTCGGTGCCTGCGGGATGTCCTTGGCCTCTTCCGGCGGAAGCTCGTAGAGATCCTTGTCGACGGGCTCGTGCGGCTCGATCTTGTTCTTGATGCCGTCGAGTCCGGCCATCATCATCGCCGCGAACGCCAGGTACGGGTTGCCCGAGCTGTCCGGGCAACGGAATTCGAGGCGCTTGGCCTTCGGGTTGTTGCCGGTGATCGGGATACGCACGCAGGCACTGCGGTTGCGCTGACTGTACACCAGGTTGATGGGAGCCTCGTAACCGGGCACGAGACGCTTGTAGGAGTTCACCGTCGGGTTGGTGAACGCCAGCAGCGACGGCGCGTGGTGCAGGATGCCGCCGATGTAGTAGCGCGCCAGGTCGGACAGACCCGCGTAGCCGGCCTCGTCGTGGAACAGCGGCTTGCCGTCCTTCCACAGCGACTGGTGGGCGTGCATACCCGACCCGTTGTCGCCGAAGAGCGGCTTGGGCATGAAGGTCACCGTCTTGCCGTTCGCCCACGCCGTGTTCTTGATGATGTATTTGAACAGCATCACGTCATCGGCGGCGTGCAGCAGCGTGTCGAACTTGTAGTTGATCTCGGCCTGACCGCCGGTGCCCACCTCGTGGTGCCCGCGCTCGAGGACGAATCCCGCGTTCTGCAGGTTGGTCGACATCTCGTCACGCAGGTCGACGTAGTGGTCGTAGGGTGCTACGGGGAAGTAGCCGCCCTTCGGGCGCACCTTGTAGCCCAGGTTGGGTGATCCGTCCGGATCGGTCGGCGAACCGGAATTCCACCAGCCCGACTCCGACTCGACCTCGTAGAACGTGCCGTTCATCTCGGATGCGAACGCCACGGAGTCGAAGATGTAGAACTCTGCTTCGGCGCCGAAGAAGCAGGTGTCGGCGATCCCGGTGGAGGCCAGGTAATCCTCGGCCTTGCGTGCGACGTTACGCGGATCGCGGCTGTAGGCCTCACGGGTGAAGGGATCGTGGACGAAGAAGCTGAGGTTCATCGTCTTGGCCTTGCGGAACGGGTCGATCCGTGCGGTCGTCGCGTCGGGCAGCAGCATCATGTCCGACTCGTCGATCGACTGGAATCCACGGACCGACGAACCGTCGAACGCCAGACCGTCCTCGAACACCGACTCGTCGAAAGCCGACGCGGGGATCGAGAAGTGCTGCATCACACCGGGCAGGTCGCAGAATCGGATGTCGACGTACTCGACACCTTCTGACTTGATGCCCTCGAGAAGTTCTTCGTTGCTGCTGTACACCGTGCGGTGACTCCTTCACTTGTCGCCGGCCAGACGCGCCCCGAGGGTTCGCCTGGCATGCCTGGACCGCCACCGAGAGACAGCAGCGGATCTCTGACTGAAACCTATGGATGTGACGTTGCACGCACGTCAATTGCGTGTTTCTCATCTGTTACGCGCACTCGACGGGGGGCATTACTCACTATTCCCGAAGACGACCATACGTGGAGGGTGAATCGGCCCACTCCCGGATCCGGCGGGTCGCGTACCGCCACCTGCTCCTACCATGGAACCCATGGACTATCGCGCCACCTGTCTCGGCCCGACCCGCCCCGATTCGGCCTGGGTGGGCTGCTGATGGGGCGCGCCACCGGCTCCTGGCTCTCGGGACCGCAGTCCGGCCAGAACGTCGACATCGAGTATCGCGGCGCCGATCTGGGGCTGCCCGAGTACGGGCCGGGCTCGCTGGCCGGCGGATGGCATCGCACCGCGGCGCTGTTGCTGGACTGGCTGATCGCCTACGGTCTCGCGCTGCTGTTCGTGCGTCTCGACTCGCCGACCATCAGCACGATGGTGCTGGGCGTGTGGTTCGTGATCGGCGTGGTGACGGTGTCGATCTTCGGGTTCACACCGGGGCAGTTCGCCCTCGGACTGCGGGTGGCACGCGTCGATCACGGGCCTGACCGCGCGGCCGCCGAGGTTGCCGGCGAAGAGCCGACGGCGGCCGTCGGCCCGGTGCGCGCCCTGGCGCGGCAGGTCCTCATCGTCTTCATCGTCCCGGCCCTGATGAACGACTACAACGGGCGGGCTCTGCACGACCGCGCGACCGGCACCGCGATCATCCGCACCCGCTGACCGGTGGCTACGCCGCCGCCGATCGTCGGCCTCACCACCTATCTGCAGCAGGCACAAACCGGCGTCTGGGATGTGCACGCCAGCTTGTTGCCACATGTGTATCTCGACGGTGTCACGCGCGCGGGCGGGGTGGCGGTGATGTTGCCGCCGCAGGCAATCACCGGGGCCGAGGCCGTGATGGCGGGACTCGACGCGCTGGTGCTGACCGGTGGCAAGGACGTCGACCCGGCACGGTACGGCACGGTTCCGCATCCGGAGAACGACGCCCCGGACCGAGCACGGGACGACTGGGAGTTCGCGCTCCTCGACGCCGCGCTCGCGCAGGGCGTGCCGGTGCTCGGCATCTGCCGCGGAGCGCAGGTGCTCAATGTGGCCCTCGGCGGAACCTTGCACCAGCACCTACCCGACGTGGTGGGGCACTCGGGCCACCGAGCGGGAAACGCGGTGTTCTCGGCGACCGACATCACGGTGACGCCGGGCACCCGGCTCGCGTCGCTGGTCGGTCACCGGGTGACCGCGCAGTGCTATCACCATCAGGCGATCGATCGGGCTGCCGACTCGCTGACCGTTTCCGCATGCGACGCCGACGGGGTGATCGAGGGGGTTGAGAGACCCGGAGAACCGTTCGTGCTCGGGGTCCAGTGGCATCCCGAGGAATCGCCCGACGACCTGCGGCTGTTCACCGGGGTGGTCGATGCCGCGCGCTCACGCCGTGACTCACGGTGCCGATGACGGACGCCGTATCGGGCACGTCACGTGGCAAGTCGACGGCCGCTCAGCGGCGCTTGGCGGCCCGTTGCATGCTGCGCATCTTGGCGTTCGCGGGAACCGGTCCCTTCGGCATCGCCGGGCCGGAGGTCCGGCCGCCCAGGGCCGCCAGACGACCCTCGAGCGCATCCATGCGCTTGCCGTCGATGTTCTTGGGCAGTTTGTTGAGGTGTTTCTCCAGCTTCGACAACTGGACCTGCCCGTCCTCGTTGCCCACGTACACCTCGTAGATCGGGGTGTCGCCCACCACGCGTGCGGCCTTCTTCTTCTCCTGTGCCACCAGCGATTTCACCCGGGTGGGGGAGCCCTCGGCGACGAGAATGATGCCGGGCTTGCCGATCACCCGGTGCACCGCGTCGAGGTGACTGGTACCGGCAACGGCCTGACTCACCCGCCACTGCCCACGCATGTTGCTCAGTGCCCACCCGGCGGCGCCCGGCTGGCCGTCGGCCTTGGTGTACACCGATTTCTGGACACGGCGGCCGAAGAGTACGAAGGCGGCGAGCAAACCGAGGATCACACCCATCGGGGTGAAGAGCCAGACATTCCCGAACGCGAGGCCGAGCACCACGAAGATCGCCACGATCACCGCGAACACGCCGACCATGTACGGGATCAGCCGCTTGTCTTCCTTGCGCTGCATCTGGAAGGCCTGCCACAGCTGTTGGCGACGCTCCTTGGACGCCTTCTTGCGGGCCTGCTTCGCAGCGGCCTTCGCTTCCTTGCTCGTGGACTGCGCCTTTGCCATGCCGTCCAGGATACGGCTCAGCGGGCGAGGCGCTGCAAGAGGCTCGATGCCTCCTGGCTCGCCGACCCCTCCTCGGCGAGATGCGCCATCGCCGGCGACAGGGTCCGCCCGTGGTGTGCCATGGCCTGTGCGTAGAGCCGCCCCGCCCGGTAGGACGAGCGCACCAGCGGTCCGGCCATCACCCCGGCGAAGCCGAGGTCGCGCGCGAAGTCGGAGTGCTCGACGAATTCTTCGGGCTTGACCCACCGCTCCACCGGATGATGGCGCGGCGAGGGCCGCAGGTACTGGGTGATGGTGAGGATGTCGCAGCCGGCGTCGTGCAGGTCGACCATCGCCTCCCGCACCTCGTCGGGGGTCTCGCCCATGCCGAGGATGAGGTTCGACTTGGTGACCAGGCCGAAATCGCGTGCCTGGGTGAGCACATCGAGGGACCGGTCGTAGCGGAATGCGGGCCGGATGCGCTTGAAGATGCGTGGCACGGTTTCGAGGTTGTGGGCCAGCACCTCCGGGCGTGCGTCGAAGACCTCGGCGAGCAGGTCCGGCTCGGCGTGGAAATCGGGAATCAGATTCTCCACGCCGGTACCGGGATTGAGCTGATGGATGGCGCGCACCGTCTCGGCGTAGAGCCACGCGCCCTCGTCGGGGAGGTCGTCGCGGGCCACACCGGTGATGGTCGAGTAGCGCAAGCCCATGGCCTGCACGCTCTCGGCGACCCGGCGGGGCTCGTCGCGATCGAGTTCGGCGGGTTTGCCGGTGTCGATCTGGCAGAAGTCGCAGCGTCGGGTGCACTGTTCACCACCGATGAGGAAGGTGGCCTCCCGGTCTTCCCAGCACTCGTAGATGTTGGGGCAGCCGGCTTCCTCGCACACGGTGTGCAGGCCTTCGCGCTTGACCAGGCCCTTGAGTTCGCTGTACTCGGGGCCCATCGTGGCACGGGTCTTGATCCACTTGGGTTTGCGCTCGATGGGGGTCTGCGCGTTGCGGATCTCCAGGCGCAACAGCTTGCGGCCGTCCGGCGCGTTGGGCGTCTGCGCTGCGACCCGGGAGGTGGACGAGGGGGTGGGATCTCCGGTCACGGTCACCGCACCGATGCTACGCGCGGTGCGGTGAGGGTTCCCGTCGGCGCGGGACCGCGATGGTCGAGGGCGAACGCGACTGCTTCGGCGACCGGACCGATGACATCGTCGACACCGATCGGTGCGCCGGCCTCGGCGCACAGGGACGTGACGCCCGCGTCGGCGATGCCGCACGGCACGATCGCGTCGAAGGCACTCATGTCCGGATTCACGTTGAGGGCGAAACCGTGCAGGGTGACCCCGCGTGCCACCCGGATACCGATCTGACCGAGCTTGCGTTCACCCGCGGCGTCGCACACCCACACCCCCGAGCGTCCCGCCACGCGGCCCGCGTCCACACCGAAGTGGGCGCACACCTCGATCAGCGCCGACTCGATGCGCCGGACATAGTCGACGACGTCGAGGGGCTCGGCGAGTGCCACGATCGGGTACCCGACGAGCTGTCCGGGGCCGTGCCAGGTGATACGCCCGCCCCGGTCGACGTCGACGACCTCCGCGCCGTTGGTGGGCCGGTCGGCGTCTTCGGTCCGCTTGCCCGCGGTGTAGGTCGACGGGTGTTCGAGCAGCAGCAGCACGTCGTGATCGAGCGCACCGCCGGCACGGTCGGCGGCCAGGGCGTGCTGGTGGTCATAGGTGGCGCCGTAGTCGACGACGCCGAGGCGCGAGACCTCGACGGGCGTGTCGACGACGCGGATTGATTCCCGGCGGGTGCGCTCGCTCATCGCCGCCTCAGGCTGTCGCGTAGGCCAGGGCCGCGGAGAGGTCGGGATGAGTGAACTCGAAGTGGTTGTCGGTCAGCACACCGGGTGCAACGCGTTGACTGAACAGAATCATTTCCTCGGCCATCTCGCCGCCCGCCAGCCGGGCCGCGAAGGCCGGCACCTTGAACAGGGTGGGCCGGTGCACCGCACGCCCGAGCTCGTCGACGAACGTGGCGAACCGAACCGCCCCGGGGGCGGCGAGGTTGACGGGACCGCGGACCGACGAGGTCAGCAGGAATTCGATCGCACGTACCTCGTCGAGAAGACTGATCCACGAGAAGTACTGCTCTCCGCTGCCGATGCTGCCGCCGAGACCGAGGGTGAACAACGGCTTGAGCTTGCCCAGAATGCCCCCGGAGGGCGCAAGCACCGGTGCCGTCCGCAGCAGCACCACCCGGGTGTCGGGGCCGGCGTTGGCGGTGGCCGCGTCCTCCCAGTCGGTCACCAGGTCGGCCAGGAATCCGTCACCGGCGGGGGTGGATTCGGTGGCCGGGGTGTCACCGGTGTTGCCGTAGAAACCGGTGGCGCTCGCACTGATGAAGGTGGGCACCGCGGCGTCGCGGACCGCCTCGGCGATCACCTCTGTCGGGGTGACGCGCGAATCACGCAGTTCCTGTTTGAATCTGCCCGTCCACCGCTGGTTGCCAACCCCGACACCGCCGAGACTCACCACCGCGTCCGCACCGTCGATCGCCTCAGCGGGCACCCCGATGGTCTCGGGGTCCCAGGCGAACTCGTCGGCGGCGTGCGGCTCACGCCGGACCAGGCGCCGCACGGTGTGGCCGGCATCGGTCAGCGCGGTGGTCAGGGACGACCCGATCAGTCCCTGTGAGCCCGCGACGGCAATGAGCATCGGTTCCGTCAGAGCCCGAGATCCGCGGCGAACTCGCCGGCCTCGAGTCGCTTCTTGATCGTGGTCAGGAAGCGGCCCGCGTCGGCGCCGTCGATCAGGCGGTGATCGTAGGTCAGCGGCAGATACGACATCGACCGCACCGCGATCGACTCCGAACCGTCCTCACCGGTGATCACCACCGGACGCTTGACGATCGCGCCGGTGCCCAGCATCGCCGCCTGCGGCGGAACCAGGATGGGCGTGTCGAACAGCGCGCCCTGGCTGCCGATGTTGGTGATCGTGAAGGTGCCGCCGGCCAACTCGTCGGGCTTGAGCTTGTTGCTGCGGGCCCGGCCCGCGATGTCGGCGATCGCCCGGGCGAGTCCGGCGATCGACAGATCATCGGCATTGTGGATCACCGGCGAGAGCAGGCCCTGCTCGGTGTCCACCGCGATACCGAGATGCACCTTCTCGTAGTAGGTGATCTCCTTCTTGTCCTCGTCGATCGACGCGTTGACGTTGGGATGCAGCTTGAGCGACTCGACCACCGCCTTGGCGATGAACGGCAGGAACGTCAGGTTGACGCCCTCGGCGGTGCGGAACGAATCTTTGGCCGCCTTGCGCAGCGTGACGATCTTGGTCATGTCGACCTCGAACACCTGCGTGAGTTGTGCGCTGGTCTGCAGCGACTCCCGGGTCTTCTTCGCGGTGATCTGCCGAATGCGGTTGATCTTCTGGGTGGTGCCGCGCAACTCGGCGAGTTCCGGACGGATCTCCTTGCCCGCGCTCGGCGCCGAGGGTGCCGCCGGGGCGGCGGCAGCGGGTGCCGGGGTGGGCTCTGGTTCGGGAGCCTTCTTCGCCTCGGCCGCAGCGAGGACGTCCTGCTTGCGAATGCGACCGCCGACGCCGGTGCCCTTCAGCGAGTTGAGGTCGATGTCGTTCTCCGCGGCCAGCTTTCGCACCAGCGGGGTCACATACGGCGTCGACTCCATGGTCGGCGGCTCGGACTCCGTCGCCTTCGCGGGTTCCGGCTCGGGCTCCGGTTCGGGTTCGGGCTCCGGTTCCGGTTCGGGCTCCGGCTCGGACTTCGCGGGTTCCGGCTCGGGTTCGGGCTCGGGCTCCGGTTCGGGTTCGGACTTCGCCGCCGAGGCGTCTCCGATCACCGCCAGCTTGCCGCCGACCTCGACCACGTCGTCCTCCTCGGCGACGATCTCGAGCAGCGTGCCGGCAACCGGCGACGGAATCTCCGTGTCGACCTTGTCGGTGGACACCTCGAGCAGCGGTTCGTCGGCGGCCACTTCGTCGCCCACCGACTTGAGCCAGTTGGTGACGGTGCCCTCGGTGACCGATTCGCCGAGTTCGGGCATCAGCACGTCCGTGCCCGACGACCCGCTCGGAGCGGCCTTCGCCGTCGGCTTCTCCGCCGGGGCGTCGGAGTCGGTCGAGGGTGCTTCCGGCTCTGGTTCCGGTTCGGCGGCGTCCTCGGGCTCGGTGCCGCCCGACGACGCGGAATCCGATGAGTCGTCGTCGGCAGGCGACTCGCCCTCCTCGCCGATCAGGGCCAGATCGCCGCCGACCTCCACCACGTCGTCCTCATTCGCGATGATCTTGGTGAGCACGCCCGACGCCGGTGCGGGGATTTCGGTATCGACCTTGTCGGTGGAGACCTCGAGCAATGGCTCGTCGGCCTCGACGGTGTCTCCCTCCTCCTTCAGCCACCTGGTGACTGTCCCCTCGGTGACGCTTTCACCGAGGGCGGGCATCTGGACGGAGAAGGCCATCGTTGTTGACTCCTCAACTCGACGTGTGTCTGTGGTGGTGCCGGTGGCGGGTGTGTCACCGGATCCGGGTGGCTGCGGGTGGTCGGCCCCCACGCGTGTAAACCCTACCCGCCGGTGGCCCGGCACACGTGGCATGTCGGCACGAGGGTCACTGTGGGTTCACCGGCGGGTCACCGGCTCACCCGTTCTCGCCGATGTCCTCGAGAACCCGGGCGATGGTGCGGACGGGTACGCCCGTACCACCCTTGGGGGTGTAGCCCCACGGGCCGCTGGTGTTGAAAGCCGGTCCGGCGATGTCGATGTGGGCCCATTGCACGCCCTCGGGCACGAAGTCCTTGAGGAAGAGCCCTGCGACGAGCATGCCGCCCCAGCGGTGCGGTGCCACGTTGGCGAGGTCGGCGACACGGGATTTGAGGTCGGCGCGCAGCTCGCTCGGCAGCGGCATCGGCCAGGCGTTTTCTCCGACCTCTGCCGAGAGTTCGGCCACGCGGTCGCGGAAGTCGTCGGTCCCCATCACACCCGAGGTGCGGTTGCCCAGCGCCACCATCTGCGCGCCGGTGAGGGTGGCGGTGTCGATGAGGTAGTCGGGCTCGTCCTCGCAGGCGCGCACGATGGCGTCGGCGAGGACCAGACGCCCCTCGGCGTCGGTGTTGATCACCTCGACGGTGGTGCCGCCGTACTGGGTGAGGACGTCGCCGGGCCGCTGCGCGGTGCTCGACGGCATGTTCTCGGCCATCGGGACCGTTGCGGTCACCGACACGTCGAGGCCCAGCCGCGCGGCGAGGATCGTCGCGGCGATGACCGCCGCGGCACCTCCCATGTCGGAGGTCATGTTCTCCATGTTCGCGGCCGGCTTGATGGAGATGCCACCGGTGTCGAACGTGATGCCCTTGCCCACCAGAGCGACCTTCTTGGCGCCCTTGGCGCCGGCGTGGGTCAGCCGTACCAGGCGGGGCGGGCGGGAACTGCCCTGTCCCACGCCGATGACGCCGCCGTAGCCGTCCTTGGCCAGTTGCGCGTCGTCGAGGATCTCCACCTTCAGTCCGGCCTTGCTGCCCAACGCCCGAGCACGCTCGGCGAACTCGGCCGGGTAGAGGTGGCTCGGCGGTGTGTTCACGAAGTCACGGGCGATGGCGGTCGCGTCGGCGACGGCGACGGCGTGGTCGAGTTCGGCGGCGGCAGCTTTGCCGGTGTCCTCGACGAGGAGCCGAACGGTGGACGGCGGGGTCTTCTTCGGCCGGGACTTGTCGGAGCGGAATTCGTCGAAACGGTACGAGCCGAGAAAGAACCCCTCGGCCACCGGCGCGATCGCAGCGGTCGCGAGGGTGGTGGCGATCCGCGTGTGCCCGTCGAGCGCACGAGATACGACCCCGGCGGCCTGTCGGAGCTTCTCGTCGTCGTCGAGGTCGTCGGCGGACCCCACGCCGACGGCGACCACGACGTCGACGCCGAGGGTCGGCGGTGCGGGCACCGATGTCACCTCGCCGTGCTTGCCGGTGGCGCCGAGTGCGGTCAACGCGGTGGTGATCGCCGACGCCTGCGCGTCGTCGAGCACGCCGTCGCCCACCACGAGGGTCGGTGGCTCGTCGGCGTCGGGGTCGGGGGAGATGAGGCCGATGACCAGGGCGTCATCCGCCTTGTCGAGGGAAGAGGCCAATTGGATCTGTGGGCCGCGTGTGCGGTCGACGTTCTCGTTCTTGCTCACGGGTCAACTCTGCCACGTCATTTGGCGGACCGACATCGCTGCCCCGTTCGGTCGGCCGGCGCCGGTGTGGCACCTAGGCTGACGCGGTGACCAGCACTACCAGCGCGTCGCACAACCGACGGAGGTGGCCCCGGGTCGCCGGCGCGGCGATCCTGGTGGCCATCGTCGTTGGGGTGGGCGCGGTGGTTGCGGTGCATCGGGCATCCGACCCCGACGGCATTCTCACCCGTGCGGCGGGTACGCCCTTCCTGGGATCGGCGCGACCGCGTTTTCCCGCCGTCGACACCGCCGGGCTGAGTCCGGTACGGGCGCGGATCGTCGCCATCGTGCACGCCCAGTACGACGAGAACGCGCCCGGCACTACGTATTCCGACGGTGTCGAGGAGTCGTGGTGCGCCGACTTCGTCAGCACCACGATGCGCAAGGCGGGAGTGCCGTTCGACAACCCGAATTCGGGGTCGTGGCGGATCCCCGGTGTGGCGACGCTGACCGACTATCTGCATGCCAGCGGGCGGTGGCGTCCGCCGACCCGCACCCCCGAACCCGGGGACATCGTGCTCTACGACAAACCCAGTCACTTCCGCCAGCACACCAACATCGTCGTCGCACGCCACGGTGACACCGTGACCACTGTCGGGGGTGCCGAGGCGCAGGGAGTCACGCTGGCCCATTTCGACGTGCGCACCGTACGGGGGATTCAGGGATACGGGGTGCCGTGAGGCGCGAGACCGGTGAATCACCTGGCTGACGCGAGTCCCGTCGGGGATGGTCGGAGGCTGAAGCGGCGTGACCGTGCTTGCGGCGTGACGCTAACCTGAGCGCCATGACCGAACTGCTCG
The DNA here is from genome assembly GCF_053588635.1 of Gordonia sp. NPDC003425. Classification (NCBI taxonomy): domain Bacteria; kingdom Bacillati; phylum Actinomycetota; class Actinomycetes; order Mycobacteriales; family Gordoniaceae; genus Gordonia; species Gordonia sp. NPDC003425. The sequence continues at coordinate 194,829 of NZ_JBSFQI010000007.1, read as the reverse complement.
CCGGACCCATCGCCGATCGTCACAGCGCCCTCGGAGCCACGTTCGCCGAGTTCGGCGGATGGAACATGCCCGTCTCCTACGCGGGCACCGTTGCCGAACACACCGCGGTGCGCGAGGCGGTGGGCATCTTCGACGTCAGCCATCTCGGCAAAGCTCTCGTCGCCGGGCCGGGCGCGGCGACGTTCGTCAACTCCACGCTGACCAACGATCTCGGCAAGATCCGCCCCGGAAAGGCGCAATACACGTTGTGCTGCAACGACTCCGGCGGTGTGATCGACGATCTGATCGCCTACCTGGTGGCCGACGACGAAGTGTTCCTGGTGCCCAACGCGGCCAACACCGCCACGGTGGTGGCGGCGTTGGCCGCGGTCGCACCCGACGGGGTGGAGATCACCGATCAGCATCGGGATTACGCGGTGTTCGCAGTACAGGGCCCGAAGAGTCCCGACGTGCTCGCGGCGGTGGGGTTGCCCACCGAGATGGAATACATGGCCTTCGCCGACGCCGAACTGCGTGCCGGCGACGCGGCCTATCCGGTACGGGTGTGCCGCACCGGATACACCGGCGAACGCGGCTACGAGATCCTGCCGCGGTGGGACGACGCCGGCCCGGTGTTCGACGCTCTCCTCGCGCAGGTGAGTGCGGCCGGTGGCCAACCCGCGGGCCTCGGCGCGCGCGACACACTGCGCACCGAGATGGGATACGCCCTGCACGGACATGAACTGTCCCCGGACATCACGCCGAATCAGGCGCGCACCGGCTGGGCCGTCGGATGGGACAAACCCGCCTTCTTCGGTCGCGACGCGCTGCGCGCCGAGAAAGAGGCCGGACCCGCCCGTCGGCTGTACGGGCTGCGCGCAACGGGCCGTGGCGTGCCGCGTGCGGGGTTGAGCGTGCTGTCGGGTCCCGGTGGCGAGAAGGTGGGGGAATGCACCTCGGGGACCTTCTCGCCGACCCTCAAACAGGGGATCGCGCTGGCGCTGATCGACACCGCGTCGGGCATCAAAAAGGGCGCCGAGGTGGTGGTCGACGTGCGTGGACGCGCACTGACCTGCGAGGTGGTGATCCCGCCGTTCGTCGAGTCGCACGTGTGATCCCGGGGCAGGGGCCGGTCGGGGTGCACGCCGCGGTTCGAAATCGATTGCGGTGCGGCGCTACCATTGCGCAATGACCTTGCAGTTCACCCGTACCGAGCATCCGCATCCGGTGTCGGAGACGCGGCGCGCGGAGATTCTCTCCGCCCCCGGTTTCGGCAAGTACTTCACCGACAACATGGTGCTGGTGGATTACGACGTGGACCGGGGCTGGCACAACGCGAAGGTGACGCCCTACGGTCCGATCGCGCTCGACCCGTCGGCGATGGTGCTGCATTACGGCCAAGAGGTCTTCGAGGGGCTCAAGGCGTACCGGCAGCCCGACGGTTCGATCGCGGCATTCCGGCCCGAGGCCAACGCGTTGCGATTGCAGCGCTCCGCCGAGCGACTGGCGATGCCGCCGCTCCCGGTGGACGACTTCATCGGCTCGCTACGCGCGCTGCTCGACGCCGACAACGAATGGGTGCCCGATGCCGGCGGTGAGGAGTCGCTGTATCTGCGGCCCTTCATGTTCGCCTCGCAGGCCGGCCTCGGTGTCAACGCGCCGTCGGGTCAATACGTGTACGCGGTGATCGCCTCACCGGCCGGGGCGTATTTCTCCCGCGGGATCAAACCGGTGAGTGTGTGGCTGAGCACCGAGTACGTGCGTGCCGCGCCCGGCGGCACCGGGGCCGCCAAGTGCGGCGGCAACTACGCGGCCGCGTTCCTGGCGCAGGCCCAGGCCACCGCCGAGGGCTGTGACCAGGTGGTCTGGCTCGATGCCGTCGAACGTCGTTTCATCGAGGAGATGGGCGGCATGAACCTGTTCTTCGTGTTCGGTTCCGGCGCGGACGCGCGACTGGTCACGCCGGAACTGACCGGGTCGTTGCTGCCCGGTATCACTCGCGAGTCGCTGCTCACCCTGGCGACCGACGCGGGGTTCTCGGTGGAGGAGCGCCGGATCAGCACGGAGGAACTGCGCAAGGGCGTCGCCTCCGGCGACATCACCGAGGTGTTCGCGTGCGGCACCGCCGCGGTGATCACCCCCGTCGGCCGGGTCAAGGGCGAGACCGAGGACTACACCATCGGCGACGGGACCACCGGTGAGGTCACCCAGGCGCTGCGTGACACGCTCACCGGGATTCAGCGCGGCACCTTCGCCGACACCCATGGCTGGATGACCGAGCTGTATCACCGCTGAGGCGGTGTCGGCAGCCGCCCAGAATCTCTTTCCCGTGAAGGCGGGTATCGGGGACCGCAGGTGTCCGCGATACCCGTCATTCTCGTCGTGACCGATCCCCGATCCGAGGAGAGAACAATGGGATTTCTGGCACCGACCGTCACCGACGAACATGACGCCCTCACCCGATTCCTGGTGCAGCAATGCGAGCAACTGCGGACCACCGCGCTCGGGCTCGACGACGCGCAGTCGCGGCTGACCCCGACCGCGGGCGCACTGTCCATCCTGGGTTTGCTGACCCACGTCGCGCAGTGCGTGGAGATGTGGATGTCGAGCGTGGAGAGCGCACCGGCGCGGCGCACCGTTGAGCAGGTCGCGGAGCTGACCGCACAGATGGGGCTGCCCGTGGAGAACTTCAGCGGGGCGGAGGTACCCGATCTCGGTCTCGACGACGTGCTCGCGGTGTACGACCGGTTGGTGGCATCGCTTCCGGCGCGGATCGCGGTGTTCGATCTCGACGCCCGGGTGCCGGTGCCCGACGCGCCGTGGTTTCCCAAGGACCTCGAGTCGTGGAACGTGCGATGGGTGTTGGATCACTTGATCACCGAGGTGGCGCGGCATGCGGGTCAGGCCGACATCATCCGTGAGAGCATCGACGGCGCCATCGCCTATGAACTCAACGCCCGCGCCGAGGGGCAGGAGTGGCACGGCTGATCGACTCGATCCACGATCCGGCTAGATCAACAGCCCAACCAGGGCGATCGCCGTGCCGAGTTCGATGACGGCCCCGAGTACGTCACCGGGGATGCCGCCCATCCGGCGTGCGCAATGTCGGGTGAACATCCACGCGAACCCCAACACGACGAGCGCGGTGAGCGCCGCCCGCACGGCCCCGCCCGGTCCACTGTCGGCGGCACCTGCCAGGCCTGCACAGACGATCGCGATCGGGATCCACACCCATATCGACCACCATTGTGTTCCGGCGACCAGGGCGCCGAACCCGTCCGGATGAGCCGGTCGGAGTCGGCGTCGACAGGCGACGATCACCGCCACCCGTCCGAGCAGCACGGCCACGGCGATCCCGGCCCACCGGTGCTGTTCGCCGAGAGCCGCGATACCCGCCGCCTCGATCAGCATCACGACGACGACGGTGGCCACCCCGAACGGCCCGGTACTGCCGCTGCGCATCACGTCCGCGACCCGTTCGGGCGATCCGTAGCAGCCGAGACCGTCGGCGGTGTCGGCGAGGCCGTCGAGATGCATGCCGCGGGTCAGCAGCGCGAGCGTGGCCACCGTCAACACGCCGATCAGCGTCGGCGGGAGCGCGGTCTGCGACAGCGCCCAGGCGAGCGCGGCCGCGGTGGCGCCGAGCAGCGCCCCGACAACCGGCACCGCGGTGATGACGGCGCCGCCGAAGCGCCGGTCGATCGTGTGCGGGGCGGGCACCGGGATCACGGTGAGCCACGACAGCGCACCGCCGAGGGCACGGACGAGGCCGACGCGCCCCGTGCGGTCGCGCTCGGTCACGACGGATCAGACGCTCGCGCCGCGCGTCGCCGACTCGGTGTCGGCGGATTCGCTGACACCGGCCTCACCGAATGTCGCCATCCCGCGCAGGATGTGCACCGACGAGGTCACCGTGGGCAGCGCCATGAGTGCTCCGCTGCCCTCGCCGAGCCGCATGCCGAGGTCGAGGATGGGTTCGAGGTCGAGGTGCTCGAGTGCGAAGGAGTGCGCCGGTTCCACCGAGCGGTGTCCGGCGACCCACCACCGCGCCGCACCGGGCGCGAGGTCGGCGGCCAGTAGCGCCGCGGCGGTCACCACCACGCCATCGAGGATCACCGGCGTGCGGCGCACTGCGGCCTGGGCGAGGAATCCCGTCATCGCCGCGATGTCGGCGCCGCCGACGGCGGCAAGCAGGGCGAGGGGATCGTGGATATAGGCGCGTCCACGTCGCATGCCGTCGCGGATCGCGGCGGTCTTGCGCATCCAGCCCAGGTCATCGATGCCGGTGCCACGGCCCACCACCTCGACCGGCTCGTGCCGGGTGAGCGTGCCGACGATGACGGCGGCGGGCGTGGTGTTGCCGATGCCCATATCGCCGGCGATCAGAAGATCCACGCCGGAATCGACGAGATCGTCGACGATCGCCCGGCCGGCGGCGAGAGCCTCGCGGGTCTCGGCGAGGGTCAACGCATCCTCGACCCTCAGGTCGCGGCTGCCGCGTCGCACCTTGAACGTGGAGATCTCCGGGGCGGTGTCGGCGTCGACGGCCATGTCGACGACGCGAACCAGCGCGCCGCCGGCGCGCGCCAGCACATTGACCGCCGCGCCACCGGTCGCGATGTTCGCCACCATCTGCGCGGTGACCTCCGGCGGGTAGGCAGAAACACCGTCGGCCGCCACGCCGTGGTCGCCGGCGAAGACCACGACCGTCGGCTGCTCGATCGGCCGGGGCGGGCAAACGCCTTGGCATGCCGAGATCCATACCCCCAATTCCTCGACGCGGCCCAGCGAACCGGCAGGTTTGGTCAGCGAGCGCTGGCGGTCTCGGGCGGCGTCGACGATCTGTGCGTCGGGCGGATCGACGGCGTCGAAAACCTCGGCGTCGGTGGGATCCACGCGGCCGGCGGTCACCCCGAACGCCGCCGCCGCGGACACGCTCGACGGGGATGTGGGCACGCTCGACGCGGTTGTGGGCACGCTCGACTCGGATGTGGGCACGCTCGACGCGGTTGTGGGCACGCTCGGCAGCTCCACGACCCGGCCGGCCACGACCAGCAGCACGCGATCGCAGACGGCGGCGACGGCGGCGTTGAGCGTCCCCAGCCGGTCCTGGAACACCCGGCCCGCCGGGGTCGGCGGCACCGGCGAGAGTCCCACCTCGGGGCTGATCAGCACGAGGTCGGACTCGAATGAGTCGACGGCCGCGCACAGATCGCCGATGTCGGCGCCCCCGTCACCGCCGGCCCAGCCGTTCGAGGCGTCGAGCCGTGCCGCGAGCCAGTTGCCCAGGTCATCGATCAGCGTGGGGGTGGCTGGCGCATCGCGCAGCGCCGCGGTCAGTTCGGTGGTTTCGACGGTGGTGTAACGGGAGTCGCGCCGGCGTTTGTGGGCGTCGACGCGCGCCACCCAGTCCGCGTCGGAGGTCAACGTCGGACCGGTCGCCAGGTAGCGCACCGCGTCGTGAGCCGCCAACAGCGATTCGCCGACCGCGGATTTGCCCGACCGCACGCCCCCGAGCACCAGCGTGCGGGTGCCCCTCGTGGTCATCCTCGCGTCAGACCGCGTCGCCGGGGGACACCTGCGGCTTGGGCGCCCGCATCATGCGCAGCTGCATCGCGCGCGTGAAGGCGTACCAGCCCAGACGGAAGCCGGTGTCGGTGGAGTCCGGGAATCGTTCGGCCACACGTCGATTCACCATGCGCCCGAGGATCACGCCGTCGATCGCCATGAACAGGACGAACACGAGCAGCACATACGTCGACAACGCCTGGATGCTGGGCAGGAACATCACCACGATCAGCAGGATCGCGAACGGCATGAACAGTCCCGCGAAATTGCGACGGGAGTCCACGAGGTCGCGGGTATAGCGCCGCACCGGCCCCTTGTCCCGTGGCATCAGATACCGTTCGTCGCCGGCCATCATGCGCTCGCGCTGCTCGAGGCGCTGCGCCTTTCGATCGTCGGCGGCCTTGCGCCGGTCCTCCCTGCTCAGCGAGGTCTTGAGTTCCTTCTTGCGGGCGCGCGCCTCGGCGCGGGTGGTGGGCGGCGGCGCCACCGGGCCGCGTCGACGGCCCTGTGCCTCACGTCGTGTCGGCGTCGGCCGACCCTTGCCGGGGGTGTACGCACTGCCCTTCGACTCGGTTGCCTCGTCGGCCTCGGTGTGTGCGGAGTCCTGCGTGGACACCGCGCTTTCGACGGCCGAGTCGTCGTCCTTCTTCCATGGCAACTTCACATCCACGAGGGTAGGTGATCCGCGCTGCCGGGGTTCCCCGACCTCCCTATACTCCCGGCATGCGCATCCTGATCGCGCCGGACTCCTTCGGCAATACCCTCACCGCGGTGCAGGCCGCCGATGCGATCGCCCGCGGCTGGGGTGGTGTCCGTCCCGCAGACGACCTCGTGCGCGCCCCGCAATCCGATGGCGGACCGGGGTTTGTGGATGTGCTCGCCACCCGGTTCGGTCGCACGATCACCGAGACCGTCTCCGGGCCGCTCGGCGCATCGGTGTCGGCGCAGTGGCTGCTCGACGACCGCGATCCCGCGCACCTCGTCGGGTACATCGAATGCGCGCAGGCGTGCGGCCTACATCAACTCGGTGGCGGTCCCACGCGCCGGACGTCGCTGGCCGCCGACACCTACGGCGTGGGTCAACTCGTCGATGCCGCCGTGCGCGCCGGTGTGGCCGAGGTGGTGGTGGGCCTGGGCGGCAGCGCCACCACCGACGGAGGACGCGGCATGATCGACGCCCTCGGCGGCCCCGACCAGGCGACACGACGGATGGCGGGGATCGCGGTGGTGGCCGCGTCGGACGTGGAGAATCCGCTCCTCGGGCCCCTCGGCGCAGCGTCGGTGTTCGGTCCGCAGAAGGGCGCGGATCCGGACACGGTGGGTGTGCTCGAGGAGCGGCTGACGCAGTGGTCGCGCGTCCTGGCCGGGATGTCGGGCAACGACGTGAGCGCCGAACCGGGGGCGGGTGCCGCGGGCGGCCTGGGGGCAGCCCTGCTGGCACTCGGCGGGCACCGCGTGTCGGGTGCGACGGTCGTGGCCGACGCCACCGATCAGGTCGCCGAGGTGAGCCGTGCCGACCTCGTGGTGACCGGCGAAGGCAAGTTCGACTCCCAGACCCTGCGGGGCAAGGTTGTGTCGGCGCTCACCGCCACCGCGTCGGCGGCCGGCATACCCACCGTGGTGTTCGCCGGACAGGTGACCTTGCCCGCCGCCGAGATCGAGGCCGCGGGGATCGCCGCGGCGTACTCGATCGTGGAGATCGCGGGTTCGGTCGAGGTGGCGATGAATGACGCCGACCATCAACTGACCCTGCTGGCCGCGCAGGCCGCCGGGCGGTTCGCGCGGGAATAGCGCGACGGGGAGTACCGTTGATGACGAAATCCGGACACCGGAACCCGACATCCAGATCCTCGACACCGAAATCCTCTTCTCAAGAGCCTGGACACCGACACAAGGAGCATCGATGACCGTGCAGAACGAATCCGGCACCGCCACCACCACCGGTGTCATCCTCACCGACGCAGCTGCGGCCAAGGCCAAGGCACTGCTCGACCAGGAGGGGCGTGACGACCTCTCGCTGCGTATCGCGGTGCAGCCCGGCGGTTGCGCGGGCCTGCGCTACCAGCTGTTCTTCGACGATCGCAGCCTCGACGGCGACGTGACCGCAGCGTTCGCCGGTGTCACCCTCGCGGTCGACCGGATGAGTGCCCCTTATGTGCAGGGCGCCACGATCGACTTCGTCGACACCATCGAGAAGCAGGGTTTCACCATCGACAACCCGAATGCGACCGGCAGCTGCGCCTGCGGCGACTCCTTCAACTGATCGACCGCACCTCCACATCGACCGCACCCCGACGCCGGGGTGCGGTCGATTGTCGTGTGCCCCCCATCGGCCGCCACGCACGGTTGGGTAGCGTGTGGGTGCCGTTCATGTTGTGTTCATCACTGCACCCCGAGAGGTCGTCGCCGTGACAATCGTCGTCTGTGGCTCCATCGCAACCGATCATCTGATGAAGTTCCCGGGCAAGTTCTCCGAGCAGATCCTCGGTGACCAGCTCGATCACATCTCGCTGAGCTTCCTCGTAGAAGACCTGGTGATCCGGCGCGGCGGGGTCGGCGGCAACATCGCCTACGCGATGGGTGAGCTCGGCGGTTCGCCGGTCCTCGTCGGCGCGGTGGGATCGGATTTCCACGACTACCGGCAATGGCTCGAGGCCCACGGCGTGGATTGCAGCGCCGTGCAGGTCTCCGACGTACACCACACAGCGCGATTCATGTGCACCACCGACGAGACGATGGCACAGCTGGCCACGTTCTATGCCGGGGCGATGAGCGAGGCACGCGACATCGACCTTGCCGGCGTGCTCAATCGAGTGGGCGACACCGACCTCGTCCTGATCGGCGCCGACGACCCCGCCGCCATGCTGAGCCACACCAGGACGTGCCGCCGACTCGGCGTCCGGTTCGCCGCCGATCCGTCGCAGCAACTCGCCCGGCTCGACGGGGAGCAGGCGCGTGAGCTCATCGACGGCGCGGCCTATCTGTTCACCAACGAATACGAGTGGGGCCTGCTGCGGCAGAAGACGGGGCTCTCAGAAGCGCAGGTGTCCGAACTCATCGGGGTCCGGATCACCACCCTGGGTTCGGGCGGCGTCGAGGTGGTCGACCGGGACGGCACCCGTACGCACGTCGCGGTGGTGCCCGAAACCGAGAAGGTCGACCCCACCGGCGTGGGCGACGGATTCCGCGCCGGTTTCCTCTCGTCGCTGTCCAAGGGACTCGGCTTCGAGCGGGCCGCGCAGGTGGGTTCGATGGTGGCGGTGCTGGTTCTCGAGACGGTGTCGACACAGGACTGGACCTGGGACCTCGACACCGCGATCGCGCGCATCGAAGGGGCCTACGGCGCCGAGGCGGCCAAGGAGATCGCCGAAGCCCTCTAGGACCGGCGGTTACAGCCGGACGGGGTAGCTGTGGTCGGTGATCTTCGGTTCCAGCGAGCGTTCGACGAAGATCGCGTGCCACACCATGAACATCAGCACCGTCCACAGGCGGCGGCTGTTGTCCACCGTCCCGGCCCGATGCTCGTCGAGCATGCCGAGGATCATCGGCTTGTTCAACAGGTGGTCGGTCTGCGACGAGGTGATCGTGGTGCGCGCCCACTCGTACATCTCCCCGCCGGCCAGCCAGTGCCGGATGGGAACCGGGAAGCCGAGCTTCTTCCGATGCAGCACGTGCGGTGGGACGATCTGCTCGAGTGCCTTGCGCAGCGCATATTTGGTGGTGCCGTGCGAGATCTTCTCGTCGTAGGGGAGTTGTTCGGCGATCGCGAACACCTCCGGGTCCAGGAACGGCACCCGCAGTTCGAGTGAGTTGGCCATCGTCATCTTGTCGGCCTTGACCAGGATGTCGCCGCGCAACCAGGTGAACAGGTCGATGTGCTGCATGCGGGCCACCGGGTCCCAGCCCTTGCTCATCGCGTAGATCGGCGCGGTGACGTCGGTGTGTGTCCACTCGGGCCGGTACTTACGCAGCACCGCGGCGAGCCGTGCCTCGTCGAAGCTGCGCGCGTTGCCGTAGTAGCGCTCCTCGAGTGTCATCGAACCGCGGTGCAGCAGGCTCTTGCCGCGGGTGCCCTCCGGGATTCGGTCGGACATCTTGCCGGCGAGGCGGCGCGCCGAAGCGGGTAGCCGGTCGAACGCCGACAACGAGAGCGGTTCCTTGTAGATGGTGTACCCGCCGAACAGTTCGTCGGCCCCCTCGCCGGAGAGCACCACCTTGACGTGCTTGCGCGCTTCCTTCGCGACGAAGTACAGCGGGACCAGCGACGGGTCGGCCACCGGGTCGTCGAGATACCAGATGATCTCGGGAATCGCGGCGATGTACTCCTCGGGACTGACCACCTTGACGATGTGGCGGGCACCGATCGCCTCCGCCGATTCGACGGCCACATCGATCTCGGAGTAGCCCTCGCGTTCGAAGCCGGTGGTGAAGGTGATCAGGTCCGGATTGTGTCGGATGGCCAGTGCGGCGATCGCTGTCGAGTCGATGCCGCCGGAGAGAAACGAACCCACGGTGACGTCGGCGCGCATGTGCTTGGCCACCGAATCGGAGAGCACCTCGGCGATCTCGTCGTAGCGTTTCTGCCGGTCGGCGTCGGTGAACGGGCGCACCGTGAACTGGGGGTGGAAGTAGCGGCGCATCGCCGGTGGCTGCCCCGGACGGACCGTTGCGTACGAGCCCGATTCGAGTCGGCGGATCGAGCTGTGCAGCGTCTCGGGCTCGGGTACGTACTGCAACTCGACGTAGTGCTCGAGCGCGCGCACGTCGAGTTCCTCCGACAGCCCGAGGTGGCCGATCAGCTCCAGCAGGCTCTTCTTCTCACTACCGAACGCGGTGCCGCCCGGGCCCGTCGCGATGAACATCGGCTTGATGCCGAACCGGTCGCGGGCCAGGAACAGGTTGCGTGTCTCGGTGTCCCAGATCGCGAAGGCGAACATCCCGCGCAGGCGGCGTACCGACTCGGGACCCCAGTGGTGGAACGCCGCGACGATGGCTTCACCGTCGCCCTGCGTGGCGAACTGCGCGCCCTTCTCGCGGGCCAGTTGCTCACGCAACTCGAGGTAGTTGTAGATCTCCCCGTTGAAGACCAGTGCGTACCGTTCCGGATTGTCGGTCGGGCCCCAGCGCAGCGGCTGGTGTGAGTGATCGATGTCGATGATGGACAGCCGATTGAACCCGAACACCAGATCGGTGTCGTTCCAGGTGCCCGGTTCGTCCGGGCCGCGGTGGCGCATGCAATGCGAAGCGTCGGCCACCAGCTCGACGGCGTCGGCGGCCGTACCGTCGGCGGACAGAAGACCGAGCAAACCACACACCAGAAAAGCCTCTTTCGACGCGGATGACGGGGGCCGGGATGGATACCCGGGCTGCCTGACGAGTATGCCGTATCCGCGGAAGACCAACCCGTCGGCCGGAGCCGAGCAGGAGGTTCGCGGGCCGTGCGGGCCGCGACGCGCGGAAAACGACGCGCGTTCACACCCCAACCGAAAAAGTTCCCACGAGTTGGTCTACGCTGCGTAGTACATGGCGCGACGACCGTTTTTCGGTGGCTGGGCCCCGTTCACAGAACCGGGGCGGGAACCGAAACCGGACGATGGTGTCAGTGCAGGTCAGGTGGGATGCGACTCGGTGCGCGGCAACTGCGCGGCGGGCGAGCAGGAAGGCGTGAAATTGGCACACGGTGAACGGTCCCGCGTACGGCGTGCAACGTCCGCGTCGCGGAAGGCCAACCGGGTCGGCCTCAAGCGGGTCGGAGCTGTCGTGGCGCTCGGTGTCGGTGCGCTGTTGATGTCGGGTTGCGACGCCCGCACCGCGATGCGATTCGGCTGGCCGGCGGGTGTGACCCCGGAAGCCACCGACATGGGCAATCTGTGGACCTGGTCGGTCATCACCGCGCTCGTCATGGGAATCCTGGTGTGGGGCCTGATCTTTTGGACCATCACCTTCCACCGTCACAAGTCGGCCCCGGGCAAGGACGAGTTCCCCCGCCAGACCGCATACAACGTGCCGCTCGAATTGGCGTATACCGCCATTCCTTTCGTCATCATCGCGGTGCTCTTCTACTTCACCGTCATCGTGCAGACAACGGTGGAGAAGAAGACCGACGATCCCAAGGTCGTCGTCGATGTCACCGCGTTCCAGTGGAACTGGAAGTTCGGCTACCGCGAGGTGACCTTCGCCGACGGCGCCAAGTACGACGGTTTCGTCCGCGGGGCGAACCCCTTCGAACTGCAGGTGCAGCAGAGCGAGAAGATCGGCAGCGGCGAGACCATCGAGATCCCCGGACCCGACGGCGGACGCAGCGATGAGGTGCGCGACTACCTGCAGTTCAACAAGATCGAGACCATCGGTTCGTCCTCGACCATCCCGGTTCTGGTGGTGCCCACCGACCGTCGCATCGAGTTCGACCTGGCCTCGGCCGACGTGGTGCACTCCTTCTGGGTGCCCGAGTTCCTCTTCAAGCGCGACGTGTTGCCGTTCCCGAAGCAGAACCACAGCGACAACTCGTTCCAGGTGTCTTCGATCGAGCGCGAGGGCGCATTCGTGGGCCGCTGCGCGGAAATGTGCGGCACCTACCATTCGATGATGAATTTCGAGGTGCGTGCGGTCTCTCCGGAGGACTTCGACACCTACATCAAGTACCGCGAGGGGCATCCGGCCGTGACGCCTGCGCAGGCGCTGCAGTACATCTGCCAGCAACCCAACTCGGTGGTCACCGTTCCCTTCGACACCCGACGACAGTCCAACGGAACCGCAACGGCGACAGGTGATCCGAACAACACTCGCCTGCCCAACTGCACGATCGGAGCGCAACAGTGAAAATCGAGGCCCGGATCTTCGAACTGCTGACGGTCTTCTTCTTTCTCGCGGGCGTCGTCTACACCATCCTCACCGCGATCACCAGCCGTGGCGTGGAGTGGGTCGGTGTGGTCGGCATGTTCTTCAGCGCCGGCCTGACACTGATCGCGGGCACCTACTTCAGGTTCGTGTCACGGCGCGTCGAGATCCGTCCCGAGGACTACGAGGACGCCGAGATCGAAGACGGCGCAGGTGAACTCGGTTTCTTCAGTCCGGGCTCCTGGTGGCCGATCCTGATCGCCGGCAGCGCCGCACTGTTCGCCATCGGCTTCGCGACGAGCAATTTCTGGCTCGCGATCTTCGCAGCAGCCTGCATCGTGGGTTCGGCGGCAGGTCTGGTGTTCGAGTACGTCGTCGGTCCCGAGAAACACTGACGATCATCAACCTCACGCGCCGCGTCCGGGAGATCCCGGACGCGGCGCGTTCGTGTTGCGCCCGTTCAGATGTGACGGGGCGTGACACTTGTGCCGTACACCTCGAGTGATCGGTAGTCCACCCGGAACCGCGCATCCCGGTAATCCTCGCCGACCTCGCCGTCGTGCGCGACGACCACCGGATCGTCTGCGGTGAACCGGAACTGCGGTGTTTGCACCTCGTGGTAGAGCGGTGACCGCTGCAACCGGCCGGTGAGCGCGCTGGTGGCCAACCGCAGCACCGTGAATCGCCGGCCGGCGTCGATGTAGCGGATGTCGAGCAGGCCGTCGTCGAGCCTGGCACGACGCGCGGGAGCGAACCCCGATGAGCCGTACATCGAATTGCCCAGCAGGAACAACGAGGTCTCGACGGTCCGCCCGTCCACGGCGATCCGCACCGGTTCGGTGTGCCGCACGATGTGCACGAGTGCCCACACCGACGCGGCCACCTTGCCCATCCGGTGTTCGAGGCGTGAGCGGGCCCGCACGAAGTGGGGATAGGCGCCGATGCTCGCCGTGTTGAGAATGAGGCGGGTGTCGTTGAGCCACACCGCATCGACACGTGTCACCGTCCCGGTACGCAGGGCGGCGATGGTGTCGTCGACGGTGGCGCAGCCGATATCGCGGGCGAAGTGATTGAGTGTTCCCGCGGGGAACACGGCCAGCGGGATTCCGGCACCATGGGCCGCGGCGGCCACCGTCGACACGGTACCGTCGCCGCCGGCCACGGCCAGCACCTCGGCACCCGCCGCCGCGGCCTGCGCCACTTCGGCATAGTCGTCGTCGGGGCCCAGTTCCACGATCTCGGCATGCGGCAGTGCTGTGCGTACCCGATCGATGACGTCGCCACCGTTGCCGTCTCCCGCAGTGGGATTGGCGAGCACGACGACGCCCTCTCCGTGCGGTCGAGGACGTGTGCCAACCAGTGACGGGTCGGCGATCGAGATGTGGCGCACGGTGATCGGAGGAGCGATCTGGCCGCCGAGGGTTGCGATTCCGGCGCCGATGCCCCAACCGATGATCACGTCACCCGGGTAGTGCGCTCCGGTGGCGACCCGGGAGAGACCGACCAGGCCGGCCAGCGCGGAGGTGATCAGTCCGGCCGGCGGTGACTCCAGTGCCACACCCACGGCAAAGGCGGCTGCGCTCGCCGAGTGTCCGGACGGCAGCGAGTTGGACGTCGGCTGATGAGCACCGCGTCGCGGGATCGGGACCAGCGTGGGGGTGGGCCGCGGGCGCCGCCGGACGCGTTTGGCCACTTGGTTGGTGAACGCGCTGGTGACCCCCAGGGACAGCACGCCACGCACCGCGCCACGCTGCAGCCGGGTGTTGCCGGTGAGCAACATTCCCCCGGCGATCGCGAACCACAGCTTGCCGTGATCGGCGGCACGCGACAGCGGTGGCATCGTCTCGTCGAGCAGCCGATTCGGTGATCGCGCAAGGGTTTCGAAGAGTTCGGCGTCGAGGGTACCGAGTCCACGGGTGAGCTCACGCACGTGCGACTGCAGGGCGTCCTGGTTTCCCGACCCGGTGGGGTGGGGGAGGGGACGGGGCCGGCGAAGACGTCTGGGGCGCATCAGTCCACCGTAGGTGATGGGACAGGAAAGAAACTCGGCTGCCGACACGATGGACGTGTCGGCAGCCGAGATGTGTCTCGCCCGCGGGTGCGGCTACTCGAGCGGGTTGCCGCCCTTCGCCTGCAGTTCGCGCAACGCCTTCTGTTCGGCGAGTTCGTTCTCGTGCTCGACGTCCACGTTGCGTCGCTGCTCCTCCGGCGGATCGGCCAGCAGAATGGAGCCGGTGCCGGGCGCACCCGACGATCCGAGCTTGTTCATCCGCTTCGGCAGTGCTGCACCCTCGTAGGGCAGCGGAATCGGGTGGCCATGATCGTCGACAGGTCCGAGGGGCTGGTGCACCTCGATGTACTCGCCCTGCGGCAGCCGCTTGATGATGCCGGTCTCGATGCCGTGCTCGAGCACCATCCGATCGCTGCGCTGCAACGCCAGTGCCCAGCGGTAGGCGATGAAGTACGCGATCGGCGGCACGATGATCAGGCCGATACGGCCCATCCACGTGGTCGCGTTGAGCGAGATGTGGAACTTGAGCGCGATGATGTCGTTCATGCAGCTCAACGTCAGGATGATGTAGAAGGACAACGCCATCGCGCCGATCGCGGTGCGCACCGGGGTGTCACGCGGCCGCTGCAGCAGGTTGTGATGGGCGTCGTCGCCGGTGAGGCTCTTCTCGATCCACGGGTAGGCGAACATCACCACGAACATGATCGTGATGATCACGACCACCCAGAAGATCGCGGGAATCGTGTAATGACCCAGGTACAGCTCCCAGGCGGGCATCAGACGCGCCAAACCGTCGGTCCACATCATGTAGATGTCGGGCTGGGAGCCCGCCGACACGTGCGCGGGGTTGTAGGGCCCGAGCACCCAGACCGGGTTGATCTGGAAGATGCCGGCCATGATGGCCAGGATGCCGGCGGTCAGGGCGAACATCGCACCACCCTTGGCAGCGAAGACCGGCATGATGCGGACGCCGACAACGTTCTTCTCGGTGCGTCCCGGGCCGGGGAACTGGGTGTGCTTCTGGTACCAGACCAGCGCGAGGTGTGCGCCGATGAGCGCCAGGATGATGCCCGGGAACAACAGGATGTGCAGCACGTACAGGCGCGGGATGATGATGTCGCCGGGGAACTGGCCGCCGAACAGCGCCCAGTGAATCCAGGTGCCCACCAACGGGATTCCGAGCACGATGCCACTCATGGCCGCGCGGACGCCGGTACCCGAGAGCAGGTCGTCGGGCAGCGAGTAGCCGAAGAAGCCCTCGAACATCGCCAGGATCAGCAGCAGGCAGCCGATGATCCAGTTGGCCTCACGCGGGCGACGGAACGCACCGGTGAAGAAGATGCGCGCCATGTGGATGATGATCGACGCCGCGAACAGCAGTGCCGCCCAGTGGTGCACCTGACGGACGAACAGGCCGCCACGGACCTCGAACGAGATGTTCAGGGTGGTCTCGTACGCCCGCGTCATCATGACGCCGTTGAGTGGCTGGTAGGCGCCGTGGTAGGTGACCTCCGACATCGACGGGTCGAAGAAGAAGGTCAGGTAGACGCCCGAGATCAGCAGGATGACGAAGCTGTAGAGGGCGACCTCACCGAGCATGAACGACCAGTGGCTGGGGAAGACCTTGTTGATCTGCCGCCGCATACCCGACGCGAGGTGATAGCGGCTGTCCATCTCCTCGGCCTGCTTCGCGAGACGATTGCTCATGACTTGCGCTCCCAGAATGCCGGTCCGACGGGTTCGATGAAGTCGCCCGCGGCGACCATGTATCCCTGATCATTCACCGTGAGCGGCAGTTGTGCCAGGGCACGCGCGGCCGGGCCGAAGACCGGCTTGGCGTATTCGAGTGCGTTGAACTGCGACTGGTGGCAGGGGCAGAGGATGCGGTTGGTGCGCTGCTCGTAGAGCGACGTCGGGCAGCCGAGGTGGCTGCACACCTTGGTGTAGGCGTAGTAGTCGCCGTAGTTGAAGCTCTCCTGGCCGCGACGCTTGATCACGTGAGCGCCGTCCTCGGGCCGCAGGCGGATCAGCATCACGGGGTTGGAGACGTAGCGCAATCCCCAGATCAGGCGTTCCCGGGACTCCTCGGTCTCACCGAATCCGTCGGACACACGCCACGGGAACACCGTTTCCATCGCGCCCGAATCGAGGTCTTCGGGTCGCACCAGCGCCACCTGCAGCGGGTTGCCGGTGTCGCGGCGCAGGAAGACCGTCTCGTTGGGTTGGGACTTCGGGTTGTAGATCGGCGACCAGCCGGTGTGCCACAGCGGGGCGTCCTCGCGTTTGGCCCACGGGTTCTTGATGAACCCGCCGAGTCCGGCGACGAGGCCGGTGACCGCGAGGGCGCCGAAACTGAACAACGCGGAGCCGATCAGCATCTTGCGGCGACCCAGCGTCGACGAGGTACCCGAGTCGGTGAGCTCGGCGACGATGGTCTTCTTGTCGAGTTCGGTCGAGCCGGGGCCGTCGTGACGGTCCTGCACCGAGATCTCCGACGGGATGAACTTCTTGGTGATCAGCACCAGAGCGATGCCGATCGACAGGATCGACAGGCCGAATGTCACGCCCAGCAAGGGGGTGTACAGCGTGTACCACCAGTAGCCGGCGGTGCCGGGCATGGCGAAGTGCCAGTGATCCCACAGGAAGATGACGAAACAGGCGATCGCCGAGATTCCCGAGATCGTGAACCAGAGGGCGACCTGGCGCTCCGCGCGCTTCTCGACCTTGGTACCCGGCTCGGGGAAACGCTCGCCGCGGTGGATGATCTCCACGCCGTCGAGGTTGGTGCCGAGCTTGACCAGTTCGTCGTTGCTCATCTGGTCCAGCTCGTCAGGCGACGGGGTGTCCTTACCGCTGGCGCTCATGCTCGTGATCCCATCCACATCGCGGCGGCGACGACCGCCACAACTCCGACAAACCACATCACCATGCCCTCGCTGACGGGGCCGAACCCGCCGAGGCTGAATCCGCCCTGCGGCTTCGACTCGGTGACGTACTTGATGAATCCGATGATGTCCTTCTTCTCGTCGACGGAGAGCTGACGATTGGAGAACTTCGGCATGTTCTGCGGGCCGGTGAGCATGGCCGTGTAGATCTGCTGCTCTTCGACGTGACTCAGGGTCGGGGCGTACTTGCCCGACGACAGCGCGCCACCACGACCGGTGAAGTTGTGGCACGACGCGCAGTTGAGCCGGAACAGTTCGCTACCGCGCCCGAGGTTCTCGCCGCGCAGCGACGACTGCGCGAGCACCGGGAGGACCACGGCCTTCATGCTTCCGTCGGGCTGGCGCTGCATCACCGTCTCGGTCTTGCGGGTGCCGTCGGCGTTGCGCTCGTAATACGGGCGCGGGCCGCCGCCCATCGACTGCACGTAGGCGCCGAGCTGGTCGATCTGCGTCATGTTGAACTTTGCCGGCTTGCGCTGTGCCTGCGCTTCACCGCGGGCTGCGGGCATGCGGCCCGTGGACACCTGGAAGTACACGGCGGCGTCGCCGACCCCGATCAGCGACGGTCCGCGGTCGGGCACACCCTGCAGATTGGCGCCGTGACAGGTGATGCAGGAGCTCTCGTAGAGCTTCTTGCCGTCCTGGATCAGCGCGGCGTCGCTGGTGTCGGCAACCGCTACCTGCGGCTTGGGCGTCAACACCGATGCGATGACGCCGGCCGACAGCAGGCCGGCGAGCAGGAGGAGTGCGCCGCTGGCGCGTCGGCGCAACTTTCGGCGGGCCTTGGCCTTCCGGGCGGCGGCGGCACTCGGCCGGTTCGACGTGACCACGTCGGCCTGACCGGCATCCTCGTCGCTATCCGACGGTCGCGGTGGAGATGAACTCATCTTGGTCTCTCTACTAAGCGGACGGACTCTGTGCTGTGTCTTGGGGCGGCTGCGTCTCGAGCGTCAGCGGTGCCCGCGTCTGGTCAGTGTGTCGTCACGGTCGCGTCACCGGATGAAGTAGATCGTGACGAACAGGGCGATCCAGACGATGTCGACGAAGTGCCAGTAATACGAGACGACGATCGCCGCGGTGGCCTGGTTCGGCGTGAACTTGGCCAGCTTGGTGCGGATCAGCAGGAAGATGAAGGCCATCAGTCCGCCGATCACGTGCAGACCGTGGAAGCCGGTTGCCATGTAGAACACCGACCCGTAGGCGCTCGACGAGAGCGTGGTGCCCTCGTGGACCAGGTGGTAGTACTCGTACGCCTGGCCGCAGACGAAGAAGGCGCCCATGAAGAACGTGAGCAGGTACCAGCGGCGCAGCCCGAAGACGTCACCGCGTTCGGCGGCGAACACCCCCATCTGGCAGGTCACCGACGACAGGATGAGCACGGTGGTGACGGGAATCGCCAGCTTGAGGTTCAGCTCGGTGGGCTCCGGCGGCCAGCCGGCGGGTCCGGCGTTCGCGCGTGCGACGAAGTACATCGCGAAGAGTCCCGCGAAGAACATCAGCTCACTGGACAGCCACACGATCGTGCCGACGCTCACCATGTTGGGACGGTTCAGCGAGTGCACGCGCGAGGTGATGGCTGTTCCTGAGGTACCTACAGCGCTAGTCACAGGTTGAAGTATGACGGTTCGTAGTACGCGGTGACCACTCGGGTCGAATATTCGCGGGAACTATTTCTCTTCGCGCAGGTAGACGACGCCGGTGGGCGGGTTCCGGCGTGTTGCCCGAGCGGGTACGGGCCCGGTTTCGGACGGTGGAAGGTTCTCAGGTTCGAGGGTGCGCACGCGGGCGGGCCGCGACCGATGGTGGTTTGCTCGGTTCATGGCTGCGGGTGAACACGGCGGGCAGGGTGCGGGCGCCTACGACGTGAACGGCCGGCCGGTACCGCCACGACGGTGGGATCGGTTGCGGCGCGCGGTGACCGGGGGTCAGCGCGCATCCGACGAAACGCTGACGCCCGACGATGCGGCGCTCATCGTGGTGGCCGAGTCCGCCGACGACGCGCTGGCCTCGTCGGCGGCGCTCGACGGCTCGATGTGGCGACCCGACGCGCAGTCGGTGGTGCGCCACCTGCTCGCCCTGCCCGACGCCGGGGTGGACGCGGCGGCGACGTTGGCCGCGCTCGACGGATACCGACCGGTCGCCGGTCCCGACAGCGGAGTCCCCGGCGAGGGCGGATTGTCGGGGTTGCGTGCGCCCGCGGGCACGACGGTGGTGGTGTTCGCGCGGGTGCAGCTGGTCGACGCCGTGCACCTGTCACAGGAGCGCTCGCGGATGGCCAGCCTGGCCTCACGCCATGGCGGCGTCGCCCTCGGGTGGCAGATCCTGCAACATCGTGGCGGATGACGGACTGCTCCCGGGGAGGTTCGTCGCACCGGCCCCACTAAGGTGGCAAGGCGTGAGCAGCACGCAGACTTTCACCTGGCCGCAGATCCTCGGTCTGGTCACCGACGGCGTCGACCTCTCCGACGAGCAGGCCCGCTGGGCGATGAACGAGATCATGACCGACAGCGCCACTGCCGCGCAGATCGCGGCCTTCGGTGTCGGCGTCAAGATGAAGGGCGCCGCCCCGGCCGAGTTGTCGGGTCTGGCGCAGGCCATGATCGAGCACGCCACCCTCGTCGACGTGTCCCGGCCCGCGGTCGACATCGTCGGTACCGGCGGCGACCGGTCGCACACGGTGAACATTTCCACGATGACCTCGATCGTGGTGGCGGCCACCGGCATCGCCGTGGTCAAACACGGCAACCGCGCGGCATCGTCGAAGAGCGGTGGCGCCGACGTGCTCGAGGCGCTCGGCGTCACCATCACGCTCGGGGCGGCCGACGTGGCGCGCGGTGTGGACCAGATCGGCATCGGTTTCTGCTTCGCCCCGGTCTTTCATCCGGCCTTCCGGTTCACCGGCCCGCCGCGTCAGCAGATCGGCATTCCGACGGTGTTCAACGTGCTCGGACCGCTGACGAATCCGGCGCAACCCCGACACGGCCTCATCGGGTGCGCATTCGCCGACCTCGCCCCGGTGCTCGCCCGGGCCTTCGCCGACCGGGACAGCTCGGTGCTGGTGGTGCGCGGCGACGACGGTCTCGACGAGTTGACCACCACCACCACGTCGACGGTGTGGCAGGTGGTGGGAGGTGAGGTGCGGACGCTGACGGTGGACCCGGCAGCACTCGGCATCGACTACGTCGAACTCTCGGCACTGCAGGGCGGTGATGCGACGGTCAACGCGGCGATCGCGCGCGACCTGCTGGCCGGCACCACCGGTCCGGTACGCGATGCGGTGCTGCTCAACGCCGCCGGTGCGATCGTCGCCACCGAGCAGACCGGCCCGACCGATGACGCCGGCATGCACGCCATGTTGCGTTCGGGCATGGCCCGCGCGGCCGACGCGATCGACTCCGGCGCCGCGGCGGCGCTGCTGGATCGCTGGGTCGCGCTGTCGGGGGCACTCGCGCGCGCCTGACCCGTCATCGGTTGCTGTCTCTACTCCTCGCCGATGGAGAATCCGCCCTCCACGGTGGAACTGGAGTAGCTCCGGAACGCGATGTGGGTGGCGCTGTGGCGCACCCCGGGCAGTCGATTGATCCGGCCGGTCACCACCTCGGCGATCTGTTCATGATCGCGCACCCGGATCTTCGCGATCAGGTCGACGTCGCCGGCGCACGAATACACCTCTTCGACACCGGGAATGTCGGCGACGGCCTGCGCGGTTTCCGGGATCTGATGGACGTCGGCGTCGATCAGGACGATGGCGGTGATCATGGCCGCAAGC
Source organism: Gordonia sp. NPDC003425 (assembly GCF_053588635.1). Taxonomy (NCBI): domain Bacteria; kingdom Bacillati; phylum Actinomycetota; class Actinomycetes; order Mycobacteriales; family Gordoniaceae; genus Gordonia; species Gordonia sp. NPDC003425. The sequence continues at coordinate 173,720 of NZ_JBSFQI010000007.1, read as the reverse complement.
CTAGTGGGCGGGCGGGCACCGCGGTTCGCGACTCACGGGCCTCCCGGGCCGTCTGCGACCACTCGAGTCTGCGCTGTGCGGAGCGGGCGGGTAGCGCGAACGCGTCGGTGGCCGACACGATCCGCGACCCGGTGTCGGTCACCCACCGGTAGAGGAGCGCGGCCTCCTCGGCGGGCGCGCCCAGCAGCGGACCGGCGTCGGCGGCAACCACGGTTTCCGCGGACGCCACCAGGATGTCGACGACGGGCATCGGCGCCACACCGCGGGCAGCGACACCGGCCGCGGCCAGGCGGCCGTGGCGGATCACCGCGATCTCCCATCCTCCCGAGTCGTTGCCGCGGGCCACCACCAGCTGCGCGATCGAGCACAAGGCGGTCAGGCGTTGGCAGCGGGCAAGGTTGTCGATCGTTGCCGCCACCCGGTCGCGGTGGCGGGCCGCGGTCTCGAACATGTGCGCCGCGGAGAGCCGTTCGAGGCGACCGGTGAGCGTGTCGAGCAGGTCGTCGCGCTGCCCGGTGAGGAGGTCGACGGTGGCGGTGACGCGTGGCAGGTAGTCGGGCACGGTCTGGGGACGGGTGTCGGCGGCCGCGCAACCGCCGACCGGTGATCCGCCGTCCTCGGGTGTGCGACACCAATGATGCGTCGCCGAACCGGAGAGTCGGGTGGTGCAGGTCCGCAGACCCGCTGCGCGGGAGATGGTGTCGGCGATGGCCGTGGCGGTGGTGCGGTTGGGCACCGGCCCGAGACTGACGTCGCCGGGGGAGCGGGTGACGCGCAGCCGGGGGAACCGTTCGGCGCTCACCGTCACCCACCAGCCCCGGAAGGGCTGGGTGGACCGCTTGTTGTAGGCGGGGGCGTGGGCGGAGAGCAGCCGCAGCTCACGCACACCGGCCTCCAGCGCGTGGGCGCATTCGACGTAGTCGACGCCGGTGGCGAGCATCACCATCTCGCCGATGCGTCGGCGTGGGTCGGCCCCGGTGAAATAGCTGCGCACTCGGCGCCGCAGATCGGTGGCGGTGCCGACGTAGAGAACCTCGCCGGACGGCCCCCGGAACAGGTAGACACCGGGCCGGGCGGGCAGGTGATCGGCGAGGTGACGTTTGGCACGCAGGCGTGGGTCGGTCCGGGGCAGATAGCGCGTGAGTTCGCGATAACTCTGGATTCCCTGATTGCCCACCCGCTCGAGCAGGTGGTGGAACACCTCGACGGTGGCACGCGCATCATCGAGTGCGCGGTGGGTGGGGCGCACGGAGACGTCGAAGAGGTCGGCGAGCGCCGACAGCCGCACCGTTGGTGCCTCCTCGCGCGACAGGATGCGTCGCGCCATCGTCACCGTGCACAGCGTGGCGGTGAACGGCCAGTCCAGATGGAGCCGCAGCGCGTTCTGGCGCAAGAAGGTCATGTCGAATCGCGCGTTGTGGGCCACCAGGATCGAGCCGCGCGCGAACTCGATGAACGAGGGCAGCACCTGCGCGATCGGCGGGGCCGCGAACACCATGGCCTCGGTGATGCCGGTGAGCGACACGATCTGCGGGGGGATCGACCGCTCCGGGTCGACGAGCGTGGCGAATTCGCCGATCACCTCACCCCCACGGATCTTGACCGCGCCGATCTCGGTGATCCGATCATCGGTTGCGCTGCCGCCGGTGGTCTCGAGGTCGACGACGACCAGTGTTGTCTCGAACAGGGAGCGGTCGGAGAAGTCGTCGGCGACGCCATCGTCGGCGAGATCGGTGAAGGAGAGTTGATGGCCCGAGACTGTCACACCGCGAACGTTAGTTCGATGGGACGACAGTTCTGTCGAGCGACGCCCGTGACGGATGGTTCCGGCGGTTACGGCCGGTGCCGTCGTTGTGGGCCTCACTCGGCGCGTAACGGTTTTGTCGGTGCCGGTGCCTAGTGTGCGTCTCGAACGCAGATCGACCGAACTGAGTCGTCTCCGGACCAGAAGTCGCCTCGGACGAGTAGGGGAAGCCGCCCGATACGACGCGAGGAAACACTCCGACCCGACGGCCGACCACAAATGAGATGGAGATCACATGTTGCACATCGACTGCACGACTTGTCCCGGTCGTCACAAGGCCTGTGCGGGCTGCATGATGAACGTGCTCTTTACCGGTCCCAACTGCGAAAACGCACCCAGGGACGGGGTCGTGACCGAGGTGGCCGCCCCCGCCGACCCCGACGCCGAAATACTCGCGGCGATCGATGTGTTCGCCGCGTCTGCAATGGCGTCGAGTTCTGCTGCACGATCCGCAAGAAGTGGTATCCGCACAGGTCAGAACACCGCCGGGCGACTCGGTCCGCGTGCGTTGCGGGTGAGCTGACGCGACACGGTTTTTTCGGATCGTGTCCCCTAGTGGACAGACACGCATCCGATTTCGTAACCTTTCCGAGACCTTTGCGGAGCGTCCCGCTCCAACAGGAGTGGTTCGCAACGGTCACCGCTCAATCGCCGAAGCCCAAATGGCAACGGCGAACCGGGGAACCACACTTTTTCGGCGCAATCCGAATCGGGGTGAGTCGCGCTCTCCATGCGGGTGTTTGCACCTGCAACGACGCGCGTAGGGCCATTTCTTCCGGCCCGAATCCGACAGCTAACCCGGTCGGCGGTCGAGGGAGAAGACAAAGGAGAACACGCTTCGTGGCCAAACATCGTTTGGAACAGCCCGACCGCGGCAAGGTTGCCAAGAAGGCGGTGATCGCCGGATCGATCACGCTCGGTTCGCTCGCCGCCGCCGCCGCAGGTCCGGCCCTGGCCGCCCCGGTCCACGTGCCCAATCTCGGGAATTTCGAGCTGCCCGGTGTCGACACCAAGCAGATCCCACAGCAGTTCCAGCCCGCCGCGAAGCCGGTTGCCAAGCCCGCGCCCGCTGCCACCGTCGAGATCCCCAACCTCGGCAAGTTCAGCGTCCCGGGCATCAGCGACGGCCAGGTACCGCAGCAGTTCAAGCCCAAGGGCGGCCCGTCGCTGCTGGCCCCCGTGCTCACCGCAGGCCAGAAGGCAGTGAAGGCGGCGGAGAGCAAGATCGGTGCTCCTTACTCCTACGGGTCGGCCGGTCCGAATGCCTTCGACTGCTCTGGACTCGTCTACTGGTCCTACAAGCAGGCCGGACGCACCATTCCGCGCGACAGCTACGGTCAGCTCGGCGGCGGACGCGCGGTGACACTCGCCGATGCGCAGCCCGGCGACGTGCTCATCTTCAATGGCGGAAGCCACGCGGGCCTCTACATCGGCAACGGGCAGTTCATCCACGCCTCCACCTACGGTGTGCCCGTCAAGAAAGATGTGGTCAAGAACTGGGAGCTCACCGGAATCCGGCGTTACTGAGCGTCGCGAAGCCAGCAGAGTATGAGGTCGGGCGGGTCGCGCACACACGCGTGATCCGCCCGAACCGGTCACCGGACGTGCCCACCCCCGTAGGGTGGTCGGCACTGCCGCGGCACACCGCGGGTCCGGCGACCGAAAGCGGTTAGGAGTAGGAACACCGTGGTTTCGGTACCTTTCGGGTCGGGTTCGGCCGCGTCGACGCGGATGCGACCTGCGATGTTCGTCATCGCGCTCCTCGTTGCGCTTCTCGCGGTCACCCAACTCGGCGCGATCACGGGTGCGCCACGCGCGACCGCGGAACCCACCCGCACCGCCGACCAGCTATTGGCCCGCTACACCCAACTCAGCACCGACGCCGAGAAGTCGGCCGAGGCCATGCACAACGCGCAGATCGAGTACGACAAGCAGCGGGGGATCGTCGCCGCGGCCCGCAAGGCGTCCGCCGATGCGCAGGGCAAGCTCGACACGTCTCGCGTGACGCTCGACCGCTACCAGAAGCGGGTCGACACGATCGTGCGCGCGAGCTATAAGGGTGCACGCGTCAACCGGTTGTACGCGGTGCTGGTGAGCGACTCGCCGCAGTCGTTGCTCGACCAGATGTCGGGCCTCGAGATGATCTCGCGCCGCGCCGCAGCCGATCTGAAGGGGCTCAAGCGAGCCCGCGCCGAGACCGCGGTCGCCAAGAACGACGCCGACCGCACCGCTGCCGCGGCCACGGTGGCCGTTTCCGCCGCCGAGCGGGTTCGTGGCGACCTGCAGGCCAAGCAGGCCGATCTCCAACTCCAGGCCGTCCAGGTGCGCGCGATCTATCAGACGATGACCGGCAAACAACTCGCCGAATTGCGTGGACCGAAGTTCGATTTCGACCCCCGCTTCATCCCGAAGGGCACTGCGGCGTCCCTGGTGGCGGTCCAGGCGGCCATCACCCGGATCGGAGACCCTTACGTGTGGGGTGCGACGGGCCCGGATTCCTTCGACTGCTCGGGACTGATGGTGTGGGCCTACCGGCAGGCAGGCAAAACCCTTCCCCGCTCGAGTGAGGCACAGATGGCCTCGGGTACACCGGTCGATCGCAACAACCTCAAGCCCGGCGACCTGATCATCTACTATTCCGACGCCCACCACGTCGGCATGTACGTCGGCGACGGCTACGTCATCCATGCCTCCACGTTCGGGGTGCCGGTGAAGGTGGTTCCGATCGACCAGGCCGGGCCATACGCGGCGGCACGCCGTTACGCCTGACCCGCGGCCGCGCGCTGTGTGTGCCGCACGCCGCAGCATCGGTCGATTCCTGGTGTGCCTGACCCTGGGCTCTGCGGTCGCCGGTAGCACCCTCTCATGTTCGTCTCCGCCCACGTCCACGTCGGGCACGTCGGGCACGTCGGTGGCCACCACGACCACCAATCCGAACGTCTACCTGCAACAACGCGCCGAGGGTGTGCAACGGCTGCTCGACGACCTGACCCGCGACATCCGATCCGGCGATCAGGCGGCACTGCGTGCCCTGTTCGACGCGGGCGCGGATCGTGCATTCGTGGCGCGGTTCACGGTGGCCGCCGACAACCTCTCGGCCGACGCGTCGCGGGGCGGCAGCACGTCCTCGTCGTCGTCCGCGAGTAGCGCCGATGCGCGGGGCGGGGCATTGAAGCTGCGCGACTTCGCCTACCGGCTCGCGCCCACGGAAGAGGCCGAGATCCAGGTGCCGCCGGAGGTGGCCGGTCGGCTGGATGCGGCGGGCAGTACCGATACGTGGGTGGCGCCGGTGGAGTTGCACTACGCCCTCGGCGGGGCGGCGCTTCCGGGTGTCGACGAGCCGGACGTGGTCGTCGACACCCAACTGATCGTCGCTCGTTACGACAGCGGGGAGGGTGACACCTGGCGACTTGTCGGCGATCAGCGCCTGCTGAGCGAACCGGTGCCCGATCCGCAGCTCTGGGAGCTGCCCGGGCTCGCCGCCACCGACGTGTTGACCGGCGGCGGGGTGTCGGTGGTGGCGTCGTATCCGGGGACGGCGCAGACCGTCACACGTGTCCGCGGCCTACTCCCGGGCGCGGTGTCGGCCGTGACCGCCTTCTGGGGCACCGAGTGGCCACGCCGTGCGGTGGTGGTGGCCACCGCAGAGCCCGCCGAGTTCGGTGTGGCCGGCAGCAGTACGACCGATACGCAAGCGGCCGCTGCGGCCACCACATTCGGCACCGTCGACCGAGGCGTGGCGTCGGGTCAGCGGATCGTGCTGACGCCGTCTGCGCGGGACCTGGCGTCGCCGGTGCTCGGTGTGGTGGTGCGCCACGAGCTGACACATGTCGCGACTCGTACGGTCACAGCGGCGGATGCGCCGATGTGGATGACGGAGGGTCTCGCGGAGTACGTGGGCCGCAAGGGCACCTACGTTCGGCTCGAGGATGCCGCGCCCGATCTGGCCGCCGCGGTACGCGCGGGCGGTCCACCGCGGCAGTTGCCGACGAATGAGCAGTTCGCGGTGTCGGGACCGGAATCGGCCCTGGCCTACCAGTCCGCGTGGTCGCTGGCCGCTTTCGTCGCCGACCGATACGGTGAGGTCCGACTGAAGGCGCTCTACCGCGGGGTCGCCGCCTCGGGTGTTGTCGCCCGTCAGGACGTCGCCATCTCGACGGCGCTGGGCGTCACGCGTGCGCAACTTGTGGCGTCCTGGCAGCGGTGGCTCACCGAACAAGTGCCCGGATGAGGAGATAAGTGCATCGAACCCTATTGGTGACCAACGACTTTCCGCCGCGTGCCGGCGGCATCCAGGAGTATCTGCAGAACCTGGTCGAGTTGCTGCCCGCCGACGACATCGTGGTGTATGCGCCGCGCTGGCGCGGGCGGAGTCACGTCGAGTTCGACGCGCACGTTCCCTACCGGGTGTATCGGCACCCGACCACCCTGATGCTGCCCACTCCGTTCGTGGCCCGTCGTGCGGCCGAGATCGTTCGCGCCGAGAAGATCGACACCGTGTGGTTCGGTGCGGCGGCACCACTGGCCGTGCTGGCACCGCACCTACGCCGCGCGGGTGCCCACCGCGTCATCGCCAGCACGCACGGACACGAGGTGGGCTGGTCGATGTTGCCGGTGGCCCGAAATGTCTTGCGTTACATCGGCAACCACACCGATGCCATCACCTACGTCAGCAAGTACACGCGCGGCCGGTTCGCCTCGGCATTCGGTCGTGACGCTGCGTTGGAGTATCTGCCACCGGGCGTCGACACCCGACGGTTCGTTCCCGACGCCGCGGCGCGCGCGAGAGTGCGCGAGCAGTTGGGGCTGGGGGATCGGCCGACCATCGCGTGCGTGTCGCGGCTGGTGCCGCGCAAAGGGCAGGACATGTTGATCCGCGCGCTCCCGCTGATCCGGCGCGAGATCCCCGACGCGGCGCTGGTCATCGTCGGCGGCGGACCGTATGCGAAGAAGCTCCATCAGCTCGCCGCCGACGAAGGAGTTGCCGAGCACGTGATCTTCACGGGTTCGGTTCCCGCCGAAGAGCTCCCGAGTTATCACAACGTCGGTGACGTTTTCGCGATGCCGTCGCGCACCCGGGGCGGCGGACTCGACGTGGAGGGATTCGGGATCGTTTACCTGGAGGCATCCGCGTCGGGTGTGCCGGTGGTTGCGGGTAGGTCCGGAGGTGCACCGGAAACGGTGCAGGAAGGTGTCACCGGCACCGTTGTCGACGGCACCGACGTCGCTGCCATCGCACTGGCGATCCTCGGCATCCTCGGAGACAGAGCGGCCGCGGCGCGCATGGGCGCGGCAGGCCGGCGCTTCACCGAGGATCACTGGCAGTGGGGGCACATGGCCGCGCGGTTGCGGCAGTTGCTGTAGCTGCGGCAGTTTGGGGTAGCCCGCGGATCTCACTCGCCAACCGTCCGCGGTGATCCGACCCGCCGCGTGCGAGCTAGAAGGGCGGGTCGCCACCCGCGTTGTTGCGCTTGCGGTTTCGGTGTCGCTCGGCACGCCGACGGGCATGTTTGTTCGCGGCCCGGGTGCCGGATCGGCGGGCCGGGTTGCTGGGGGCGGGGTCGTCGGGGTGGCGATCCCGACGCCGTCGGCGGCGGGGTGGTGGTTCGGGTGGTTCGAAGCGGATGCCGCGCAGGCCCGGGAAGAGGTCTTCGAGGGTTTCGGCATCCGCAGGGATGACAAATCCCTCGGGAGTGATGAACTCGGTGACCAGGCGCCCATTGCTGTCGCGGTACTGGTCGTCGGTCCACTCTCCGAACGTCTTATGCAGATGACCCGTTCGGCACTTGGCGTTGAGATTGTCCGCGACGGTGGTGCCGCCGTCAGCCGGATCGTGGTGGTTGTACTCCTCGACGTGATCGAGGTCGGCCCGCCACGCGGAGTACTCGCAACCGGGTTCGGAGCAGTAGCCGTCGCGGCAGCGGACGTACGTGTCGAGTGCGTTCGACGGGTGATACGGGTCCGCGGGCTGATGGGCCGGTAGGACGACGGTGCCGTCCGGACCCGGGTGCGCGTCAGGTGGCACCAGTGGTGCGATGATCGCACCGGGCCGCGCCGCCAGGTCGCGCACGTGGGTGTCGCCGATGATGCCGTGGCCGTCGAGGAAGCCGGTGAGTGCTTCCACGTCGATCGTCGCCGGGGCGGTGCCGGGCGTGCTGGGGATGTCTGGGGTGTGGGTGTCCGGGGTGGCGGTGAGCGTGGCTTCGCTGCAGACCACGTGGATGACGATTTCGGGGTCGGCCGGCGGGATGGTGGCGGGGTCGGGAATGGTTGCGGCGCAGTTGTCTTGGCCGCACTGACATTCGAAACGAGTTCCCGACAGCAGCGCGAACATGGCGTCGGAGGCGCGTTGCGGACGTGTGCGGCCGTCGTGGTCGCAGGCGGCGTCGGCGAGCGCGTGAACGCCCGCTGCGGCGATGCGGATGTTCTCGGCTGTCATCACTCCGGTGATCTCGCCGACGCCGTCGCCCAAGTTCTCCGTCCACATGCCACGTTTGTCCAGGGCCTCGCGGCGACGTTCCCGGACGCAATGGGGGTCGGCTCGGAAGACTATGCGGTCGGCCATGTCACGCAGCCGGGCCCGGGTCCACGCGCCCTTCTTCCCACGGAGGGTGGCCGCGATGGCCCCGTCGACGACGGGCATCAACGCATTGCGTTCCTCGATCAGATCGGTGCGGGCGATGATCAGGCGGGCCTGCTCGTCGGTGACGAGACCGTCACGCAGACAATCGAACACCTCGGGGAGGCGATCGCGCAGTGCGACCGCGTCGCCGAGCATCGATTCCGCGCGGCGACGGGGGAGCGCATAGAGTTTCGCGATGCGTGCGGCGGCGTCGGCGAATCCGTCGACAATCAGGCCGTCGCCGATCTCGCGGGCGGCGACCAGCCGGTCGTAGAGGACTGCGACGATCCGGTAGCGCGCCCATGCGAGGTACGACTCGCCGCGACGGATGGCGTCGAGGCTGCCGAGCAGCGACACCATCTCGTCCTCGTCGGGGTAGGCCGGGTCCACCCCACCGAGAAACTCGGTGGGTAACACGGACCACGACGATGCTGACATCCGGTGACGCTCCTATCGCACAGAGGGAAGGGATTTGACCCTGCTCTGTGGCGGGCACGCACGATGTTCGGTTGTTGCGGCCATCGCCGGATTCTGGTCACGTCATCGGAGATGGAGGGCACGTGCCTCGACCGGAAGGATCACGGACCGGTGCCCTTCGACCGACTCCACCCGAAACGGACCAAATCCGAAACGGACCAAATCCGAAACGGACCAACCCGAAACGGACCAAACCCGAGACGGGGGCGTCGATCGATCGTGGTTTCACCGTAAACCGTGCCACCGACAAATCGCGGCGCCGCAGCTCACGGCGCCGCAGCGCATGCGGACCGCCGCGTGTTACTTGCCGTAGATCGCGGCGATGTCGTGGGCGTACTTGTCGACCACGACGTTGCGCTTCACCTTGAGTGTCGGTGTCATCTCACCGCTCTCCTCGGAGAAGTCCGACGGCAGGATGCGGAACTTCTTGATCGCCTCGGCGTGCGACACCGTCTTGTTGGCCTCGTCGACCGCCGCCTGGATCTCGGCGCGCAGGTCGGGGTCGTCGGCCAGATCGGAGACCGTTGCGTCGGCGGGCTTGCCGGTGCTCTGCTTCCAGCCGGGGAAGGCCTCCGGGTCGATCGTGATCAGCGCACCGATGAAGGGCTTCTGATCGCCGACCACCACCGCCTGCGACACCAGTGGGGTGGCGCGCATGATGTCCTCGAGGCCCGACGGTGAGACGTTCTTGCCTCCCGCGGTGACGATCAGTTCCTTCTTGCGGCCGGTGATGGTGATGAACCCGTCGGCATCCACCTTGCCCAGGTCGCCGGTGTGGAACCAACCCTCCTCCAGTGCCGTTGCGGTGGCCTCCGGGTTGTTCCAGTACTCCTTGAACACGACGCCGCCGTGCAGGAGCACCTCGCCGTCGTCTGCGACACGAACCTCGTTGCCCGGCAACGGTTTACCGACAGTGCCAACGCGCGACGCACCGGGTACGTTGACGCTGAACGCGGCCGTGGTCTCGGTGAGTCCGTATCCCTCGTAGACGGGGATGCCCACGCCGTTGAAGTAGTGGCCGAGGAAGGCGCCCAGCGGCGCGCCGCCGGAGATGGCCAGCTCGCACTGGCCGCCCAGTGCGGCCCTGAGTTTGCTGAACACCAACACATCGAAGATCTTGTGCCGCACCTTGAGAAACGGGCCGACGCGACCGCTTTCGGTCGCCTTGGAGTAGGCGACGGCGGCCTGGGTGGCCTCGTGGAAGATCCGCGCCTTGAGGCCGCCGCCCTTGCGGGCGCTCTGGTGTGCGCTGTTGTACACCTTCTCGAACACGCGCGGCACCGAGAGGATGAGTGACGGCTGGAAATTGCCGAACGTGGCCACGATGTTCTTGGTGTCGGAGGTGAAGCCCACCTCGACGCCGGCCTCGATCGCGACCAAGGTGATCGCGCGGGCCAGCACGTGTGCCAGAGGCAGGAACATCAACAGCCGCTTCTCCGGTCCGAGCAGAGTCCGGAGGTTGCTCTCCAGAACGCCTCGTACCTCGGAGAGCATGTTGGCGTGCGTCAGTTCGCACCCCTTGGGCAAACCGGTGGTCCCGGAGGTGTAGATCAGCGTGGCCGGATACTCCGAGTGGAGTGTCATGCGGCGCTTGTGAACCTCGTCGTCGTCGACCTCGGCGCCGGCGGCGGTCAGTGCGGCCATGATGCCGGGACCGTTCTCCTCGTCGATCTGGAAGACCTGGACGGGGCCGGGCAGCGAGTCGAGACTGTCGAAGGCGACGCGGTGCTTGGCGTCCTCGACGATGATCGCGACAGCGCCCGAGTCGCGCATGATCCAATCGATCTGAGGTGCAGACGAGGAGTCGTAGATGGGCACGGTGGTGGCCCCGGCGCTCCAGATGGCGAAGTCGAGCAGGCACCACTCCAGGCGAGTGCTCGAGAGCAGTGCCACGCGGTCGCCCGGTGCGATCCCCGAGGCGATCAGTCCCTTGGCCAGTGCCGTGACCTTGGCCGCTGCCTCGTCGGCGCGAACCGGAACCCATTCGCCGCGTTCCTCACGCCGGAACACGGTCTTGCCCGGTGTGCGCTCGGCGATCCCGAACAGGATGTCGGTGCAATTCTCATCGGGTCCGACGGTGAACGCGGCGGGCGCGCTGAACTCACTTTGGATGGCACTCATATGCTGCAGGAACCTTTCGCCACCGGGGCACTGTCGATGTGTCGTTTTTGATCGTATCGCTGCGCGTCATCGACTCGAAATCGTCCGTCTGCGCAGGCCCGCGGAAGCGGGGTGCGCAGGTCTCTACCCGGCTTTGGGGCGAGTATGTGAAGCTAAGTGTTGTGACGAGCATCCAGGTGGCCGACGAGACGTTCGTTGCCGCCGCCCCAGAACTCGCGGCCACCGCGCTCGACGACCGTGGCCGGTGGCGACACTGGTGGCCCGACCTGCGACTCACGGTCACCGCCGACCGTGGTGCGCAGGGAGTGCGGTGGACCGTGGCCGGACCCGTCGCGGGCACGATGGAGATCTGGTGCGAACCCGTCATGGACGGTTTCGTGCTGCACTACTTCCTCCACGGCGAACCGGCGGGCGCGGTTGCCGGTGGGGATCTCGTCGCGCTGAATCACCGGTACCGGGTGCTGGGTAAGCGCATGTCCTTCGAGATCAAGGATCGACTCGAATCCGGTCGCAGTGTCGGTGATCCGGCGGTCACCGCCGCAGGTGTGGACGGCTGATGGCCGACTACACCGAACGGTCCATCGTGATCGGTGCCGACGCTGACGAGATCATGTCGGTGATCGCCGATTTCGAGAACTACCCGGCGTGGGTGACGGCTGCGCGCGAGGTCGAGGTGACCGAGAAGGATTCAACCGGGCGCGCCCGCGAGGTGCGGTTCGTGCTCGATGCCGGGGTTCTGCAGGACACCTATGTGCTCCGCTATGACTGGGGCGCGATCGGCGACGAGGTTTCCTGGGAGCTGGTCTCCAGCGATCTGCAGAAGGACCAGCGCGGACGGTACCTGCTCAGCCAGCAGGTCCCCGGATCGACGAAGGTCACCTATCAATTGATGGTGGATCTGATGGTGCCCATGATCGGCCAGCTCAAACGACGTGCCGAGAAGGCGATCACCGACGCCGCGCTCAACGACCTCAAGAAGAGGGTCGAAGGCTGATCGATCTCACCCCCATCCACGTCGTTCTCGGGCCGGGCGGCGCCGGTGTGTCGATGATCGCGGCCGCGGGCGCGGTGCTTCGACCACGGGGCCGGTCGCGTGATGTCGGCGTGGGGGACGAGCGGCGGCACACCCTGCTCATCACCGTCGACCGCTGGACTCCGGTGCCGGAGATCCTCGGGGTGTTTCGCGCGCCCGGTGAGGCGATCGCGGTCTCGAACCATCTGCACCTGTTGTGCCTGGATCGGCTGGACTTGACCACCCGGTCCTGGTCGGCGTTCACCGCATTGCTCGTCGACGCGTCGAGCCGCTCGAAGATGTCACCACCCGCACTGGACACGGTGGCCGGGATCGACGCGGCCGAGGTCGTCGCCCTGCCCGGAATCGACGACTTCCTACTCATGCGACGCATCCGCGACGAGGCGGTGAGCGGACGCTGGCATCGTATCGTCGTCGACCTGTCGGGGGTCGGTGACCCATACGCGGTCCTCGACGCGGGATCGGTGCTGCGCCAGGCGCTGAATCGGCTGTGGCCGCGACACCGGCGGCTCTCCGCGGCGGCCGAACGTCCGGCCATGGCGCAGTTGACGGCGGCTCTCGACGCGATCGACCGGGACTGTGCCGATGTGACCGAATTGCTCACCGACGCCACCGCGGTCGCGGTCCACCTGGTGGTCGGTGCCGACGATCGCGGCGCGCGTCTGCTGCCCGAGCACCTCGCGACCATCGATCTGCTCGGTCTGCCACTGACCGCGGTGCACGTCAACGAGGGCGTGTCAGCCGTGCCCCGCGAGATCGGAGCGGAGGCGGTGGTGGCCGACCCCGCGGTGACGGTGCGGCGCATCACCCGGTCGGTCGAACCGCTGGACAGGGCCGCCCGATTGCGGAAACTCGCAGTGGCGCTGGGGGATCCGAACGGATGTGCGCGGGGGACCGCGGCGGCGGAGGTCACCGCCCGGCCCGCCGACCATGCCGACCCGGTGTACGAACTCGCCTGGTCGCAACGCCTGCCTCGTCCCGACGAACTGATGCTGGGACGCTCCGGTGACGACCTGTTGGTGACCGTGAGCGGCGTACGGCACTGCCTGGGATTGCCGTCAGTGCTGCGTCGCTGCGTCGTGGTGGATGCGTCGTGGGACGGTGGCCGCCTCCATGTGTTGTTCCGGCCGGACCCGGCGGTCTGGCCTCGTCGGTGACCGACCGGGTACCGTGTGCGGGCATGACCGACGATCGCAACGAGCGCGGCCGCGGCACCGATCCGACGGGCGAGGACGGCGCGGCGCCGGGCGGCGATCCCGTGCGTGAGTTCATCCTCGGTATCGCGGCCCAGATCGATCAGCTCGCCTCGCTCATCGGCGGTGGCGTTCGCGGCTTCGAGACGGGCCGGGCACCCGGCGGGTCCACCGGTGCGGGTGCAGGCGGCGGTGCGGGTGCCGGCGGCGCGAGTGCCGCGACACTCCTCGACGCCGCAGGTGAGATCTCATCGTTGCTCGGTGAGATCGGCGACCTGCTCGCGCGGCTGATCGCCGCACTGATCGCCGTCCTCGAAGCGGTGGCCAAGGCGCTGCGAGCCACTCCGGCCCCTTCGTCCCCACCCCCGCGGAATTATCAACCGATCGCGGTGCGACTCGGACCCGGCACCTCATCGACCCCGCAGTCACCCACCGTGCCCGGTCCGCGTGTGCGTGCACCTGAAGGTGAAAAGTAATGGGGGACTTGACTATCGGTATCGACGTCGGCGGCACCAGCGTGCGGGCGTCGGTGGTCGACGATCGGGGCGCCATGCTCGACACGCTGCGTGCGGCCACGCCGCCCACCGCGGCGGCGCTCGAACACTGTCTCGAGCGGCTCATCGGCGAACTCACCTCACGGTGGGCGGCGCGGGCGGTGGGACTGGCGGTGGCGGGCTTTCTCACCCCGGACCGTCAGGTCGTCCGGTTCGCCCCGCACCTTCCGTGGCGGGAGGCCAGGGTGGGCGAGGAGATGACCGCACGCGTCGGGATCCCGGTGATCACCGAGCACGACGCGAACGCCGCCGCCGTTGCCGAACACCGCTTCGGCGCGGCAGCCCGCGGGCACAACTCCCTCGTACTGGCCATCGGCACCGGGATCGGTGCCGGGCTGCTCATCGACGGCGCACTCTATCGCGGCAGCTTCGGGGTGGCCCCCGAACTGGGCCACCTGACGGTGGTGCCCGACGGTAGGCCGTGTTCGTGCGGCAAGCGCGGGTGCTGGGAAAGGTATTGCAGCGGAACGGCACTCGTCGACACCGTGGTGGAACTCCTCGCCGATGCCGACTGGGGCAGAAGCCAGCTGGCCGCCGACGTGGCCGGCGATCCAGGGTCCCTGACCGGTCGACGCGTGGCCGGGGCCGCAGCCGACGGTGATCCGGTTGCCATCGCCGCTTTCGCCGCGTTCGCCGCCTCACTCGGACAGGGCCTGGCGATGATCGCCGACATCTTCGATCCTGATCTGATCGTGCTCGCCGGCGGCGTGGGTGCCGCGTCGGGGCTGTTCCTCGACGAGGCCCGCGAACATTACGCACGCTCGGTCACCGGTGCCGGCCACCGGCAGCTCGCGAGGATTCGCGGCACCCAGCTCGGAGAGAACGCGGGCGTGATCGGGGCCGCCGAGGTGGCCCGCGTGTCACTGGCCGAGCGCGGCGCCGCGCTCGCGTAGCGGGGTGCGCTCGGGCCGCGAGTGTGAGGACCGGCGCGGGTGATGGCATGACGGATGCACAGGCGGGTGAGTAAAGTTCACTCCCAAAGACGTGTCGCGCATTTCCGTGCGGCGGCGGTGTGAGTGGCGTAACGGAGTGAATGTCGATGTGGTACTACACCTTCAAGTACGTGTTGCTGGGTCCCCTGCTGCGTCTGCTGGGCCGTCCCACGGTCGAAGGCCTGGAGAACATCCCTGATCGGGGCCCGGCCATTCTCGCCAGCAACCACCTTGCCGTGATGGACAGCTTCTTCCTGCCGCTGATGGTGCCGCGGCGCATCTACTTCCTGGCCAAGAGCGAGTACTTCAACGGCACCGGGATGCGCGGCGGATTCCAACGTTGGTTCTATACGGCCGTCGGCCAGATCCCCATCGACCGTTCCGGGGCGGAGGCCGCCGCGGGTGCGCTCACCGCCGCCCGACGACAGCTGGAGAAGGGCGACCTGATGGGCATGTACCCGGAGGGCACCCGCTCGCCCGACGGCAGGCTCTACAAGGGCAAGACCGGCCTGGCGCGTGTTGCGCTGGACACGGGCGTCCCCGTGATTCCGGTGGCGATGATCGGGACGAATACGTTCAACCCGCCGGGCACCGTGTTCCCCCGTCCGACCAAGGTGACCGTGCGCATCGGCAAGCCGCTGAACTTCGCACGCTACGAGGGTATGCAGGGCAACCGGTTCATCGAGCGCGCCATCACCGACGAGATCATGTACGAGCTCATGCAATTGTCCGGTCAGCAGTACGTCGACATCTACGCCGCGAGCCTGAAGGAATCCAAGTCCCGGGAGCCGGGGGACGCGGAGTCGGGGGCCGGGGAGTCCGGAAAGCCGGATGCGCCCGAGTCCGCCTCCGCCGCGTGAGGTCGACCAGCCGCCGTCGGATGACGGGACCGGTCGTTCAGGCCGAGTGACTCCCGGCGAGTTCTCTATCGGCATTCGCTGCCCGGGATGTGCGCTCACCGTGCAACGGCAGCCGCCAGAGAACGACGAGAACCGCCACGCCCCAGATCGAATAGGCGTTGCCGAGCACATGGTCGAGAAGGGACCAGTGGCGGACCGCCGGTGACAGGAATTGGAATGGTCCGATCGCGAAGATGAGCACACCGGTCACCACGAGGGTCGAATAGGCGATCTGGGCGGCGCGTGCCGTCGAGCGCATCGCGACCACAGCGCACGCCAGGATGAGCGGGATGGACCACACCCAGTGGTGCGCCCACGACGTGGGGGACACCAGCAGACCCCACACGGCCACCGCGCAGGTCGCCAGGACGGCGTTCACCCGGTCACGCGGCCCGGCACCGGGCGCGAACGAGGTGGCGGGTCGGCAGGCGAACACCGCGGCGGCCGCGAGCGCCGTGGCCGCCAGTGAACTGAGTACCCAGGCGAGCTGTTCGGCGCCGACGGAGTCGGGGAGGATGCGGATCCACATCGCATTCAGATTCTGATTGATGCGACCGGCGGGGTCCCCGATGCGGGTGGTGTGGAAGAGCGTGTGCGTCCAGTAGCCGAGAGAATCGCCGGGCAGCCAGATCCAGGCGAGCGCCCCGGCAAGCAGGAACGTGGCCCCCGCGGTGAGGGCGGCGCGCCACCGGCGTGCGGACGCGAACACCGCGATGAACACCAGCGGGGTGAGCTTGATCGACGCCGCGAGCCCGACGAGCACCCCCTGGGCGGGCGCCAGGTGGCGCAACCGGCCGCGCCCCACCAGGAACACGTCGACGATGATCATCGCCAACAGGATGATGTTGATCTGCCCGAAACCCAGGGTCATCCAGACCGGGTTGAACCACAGTGCGCCGGTGGTGACCGCCAGCGCCATCCACCACCGGTTGGCCGCGATCCCGACCCCGAGCAGGGTGAGAGTGATGTGCACGACGACCACGAGCAGCGCGATGCTCAGGATCGAGATCAGGACGCCCGCCACGGCCAGCGTCATCGCACCCAGCGGGACAAAGGTGAGCGCGGCGAACGGGGGATAGGTGAACGGCAGCCAGATCCCGTCGGCGGTGAACGGCATCGATCCGTCGGCGTAGAGGCTCTGACCCTGCTGCCAGATCTGCGCACCGAGCCGGTAGACGTCCAGATCGATCCGGGTGCGGGTACCGAAACTGGAGGTGAACGGCACCCCGACGATCTGCAGCGCCGCCGATGCCACGAACGCGACCGCGATCAGCGCGCCGACCCGCCGCGACGGCGACCATCGACGCAGTCGCTCATCTGCGGCGCTGAGGAATGTGCGCATGGGTCGCTTTCACTTCTGCTGGGTGACGAATACTTACCAGTATGCGTTTCTTCTACGACTCGGAGTTTATCGAGGACGGCCGGACGATCGAGCTCATATCGATCGGTGTCGTCGCCGAGGACGGTCGAGAATACTACGCGGTGTCGAGCGAATTCGATCCCTCGCGGGCCGGCGACTGGGTGCGTGCCAACGTGCTGCCCAAGCTGCCGTCGCCGTCGTCGCCGCTGTGGCGGTCACGACGCCGCATCCGCGAGGACCTGCTGGAGTTCTTCACCGCCGAGGGCAATGACGTCGAACTGTGGGCGTGGGTGGGTGCCTACGATCACGTGGTGCTCTGCCAATTGTGGGGGCCGATGACGGCGTTGCCACGGGCCATTCCCCGCTTCACGCGGGAACTCAAACAGCATTGGGAGGCAGCCGGCCGGCCCGCACTGCCACCCGCGCCCGCCGACGCCCACGACGCGCTCAGCGATGCCCGGCACAACGCGCGTCGCTGGCGGGCCATCGAGGCGTCCGGACGCCCGGAGGGTACGGACTCGCCCTGACGTGGCGCGATCTCGCCGAATACTGCGGGCCACTCCCGCCGGTTCCGTGCGAGGGTGCGGTGCCAAGGGTGCGAACACCCTCACCTACCCTGGTCTGGTGGTGACGAACTGGACCGTGGACGTTCCGATCGACGAGCTGCCCACCCTGCCCCCGCTGCCCGGTGACCTCGAGCAACGATTCGTCGATGCGATGAGCCGTCCGGCCTTGCAGCAACCGAGCTGGCCGGCCGAGGAAGCCCGCAAGATGCGCACGGTGCTCGAGAGTGTGCCGCCCATCTGCATGCCCGCCGAGGTCGAGGCGCTGTCGACGCAACTCGCCGACGTCGCCGAGGGCCGGGCGTTCCTGCTGCAGGGCGGTGATTGTGCGGAGACATTCGCCGACAACACCGAACCGCACATCAAGGGCAACATCCGAACCCTGCTGCAGATGGCGGTGGTGCTCACCTACGGCGCGAGCATGCCGGTGGTCAAGGTGGCCCGGATCGCCGGACAGTACGCCAAGCCGCGCTCGGCCGACATCGATGCACTGGGACTGCCGTCCTACCGCGGCGACATGGTGAACGGTTTTCCCGCCGAAGAGGCGGTGCGCGCGCA
The DNA here is from genome assembly GCF_053588635.1 of Gordonia sp. NPDC003425. Lineage (NCBI taxonomy): Bacteria > Bacillati > Actinomycetota > Actinomycetes > Mycobacteriales > Gordoniaceae > Gordonia > Gordonia sp. NPDC003425. The sequence goes on along the minus strand of NZ_JBSFQI010000007.1, from coordinate 155,604 downwards.
CGATCCCTCGCGATTGGTGCGCGCGTATGCGAACGCCGCCGCCGCGATGAACCTGGTGCGCGCACTGACCAGCTCGGAGGCCGATTTACGCCGCGTCCACGACTGGAACCGCGAGTTCGTGCGCATTTCACCCGCCGGTGCCCGCTACGAGGCGCTCGCGGCGGAGATCGACCGCGGACTGCGATTCATGGACGCGTGCGGCGTCACCGACTCGAGCCTGGCCTCGGCGGCGATCTTCGCCTCACACGAAGCCCTCGTACTCGACTACGAGCGCGCGATGCTGCGTCTGGCCGCCGATCCCCGCACCAACGCGAATCCACCGGTCGGTCCGCGGTCGTCCGCGGGCCCCGATGAGGACCGGAAGGTGCTCTACGACCTGTCGGCGCACTTCCTTTGGATCGGTGAACGCACCCGGCAGCTCGACGGCGCCCACATCGCGTTCGCCGAACTCGTGCGCAACCCCATCGGCGTCAAGATCGGACCCACCACCACCCCGGAGCAGGCCGTCGAGTATGTGCAGCGCCTCGACCCCCACAACGAACCGGGCCGGTTGACACTCATCGCCCGCATGGGTCAGCAGAAGGTGCGCGAGGTACTGCCCGGCATCGTCTCGGCCGTGGAGGCCACCGGCCACAAGGTGATCTGGCAATCCGACCCCATGCACGGCAACACCCACTCGTCGCCGTCGGGTTTCAAGACGCGAGACTTCGACCGCATCGTCGACGAGGTACAGGGATTCTTCGAGGTCCATCGCGCGCTGGGCACCCATCCCGGCGGCATCCACATCGAGCTCACCGGCGAGAACGTCACCGAATGTCTCGGCGGGGCACAGGACATCTCCGACCTCGACCTCGCCGGCCGCTACGAGACCGCCTGCGATCCCCGGCTGAACACCCAGCAGTCACTGGAACTGGCGTTCCTGGTGGCCGAGATGCTGCGTGGTTGATCCCGCCTTCGGCGGGGGCGGTTGATCCCGCCTCCGGCCGGGGTGGTTGATTCCGCCTTCGGCGGGGGCGATTGATCCCGTCAGCCGAGCGCCCACCTGATCAGAAGAGCGCCGGCCCACCAACCCGCGCCACCGGCACCGGCTGCCACCAGCAGTACGATCACCAGCCACACCAGCACCTGCACGCGGCCGCCGGTCACCTCGGACGCCGATGACTCGTCCACGATGTGCGCCGACGGTTGTGCCCGCACAACGGATTCCGGGCGCGGCGGAACATCGGACGCGGTGCGCGGGGGTCCTGCGGGCGTCGACACCACCCGCGTTCCGTGCGGTTGCGCCGGAACCGCGGCATGCGCTGCCCGTACCCGCGCCATCGTGTCCCGTTCGGCGGAGCGCCGGGGCGCGGGCACCGTGAACGGCGGCAGATCGAGCAGATCGGCCACCTCGAGCAGGGCGTCGCGCATCTCGAAACCGTCGGCGTAGCGATCTGCGGGTCGGCGTTCGGTGGCCCGCAGGATCACCTCGTCGAACTCCGCGGGCACCCCGTCGATCACATCTCCCGGCGCGGGGACGTCGTAGGTGAGGCGCTGATAGGCCAGGCCCAGCGGTGAGTCGCCGTGGAAAGGCGTTCGCCCGGTGAGCATCTCGAACATCATCACGCCCATCGAATACACGTCGCTGCGGGCGTCGGCATGCGTGGACTCGACTTGCTCGGGGGAGAGATACGCGGCGGTACCGAGGATGACGCTGGCCGAGGTGACACCCGCTTCGGCCACCGCCCGCACGAGCCCGAAGTCGGCGACCTTGACCTCCCCGGAGTCCGAGATGAGCACGTTCTCCGGCTTGACGTCGCGGTGCACGAGGCCCGCCGCGTGGGCGGTTCCCAGTCCACCGAGCACCGGGTCGGCGACGGCGACCACCGCGTGCGGTGGCATCGGTCCCCGTTCGCGCAGCAGCTCGCGCAGACTGCCGCCCTCGACGAGTTCCATCACCAGGAATGCGGTGCCGTGGTCGATGCCCTGGTCGTAGACCGCAACCAGGCCCGCATGCTTGAGCCCGGCGACCGCCCTGGCCTCGAATTCGAAGCGCTGCAAGAACTGTGGGTCGCCGGAGTACCGGGCGTCCATCACCTTCACCGCCACGTCCCGACCCAGCCGCAGGTCGAGTGCCAGGTAGACCGCCGACATCCCGCCGCGGGCGATGGGCGCGTCGATGCGGTACCGATCCTCGAGGATCGACCCGAGCAGAACATCGACGGGGCTGTTCACGAGAGACGAATCTACCCGCGAGGCGGTAGAGAACGTTGTCACCGGCTGCGTGCCGTCGTGGCGGCACCCCCTTCGTGTTCCCCGCAACCGTGCTGGGGAATTGTGGCTGCCCCGCCGCGGGCGAACCGGTAATCTCGGGCGGGTGAGTTCACTTCCGCTCTCGCCGGACACCCTCGCCGCCGCTGTCGAGACATTCACCGTCGATGAGGTCGCCGACCGGTTGGGGGTGTCGACGAATCGCGTTCGCAACCTCATCCGGGATCATCATCTGCTCGCCGTGTCCCGCGGCGGACAACCCGCCATCCCGTGCGTCTTCTTCGACGACGCGGGCATCGCGAAACACTTCACCGGACTCGTCGAGGTACTCCTCGACGGCGGCTACACCCGCGACGAGGTGATGGCGTGGTTGTTCACCCAGCAGGACGATCTCGCGCTGACCCCGGCCGACGCGCTGCACACGCATGCGGCGCGTGAGGTGATCCGCCGCGCGCAGGCGCAGGCGTTCTGACCGCTGCTCAGGCTGACCCCTGCTCAGGCGGTCTTGGTGCGGAAGATGTGCACGTACCCGCACGTGTTGCAGGTGGCCGACCGCGACGTCGCCTCCCAGATATGCGAGTCGGGGTACGCATCACGCCGGCGCTCCAGGGTCATCTCCCGCACCCAGAACTTCGTACCCTCGCCGCACGCGAGGCAGGTGAACGGCCGGCTGCGGACGGTGACACTGATCGGTTCGGCCTGTCCCGGTGAAGCACCCACCGCATGAGTGTATCGGCCCGCGCGGTCAGCCCCAGGCCCGTCGGGCCAGTACACCCACCCTCAGCGGGTCTGGTCTGAGTGATGCCCAGGCGGCCACCCCGGCCAGCGTGAGCGCGAGCAGCGTCTCGGGAAGCTTGTAGAACAGGATCGAATCGTCGGGCTGGAACACGATCAACATGAACACCGACACCGCGACCACCACCGCCCGCGCCCGCGCGGGCAGCGTGAACGCCACCACGACGCACAACAGCCACGTGTAATACCAGGGCAGCGTGGATGGTTCGAGCACCAGAACCGCCAGCATCGCCCAGCACAGGCCGGCCATCGCGGCACGCTCGGTGGGCCGGGAACGCCACCACAAACACACCAGGATCACGGCGAGCACCACCTGACCCACCATTCGGGTGACCGACAGCACCGGCTGCAGATTCAGCGCGACGAACGGAGCCGCCACCAAGGTCACCAGATGGCCGATCAGCGTGGGCAGCGTGAACCAGTTGATGATGCGATCCGCCCAGCCCAGTCCGGTCAGCCAGCCCAACCCGAGTCCGGTGACGGCCGTACACGCGGCGAACACGGCCAACGGGATGACGGCCACCGCGGCGAACACGCCGGCCACGTCGCGGGCACCGACCCCGCGTCGTGCCCTCAGATGCGCCAGCCAGATCCACACCATGAACGGCACCGCGATCCCGGCGGTGATCTTGATCGACACCGCGAGGCCGAGCACCACCAGTCCGGCTGCGTGACGTCCGGTGGCCACCAGGGTCACCCCGGCGACCAGCACACCCATCATCAGCAACTCGACGTGCGGACCGCCCACCAGGTGGATGAGCACCATCGGGTTGAACAGCACCAGCCACAACCCGGCCTGAGGGGAGGCGCCGAAGTGGGTGGCCAGGCGGGGAATCGCCCACAGCGACAGGAACAATCCGGGCAGCAACACCAACCGCATGGCCAGCACGCCGAGGATCACATGGTCGCCGGTGAGCGCGCTGACCGCCCGGGTGATCGTGACGAACAGCGGTCCGTACGGAGCAGTGGTGGTGGCCCACACCTGGGCCATCGAATCCACCAGCGGTCCCGGACGATGCGCCGGGCCGTCGGTGTAGGGATTGAAGCCGGTGACGAACAGTGCGCCCTGGCCGAGGTAGGCGTACACGTCACGGCTGAACAAGGGCACAGTCACGGCCAGGGGTGCCGACCAGGCGAGCACCCATCGACGCAAGGAGCGCACCGGGACCGTACATCCCGACGCGTTCAACGCACGGCCCAGCCGAATCCACGCGATCACCATGGCCGCCACGCCCGCCCAGAAGGCCATGCCGCACAACGTCTTACCGTGCCCATAGGTGAGCCAGCTCAGTCCCAGGTTGGTGAGGACGGGATGGTTGCGGGGAATGTCGGCGACCCCGAACCCGCCCAGGCACACCAGGATCGAGCCCACCACACCGAGCCGGAGGTCGAACCGGACCTTGCTACTCATCCGGGGCTACTCATCGGCGCTCAGGCATCGCGGTGGGCGATCCGATGGGCCATCGCGATCAGTTCCGTGCGGATGTCATCGCCGATCTCGGTGCCGCGCAGCGTGTTCACCGCCGAATCCAGCAGCGCGTCGATTTCGCGTTCCACCTCGTGCACGGCGCCCACGTCGACGAGGATGCCGCGTGCGGTCGAGAGTTCCTCGGGTGAGAGTTCCGTGCCGATCACCGATCGCAGATCGTCGGCCAACCCGGGATCGGTGTCCTGTGCGCGGGTGAGGCCGACGGCGAGCAGTGCCGTGCGCTTACCCGCCACCAGATCGTCGCCGGACGGCTTGCCGGTACGCTCCGGATCGCCGAAGACGCCGAGCAGATCGTCGCGCAGCTGAAAGGCCAACCCCAGATCTCGCCCCACCGACCGCAGATCGTCGATCAGCGTCTCCGGTGCGCCCGCGAGAGTGGCGCCCAATTCGAGCGGACGGGCAACGGTGTAGGCGGCGGTCTTGAACTCCATCACCCGATAGGCCGCCGCGACCGACTCGTCACCGCTGACCTCGTTGACGATGTCGAGGAATTGTCCGGCGAGCACCTCGGTGCGCATCGCCGCCCACGTCAGCCCCACCCGGGCCGGCAGCGCCCGCGGCGTCGACCCGGTGCCCACCGGGCGGCCGGCGGGAACCGCGGTGAACGGCGTGTGCCCATGCACGAGGTCGTCGGCCCACGCCAGCGCCAGGTCGCCCGCCAGGATCGCCGCGGCCACACCGTGTTCGGCGGCGTCGCCGTGCCACTGGGCGTCGGCGTGGCGGCGTTCGAAGACGCGATGCACGGTGGGGCGGCCCCGTCGGGTGTCGGAATGATCGATGATGTCGTCGTGCACCAGAGCGCAGGCCTGCACGAGTTCGAGTGCGGCGCAGACCCGTAACGCGTCGGCGTCGGTGACCGCTCCCTCATCGGGCTCTGTCTCGCCGGTCCCCGTCGCGCCGGCGGCGCCTCGGGCGGCGGCCACTGCGGAGCGTCCGCACAACCACCCGGCGTAGGCGAAGGTGGGCCGCACCCTCTTGCCGCCGCTGAGTACGAAGTCGGCGACCACCCGGGTCGCGTCACCGACCACCGGCGCTATCGCGTCCGCGGTGGCGATCGCGGGATCCAGGAATCCCCTGAGTACCTCCTCGACCGCGGTGGGTACCTCCGACAGCGACGTGGGTGCGGGAACGGTCGAGGTCACTCGTTCAGGCTAGCCCGTACACTGGGCCGGTGAACGCAACCTCCCCGGCGCCGTCGGTCGTCGAGCGGCTCGCCGCGCCCCATGCCGGCCCGGTGCCGTTCTCGGTCGAGTTCTTTCCGCCACGAGATGCCGAGGGCGAGGCCCGGCTGTGGCGTGCGGTGCGGATCTTCGAGCGACTCGACCCGGCGTTCGTGTCGTTGACCTACGGTGCCGGAGGATCGACCCGCGACCGCACGGTGCGTATCACCGGCCAGATCGCCGCCGAGACCACGCTGCTGCCGGTTGCTCATCTGACCGCGGTCAACCACAGCATCGCCGAATTGCGGTCGCTGGTGGGCGCTTACGCCGATCAGGGCATCTCCAACATTCTCGCGTTGCGCGGCGACCCACCCGGCGACCCGTTGGGCGAGTGGGTCAAGCACCCCGACGGCGTTGCGTATGCCGAGGAACTGGTGCGCCTGATCGAGGTCCTGGGCGACTTTCACGTGGGGGTGGCGTCGTTCCCCGAAGGCCATCATCGCGCGCCGGACCTCGACCACGACACCCGTGCGCTGGTCAACAAGCTGCGGGCCGGTGCCGAGTACTCCATCACCCAGATGTTCTTCGACGTCGATTTCTATCTACGCCTGCGTGACCGGGTGGTGGCCGCAGATCCCGAGCAGGGTGCCAAACCGATCATCCCCGGGATCATGCCGATCACCTCGCTGGCGAGCGTGCGCAGGATGGTCGAGCTGTCGGGGTCGGTGATCCCACCGCAGGTGGAGGCGCGGCTGTCGGCCGCAGCCGGCGACGGACCCGAGGAGGATCGGGCGGCGGTGCGTGCCACCGGGATCGATCTGGCCACCGAGATGTCGCAGCGACTGATCGCCGAGGGGGTACCGGGCCTGCACTTCTGCAGCCTCAATTTCGCCAAGGCGACCTGCGAGGTGCTCGGGCGCCTCGGCGTCGACACGTCCGATGCATTGCCGCTGACCGTCCGCGGCTGAGCGTCGGCCCGAGGGGAGGGTCAGGCCCCTTCTGCGCCGCTGCGGGTTGCGGTCTCCGTCGGCGGTCGTCCTTCGGCATCGCCGTTCGATTTCGGCGCCGCGGGAGGGTTGGTGCGTGACCGGCCACTGCCGTCGGACCGCGGTCGTCCCGGCCGCGGAGTGCGGTCACGCTGGTTGTAGGCGAGGTAGATCACGGCGCCCACCACGATCACACAGACGATCACCAGGAGCCACGTCCATCCCGGGAACGCCGCGGTCGCCGGGTCGGCGTAGGTTGCGTCGGCGGTGAAGTCGGCGGCCTTGCCCGCCGCGGGTGTCCATGTGACGGAGGTGTCCGAATCCTGCTGGCCGTTGGTGGCCGTGATCGGCCCGGCAAACGCCAGCGTGAGCTTCACGTAGTCGCGCCCGGGAATCAGCGAACTCAGGTCGGCGGTGCCGCGGAAGCGCACCACGTCGCCGCTGCGCTTCGCGTTGAGCTGCATCGTCATCGCAGAATCGCCGAACGAGTTGGCGATGATGTCGCCGAGCTGATTGAGCTGTCCGGAGGTGAGATCGGAGAACGTCGCCCTCGTGCCCACGAGGGTGGCGCCCTGTCCGGTGGTTCCCGGTTGTGGCGCCGGGGCCGACTGCGCGGTGTTCCCGCTGGTGTCACCACTGCCGTTTGCGTTCTTGTCACCGTCGTCGGGCCCCTGCCGGTAGTCGGTGAGGGACACGTTGCCCGACATGGACTCGGGAACGTCGAGTTTGGGTGCGCCGCGCGGATTGTCGGGTGAGGTGGCCACGATGACCGTGCCCGCGAACCGATCGCCGACAGTGGTCGACCGGGTGAGGCACCCCGACAACAGCGGCGTCGCCATCAGCAGCGCGACGATCGAGATCACCGTCGAGGCGCGCAGCGTACGGGCAGACCGTGCGGATGGACCTCCCGACAGGTGGCCGGGGGTACCGAGCGGGGTCAGTGATCGCGGAATCGGCGGCTGCACACCGATCATGGTGCCAGACCCGCACCGCGGCCTCGGGCATCCCGGTCCCGCGCGTGTACCGGCCGCCGGTCAGCCTCCGGTGACGGCGCGCCGAAATGCGCGTCGGCCGAGCGCCAGTCCGGCCGCGATCCGTCCGCTGGCCCCGGTGACGCCGCCGCCGGGATGCGTCGATGCCCCGGCCAGCAGGATGCCGTCGGCGCCGGGCACCGAGTGTCCCGACAGATCCGGGTGGGGGCGATACATGAACATCTGGTCGATGCTCATCTCGACGTGCATGATGTTTCCGCCGATCAGGCCGAGTTCGGACTCGAGATCTGCCGGAGTCTGGATATGGCGGTGCTCGACGGAGTCGCTGAAGCCGGGTGCGTGGCGATCCATCTCGTCGAGAATGGCCGCGGTCGCCGGGTCGGCCGCGCCGACCACGATCCCCGAGCGAGATGACGCGGGTGCCACTGGGCCCAGATGGTCACCAGATGCTTGCCAGCGGGTGCCAGCGTGGGGTCGATGGCGGAGAAGCTCATCGTCACGCAGGCCGGCCGCGGCGGCAGTTCGCCGACGGCGGCCGCGGCCTCTGCCCGCCGCAGGAGCGCGCGGTCGGTGACCATCAGTCCGAGGCCCGAGTGCACACCATGGGCGGGCAACCCGGCGGGCAGGTCGCGGTAGGTGGGGAGGCCACGGGTGGCCAGGCGCACCGCCATCCCGATCCCGTTCCCGATGACGATCTGGCGGCGCCAGCGGTCGACGAGGCCGGGAGCGACCACCGAACCGGCGGCGAGCAGGTCGAGAGTGGTCATGACATGACAGGCGGCCACCACCCGGTGTGCGCAGTGCGACCCGCCGTCGCCGGTGGTGACCCGCCAGTGGTCGTCGCATCGGGTGATCGACTCCGCGCCCGCACCCGTGATGAGCTCCCCGCCCTCGGCGGTGAGACGCCGTATCAGCGCCTCGGTGAGGGCGCCGCTTCCGCCGACTGCCCGGCCGGGCGGGACGTCGTGCATCAGCGCGGCAAAGCCGACCATCGGCGCGGTTCCCGGCGCGGTCATCGGCGGTCCCGACTGGGCACCGAACCACGCCAGGGCAGCCTTGAGGTGCTCGGAATCAAACCATCGGTCCAGCAGCGCGTCACCCGATGACATCAGCTCCTGGGTGAGCGAGAGCATCCGGCCGCCACGTGCGCCGACCGCGGCCCCGGGGCGGGCGGTGGTTGCGGTGTGCCCGAGTCCGGCGAAGGCCATACCGAATCGGCCCAGGGTGGCCGGCTCGTAGAACGAGCGCATCACCGCCCGGGCGCGCGGTGCCCAGACACCTACGAAGCGCCGGTACGCATCGGCGTCGGCTGCGCCGCAGGCGGCGGCGATCGACGCACAGGTCTCGTCGAGGTCGGTGCGGAACACCAGCGCGGGTGCCTTCGCGGTGGCGGGACAGAACGCCCACGGATCGCAGTCGATGTAGCGCAGGCCGTAGGCGCCCAGGTCCAGTTCGTCGAGGATCGGGGAGTGCCGGATCATCAGGTGCGCCGACGATCCGCGGTCGACGCGATAGCCGGGAAACCGTTCCACCGTCGACACGGCGCCGCCGGGGACGACGTCACGTTCCACCACGCGGACCGTGCGCCCCGCCGCGGCAAGATATGCCGCGGCGATCAGGCCGTTGTGGCCGGCGCCCACCACAACCGCGTCCAGCGGGGATCGATGGCTCATCGCGGACCTCAGCGTGCCATCGGGGGTGGATGGGGAGCCCAGGTGCGTTCGGGCACCGGTTGTCGCGCCGTCAGCGGCAGCCGGCGCCCGAGAAAGGCGAAGGGCCGGGGATCGCCGGAAAACGTGAAGTTGCGCAGGACGTCACCGAATCCCATCCGCCGGTACAGCGACCACGCACGGTTGCGTTCGGCGGGTATTTCCGGTGTGGAGAGCAGGACGTGGTTTTCCGGGCGGTCGGCGAGGAGCGCGGTCAGCAGTTCGTGCCCGATTCCGCGTCCCTGCGCGTCGGGATGAACATGCAGTTCGGTCAACTCGAAGTAGCCGGTGGCGATATCGTCGATCGCCGCACGGCTCCGGCCGGCCTGACGAAGCCCGGTCCGGAGCTGCTGGTTCCACCACTGGTCGTCGGAGCCACGGTAGCCGTAGGCGATGCCGACCATGACCTCGTCTCCGGTCGGGGAGACGGGCGGGCCCACTCGACGGCGCAACGCATCGGGAGTGAGCAGCCGGTCGGCCGGAGGTTCGGCCAGCGCGGCAAGGGCGCTCCACCCGGGTCGGGCGATGTGCTCGCGCCACAGCGACGCACGGTGGTGCTCGGTGCCACGCGGATAATCCATGGCAGTCACATAGATGTGCAGCGCGGGCTCCAACCAGACCGGGGTGTCCTGCCCGGTCAGGCGCACGAGGCGAATGGCCAACTCGCTCGTCGTCCTTCCTCGCCGGTCTGCGTTCGGTGCCGGCGCCCGGTGACCCGGTGTCGGCGCTCGGGAATGCGGCGGCTGCTCGGTGCGCTCTTCCTCTTGAAGAGTACGGCCGCACTAGCTATATTGAATATGTCGAACGGGTGTTCGAGGAATGCGCCTCCGCAAGCTGTTCATCGCCGCCCGCGACAACGATGAGTGGTCCGGTGGCGGGCGAGGGAAGCGCCTGCCGCCGGCCCACCACCCGACACATCGGCACCACAGATCAATCCGCGGACGTGGACCGGCGCGACGTTCTGAGATGGGACGCGACGTTCTGGGATGGGAGAGGAGGGGCGGCATGCGGCAGACGGCTAGATCGGGCAGGAACGGATCGGGCGAGAGCGGGCCCGCGCGCCATGCTGCACGGCCCGAGATCGACCCCATCGTGGTGCGTCGCTCGCGTGATCTGCTCGAACGGGCCCAAATGGTCTTCGACAACGCCGATGCAGTGCCCGACGATCCTGAACGATTCCGGCAGTTCTACCTTGCAGCGTTGCGCGCGGCCGGTGCGGCGCTGGCCATCTATGAACCCCCGGGCCGGCCGGTGCGGCGTGTCTCGGCAAACGCCTGGTCGCGCATTTCTGCCACCGTTCCGGCCCTCTCGGACTTCGCGGCCCGGTTCGCCGACCTCTCCCGCACCCGCATGGAGATCGAGTCGGGTATTCGCCGATCGATCGACCCGGCCGCGGCGGCGCGGCTGCGGCGGGAGGTCGTCGCCTTTCTCGCTGCCGTCGAGGATCAGTTGATCGCCTATGAGCAGGGCCGACTCGCCCATCAGGCCGTCGATCGAATCGGACGCTCCGCCTGATGGGGACTTTTCGATCAGGTTTTCACGCGAGATGGATGACAAGCAGACGTAATGGTGGTCGTGCTTGCGTTCTGCTCGTATCATTGAGGTCTGAGGCCGCGAACACATGTCACGGGACGGGCGTCCGCGGCGCCACTTCTCGATGATGTGTCGTCGGTAACAGGTAAGGGAGGGTCGGTGCCACTCTCGGAGCACGAGCAGCGCATGCTCGAACAGATCGAAAGCGCGCTGTACGCGGAAGACCCCAAGTTCGCGTCGAGCGTCAAGCGTCGGCGGCTGGGCAGGTCGTCGGGGCGTCGTCGCTTACAGGCGGCCGCGATCTTCGTCGTCGGACTGGTTCTGCTGATCGTGGGCCCGCTGGTGGGTTTGACCGTCGGCAGCTTGCCGATCATCAGCCTCGTCGGGTTCCTCATCATGTTCGGTGCCGGCCTGTTCGCCCTGTGGGGAGGTGGCAAGGAGCGTCCCGAGGCCGGTCCGACCGCAGGCAAGGGTGGTGGCCGTTCGTCGTCACCCAAGCGCAAGTTCACCGAGCGAATGGAAGAGCGCTTCAACCGCCGCTTCGACCAGCAATGATTGATTACACCTGATCCGGTCTGACAGGCCGGTGACCACCACGAAAGCCGCACATCACCAGATGTGCGGCTTTCGCCTTTTCTGACGTTTCCGATCGTCGATCGCGCACCTTTCCCCACGCCGTCCCACCGTGTCGCCCACTCGTCCCTCTGGGCTCCCCACTTTGCCCCACGGTGTCAGCGGGAGCACCCTCAATAGCCACTCTCATTGCTTTTCTTCACACCTGTATCCATGTTTGTGCGATGGCGCGGTGATCCGTGCGCCTGTTTCCCCCACCATGTTTTTGCTCTTCTAGCTGCATCGATTCGCTCGACACGCCCGCTCCGGGGGTGTTTGGGGTGGAAAGTGGTGGAAAGTGGGGTACAGTGGCAGCACTGGGTGAGACGAACCGGATCGCCTGACCCAGGGGCGGGAGGTATCGGCGGCCATGAGCTTTGTCGGCACCTACACGCCCAAGTTGGACGACAAGGGGCGGCTCACGCTGCCCGCGAAGTTCCGCGACGCACTGGCAGGAGGTGTGATGGTCACGAAGGGACAGGACCACAGCCTGTCGGTGTTTCGCACCGAGGAGTTCACCGCGATCGCCGAACGGATCGTCGAGGCATCGCGGAACGATCCCGAGGCCCGTGCGTTCCAGCGGTACTTCTTCGCGAGCTCCGACGAACAGCGGCCGGACGGGCAGGGACGAATCACCCTGTCCGCCGACCACCGCAAGTACGCCGGACTGTCCAAGGAATGCGTCGTGGTGGGCAGTTTCGACCACCTCGAGATCTGGGACGCGCAGGCATGGCGCGATTACCAGAACGAACACGAGGAGAACTTCTCGGCAGCAAACTCCGCCGCACTCAACGCGGTCCTGTAGCCGAGACGAGCGAGCAGTGAACAGGGCTCCGGTTGGATCGAGGCCCCGACCCGGATCGACCCTGGCGTACTTCCCCAACGCCAGGTGCGTGACCGGGCCGGGACCCCGCTCCAACCGGGACCGTCGAAACAATTGCGGATGGCCGCTTCCCTCGCGCGCGTGCCGTCGGCATCATCGGGAGGCCACGGCGGTGAACGCGCAGTACGACGACGAGCACCGCTCGGGCGAGTACGGCCACATCCCGGTGATGGCCCGATCCGTGATCGACCTGCTCGCACCCGCACTCACCCGGGACGGCGTCGACGAACCGGTGGTGGTGGACGCGACCCTCGGCGCCGGCGGCCACTCCGAACTGATTCTCACGGAGTTCCCCGCGGTCCGCGTCATCGGCATCGACCGCGACGCGTCGGCGTTGCGCATTGCGTCGGACCGGTTGTCCCGCTTCGGAAGTCGGGTCTCCTTCCACCAGGCTCGTTTTGATCAGGTCGCAGAGGTGCTCGCCGAGGCGGGTGTCGACGGAATCGACGGCGCACTGTTCGACCTCGGGGTCTCCTCGATGCAGTTGGATCGGCCCGACCGCGGCTTCGCCTATGCCGTGGACGCGCCCCTGGACATGCGGATGAACCCCGACGACGAGGTGACCGCGGCCGACATCCTCAACACCTATTCGCACGGCGATCTCGCGCGCATCCTCGCCGATTACGGTGATGAGCGTTTCGCCGGCCGGATCGCCTCGGCGGTGCTGCGTGAACGGGAGTCCGAGCCATTCACCACCAGCGGACGGCTCGTCGAACTGCTCTACGCCACCATTCCCGCGGCGACGCGTCGCACCGGCGGGCACCCCGCCAAACGCACCTTCCAGGCGCTGCGCATCGAGGTGAACCATGAACTCGACGCTCTCGCACTGGCCTTGCCCGCCGCGCTCGACGCGCTGCACGTGGGCGGCCGCGCGGTGGTGATGAGCTATCAATCGCTCGAAGACCGGATTGTCAAGCGAGAGTTCGCATCCCGCACCACGTCGACGTCGCCGAGGGGGCTGCCCGTCGAACTGCCCGGCACCGCGCCACGGTTCACGTTGGTCACCCGCGGCGCGCAACGCGCCGACGAGGACGAACTCGCCGCCAACCCGCGGTCGGCGCCGGTACGGGTGCGCGCCATCGAACGTGTCGAGAAGGGACAATCATGACGTTGCTCGACGACCGCCGAACCGCCGCCGACACGGCGCCCGAACAGACACCTCGCACCCGCAGGTCGGGACTCGACAGCGACCGCCCAAACCGCTCGCGGTCTGCTCAGCGCGCCATCGACCGGCGACGCAGCCGCCTCGCCGCGAACCCCGGGGCCGGAGAGGCGCCGCGCGTGGCCGTCGGCCAATCGCGGCGCAGCATCGTTCAGCGCATTCGCGCGGTGCCCTTTGTGGTTCCGGTGCTCGCGTTGCTGGTCCTCGGACTCGGCCTGAGCCTGTGGCTCTCGACCAAGGCTGCGCAGGATTCCTACCGCCTCGGAGTGGAACGAAAAGAGAACCAGGCACTCATGGATCGCCGCGATTCGCTCAAACGCAGCTACGAGTCCGGTGATTCGGCACCCGAATTGTCCGACAAGGCAAGCCGTCTGGGCATGATCCCGGCACAGAACCCGGCCCGCATGGTGGTGGGCGCCGACGGGCGTCCGCGGGTGCAGGGCACACCCGAGCCCGCCGCGGGTAAACCGATGGGAACCATCAACCCCGAGGACAAGCCCGACCCGACCACCAAGATCGACAAAACCAAGATCGACGACTCACTCGGCCTCGGCGGCAGCTCGAACGCGCCCCAGAACAGCGGCCAACAAGACGGCGGCCAACAAGACGGCGGCCAACAAGACAACGGCCAGCAGGGCAGCGGCCAGCAGGGCAACGGCCAGCAGGGCAACGGCGATGCTCCGGCACCCACCGGCCCCACCGCACCCGCGCCGGGACCGGCCGCCGCACCCAACCCGAACGTCGCACCGCCGGCTGCGACGTCGGGACAAGCGCCGACGAATGGCAACCCGCCGGGGACAAATTCGGGGGCAGCCCGCTAGGGCGGTGGACAATTGACAACCATGACACGCGCCAGTTTTCAGCGACTCGGCGACCGGTCCGGCGCGTCGGAACCCCGACCGGGACGCGGCAAGCCCGGCGGCCCCACCGGTTCCGGCGGCCGCGGTTCCGGTGGGGGAGGCCGGGGCGGTGGCGGACGCAAGCGCACCCACACATTCGACTTCCGCAGCCGGGCAGCCGGAATCGTCATCCTCCTCGCAGTTCTCGCGGTGGCGGCCCGGATGATCGTCGTCCACACCATCGAGGCATCGTCGATTTCGGCGGAGGCCGCCCAGCAGCGCGAGTACACCCAGGTGCTCACCGCCAAGCGTGGAGCCATCCTCGACCGCAACGGACGGCCCCTCGCCTACACCGACGAAGCGCGCGCACTCACCTTCCTGCCCAAGGCCGTTCGCAAGTCGATCGAGGCCGAACACAAGAAGAATCCAGAGTATCCCGACGTCGACAAGCGGATGCACGAGATCGCCGGTGGTGTCTCATCCGCCCTCGGCGGATCGATCAGCTCCGATGATCTGTACAAGAAGATGACTGGAGACGACACGTTCGTCTATCTCGTGCGTTCGGTGAGTCCGGAAGTGGCCGCGCGGATCATCGCCCAGTACCCCGAGGTGGGAGCCGACCCGCAGGCCATCCGCCTCTACCCGGGAGGATCGTTGGCCGCCAACGTGATCGGCGACGTCAACTACGACGGCAACGGTCTCATCGGGCTCGAGGCGTCCCTGGATTCGACGCTCGCCGGAACCGACGGGTCCAAGACCTACGACCGCGGCTCCGACGGTGCGGTGATCCCCGGCAGCACCCGCAACGTGCACCCGGCGATCAACGGTGCCACGGTGCGATTGACCATCGACTCCGACATCCAGTGGTTTGTGCAAAGCGAGGTCACCAAGGCCAAGGCGGCGTCGGGTGCCAAATCGGCGTCGGCCGTGGTGCTCGACGCGCGCACGGGCGAAGTTCTCGCGATGGCCAACGACGGCACCTTCAACGCATCGAAACCGCTTGCCGAACAAAAGGATGCCGACCTGGGTAACCCAGCGGTGACCTCACCGTTCGAGCCCGGGTCGGTGAACAAGGTGGTCACCGCGTCCGCGGCCATCGAGTACGGGCTCACCACCCCCGGCGAGGTGCACCGGGTGCCGGGCAGCATCAACATGGCCGGCGTCACGGTGAACGACGCGTGGTCGCACGGCGTCGAGCCCTACACCACGACGGGCATCTTCGGAAAGTCCTCCAACGTGGGCACCCTGATGCTCGCACGGCGGGTCGGTGAGCAGCGATTCGCCGACATGGTGACCCGATTCGGACTGGGCCAGCGAACCGGCGTCGGCCTGCCGGCCGAGAGCGCCGGCGAGGTGCCCGCGCTGAGCCAGTGGTCGGGAGGTTCCTTCGCGAACCTGCCGATCGGTCAGGGTCTGTCGATGACACTGCTGCAGATGACCGGGATGTACCAGGCCATCGCCAACGACGGACTGCGGGTGCCGCCACGCATCCTGCTCTCCGAGCAGCGCGACGGCGACGACGTCGAGGACTCCGACCGGCCGACGCCGGTTCGGGTGGTCTCTCCGCAGACCGCACACACCGTCCGCGACATGTTCCGCGCGGTGTTCCAGGAGGATCCGATGGGCGTCCAGTCGGGCACCGGTTACAAGGGTGCCGTCGCCGGGTACCAGATGTCGGGCAAGACCGGTACCGCGCAGCAGGTCGATCCGTCCTGCGGTTGCTACTCGAACTCCAGCTACAACATCACGTTCGCCGGCATCGCACCCGCCGACAATCCGCGGTACGTCGTGGGCATCATGTTGGACAACCCCAAGCGCAGCTCCGACGGCAGTGGCGGGCAATCCGCCGCCCCGTTGTTCGGCACCATCGCATCGTGGATGTTGCAGCGGGATCAGGTGCCGCTCTCGCCCCGTCCCACCCCTTGGCTGACCCTCGACGCGCGCTGAACGAGCCGCCGCGGCAGTGTGGCCGCGCGGGGGCCACGGGTGTGCTCGACGCTGACCGGTATCGTGAGTGCGTTCCGCCCAGGCATGCGCACTCGTGGGCGCCGTACCCGAGCGCAGCAAGTGGACCCCAACGAAGCACGTCGGTCCCAGCGCAGTTAGTAGTGAGGAGACGATCGGACGATGACGTCGAATCGCCGCACTCGTGACGCGGGTAGACCCGCCCACCTCACGCCGACCCCGGTGTCGGTGCTCTCGGCCGCCACCGGCGCCCGGATGGACCTGATCGGCAGCGCCGACGCCGACACCACGGTGTCCGGGGTGTCGTTGCGCGCGCAGGACATCGTTTCCGGCGATCTGTTCGCCGCGCTTCCCGGTGCGCACACCCACGGCGCCCGCTACGCCGCGGAGGCGGTCGCACGCGGCGCCACCGCGGTGCTCACCGACGCGGCCGGACGGGCCGAGCTGGCCCGGGTGCTGCCGCCCGAATCGTCGTGCGCCGTCCTGGTGCACGCACATCCGCGCGCCATCCTCGGCGGGGTCAGCGCCCGCGTATACGGCAACCCGTCGCAGCGCCTCAAGCTGATCGGCATCACCGGTACGTCCGGTAAGACCACCACCTCGTACATGGTGGAGGCGGCCATGATGGCGGCCGGGCACACCGTCGGGCTCATCGGTACCGTCGAGACACGAGTGGACGGCGTGGCGCAGCCCAGTGCGCTGACCACCCCCGAGGCACCCACTCTGCAGGCGCTGCTCGCCGCAATGGTCGAGCGTGGCGTGGATGTGGTGGTGATGGAGGTGTCGAGTCACGCGCTGGCACTGGGCCGGGTGGACGGCGCGCATTTCTCACTGGGCGCCTTCACCAACCTGTCCCAGGACCACCTCGACTTCCACCACACCATGGCTGCCTATTTCGATGCCAAGGCGCGATTGTTCGCCCCGGCCTCACCGATCCACGCGGTGCGGTCGGTGATCTGCGTCGACGACGAATGGGGCGGTCGCATGGCGGAGGTGGCCCGCGGTGAGTCCGGGCCCGCCGCGCTGCCGCCGGTCACGGTGTCCACCGGAGCCGTCGCCGCGAACTGGCACGCGGGCCCCTCACGCGTGGCGGCCGACGGCGCGCAGCAGACCACCATCACCGATCCCGAAGGCGCGACGCACCAACTCACCGTGCGGTTACCCGGCCGCTACAACGTCGCCAACGCGCTGCTGGCGACCGCGATTGCCGTTGCCGCCGGTGCCGCGGTCGACACGTCGGCCGCAGCCATCACCGACGTGTCGGTGCCCGGCAGGCTGCAGCGCATCGAGCGTGGCCAGGAGTTTCTCGCCATCGTCGACTATGCCCACAAGCCGGGGGCGGTGCAGGCCGTTCTGGCCACCCTCGCCGCCCAGGCGCGCGGCCGCATCGCGGTGGTCATCGGGGCCGGTGGCGACCGGGACAGCGCCAAGCGTCCCCTGATGGGCGCTGCGGCCGCCCGTGGCGCCGATCTCGTGGTGGTGACCGACGACAATCCGCGCACCGAGGATCCGGCGGCGATCCGCGCCGAGATGCTCACAGGCGCCCGCACGGTTCCCGAGGCCGACCGGCGACCCGGCGTCGAGATCCGCGAGATCGGCGACCGACGATCCGCGATCGCCGCAGCCCTGGCCTGGGCGCGGCCCGGAGACGTCGTACTCGTCGCGGGCAAGGGTCACGAGGCGGGCCAGGAGATCGACGCGGTCAAGCACCCGTTCGACGATCGCGATGTGGTGGCCGAGGAACTCGACCGGCTCGTCGCCGCGCAGGTGATCGCGACCACCACCGATCTCGCCGGAGGTCGGATCGGTGACTGAGCCGGATGTGCCGGTCACCGTTCTGGTGGTACCGGCACCCGCCGACGTGGCGGCCACCTCCACCATGCTGCGGGCATCGGTGACCCGGTCCCGTGCCGCCGGACTCGACGAGCCGGCGCGCACCTGGGCCATCATCGGTGAACTCCTCACCGCCGAGGGACTCAGCGAGAACGAGCGGGTGGTCGAACACGACCGGCTCGGGCGCCTCGCAGTGCGCCTGGCCGTCGACAAGACGCTCTGTGTGGGCGACTCGCGAGCCGTGCGTGCGCTCTATCAGGGCGCGGTCATGGAAGGCTCGTGGGGCGACGAGGTCCGGATCGTGGCCGACCCCGGCGAGATCGCGGCGGTGCTGGGCGACGACGACTGGACCCCGATGCCGGGCGATACTGTGCTCATCGCGGGCATCGACCCGCTGGCCACGGGACTCACCGGAGCCATTCCGACCGCCGACATCACCATCGAGGAGAGCAGCGAGTGAAGCCGAGGGGGACCGTACGGTGACCCAGATCCTCATAGCGGGTGCCATCGCGGTGGCGGTGTCGATCATCTTGACGCCGCTGTTGATCCGTGTGTTCTCGCGTCAGGGCTTCGGGCAGGAGATCCGCGTCGAAGGCCCGCAGAGCCATCAGACCAAACGCGGCACGCCGTCGATGGGCGGTGTCGCGATCATCGTCGCGCTGTGGGCGGGCTACTTCGGCTCACACATCGCCGGGGTCTTCCTCGACGCCGGCAACGGGCCCACCGCGTCGGGTCTGCTGGTGCTCGGGTTGGCCACATCGCTGGGAATCGTGGGTTTTCTCGACGATTTCATCAAGATCCGCAAACACCGCAACCTGGGCCTGAACAAGACGGCCAAATCGATCGGGCAGTTCGTGGCCGCGATCCTGTTCGGTGTTCTGGTCCTGCAGTTCCGCAACGAATCGGGGTACACACCGGCCAGCACCCACCTGTCGTATGTGCGCGACATCGACGCCATCTCGATGGGTGCGTTCGCCTTCGTCATCTTCTGCTGGCTGGTGGTCGCGGCGTGGTCGAACGCCGTCAACTTCACCGATGGCCTCGACGGGCTGGCCGCCGGGTCGATGGCAATGGTGCTCGGCTCCTATGTGCTGGTGGCGTTCTTCCAGTTCGTCAACGCGTGCGCCGGCGGCGCCAAACCCGCCAACGCGATTCCTCAGGGCTGCTATCACGTCCGCGACCCGCTGGACCTGGCGCTGATCGCGGTCGCGGGTGGCGGTGCGTGCCTGGGGTTCCTGTGGTGGAACGCCGCCCCGGCGAAGATCTTCATGGGTGACACCGGATCACTGGCACTCGGCGGAATGCTGGCCGGGCTGTCGATCACCACGCGGACCGAACTGCTCGCGGTGGTCATCGGCGCACTGTTCGTCGCCGAGATCATGTCGGTGGTGATCCAGATCGCCTTCTTCCGCACCACCGGCCGACGCGTGTTCCGCATGGCGCCGTTCCACCACCACTTCGAACTGGGCGGGTGGGCGGAGACCACCGTGATCATCAGATTCTGGTTGCTCACCGCCATCGCCTGCGCACTCGGGCTCTCGCTGTTCTACGGCGAGTTCCTCGCGTTCAACGGGTAGCGCGATGCCCACCGAAGCGACCGGACCGGGTTCCGGCAGCCCGAATCCCGCTCGACTGGATCTGGCCGGCATGCGGGTGGTGGTCGCCGGTGGCGGCACCGCCGGTCGCTCGGCCGCGGCATATCTGCTGGAGGCCGGTGCCGCGGTCACCGTCGCCGACGACCGCTACGCGGGAGACGTCGACGGGGCGGGCGCGCCGGGCGCGCCTGCTGCCGACGGTGCACGTCGGATCGGGATCGATGCGGTGCTCGCCGACGAGAACTGGGCCACCAGCGTCGACCTGATCATCGCCTCTCCTGGTTTTGCGCCCACTCACCCGCTGATGGTGGCCGCGGGCGAACACGAGATCCCGGTGTGGGGTGAGGTGGAGCTGGCCTGGCGTGTGGACCGCGCGGGTCTGCTGGGAGCGCCGCGCACCTGGCTGGTGGTGACCGGGACCAACGGCAAGACCACCACCACGTCGATGCTCACCGACATCGTCACGGCGTCGGGGATGTCGGCGGCCGCCTGCGGCAACATCGGGCTCCCGGTACTCGACGCGATGCGCACGCCGACGCGGATCGACGTCCTGTGCGCCGAACTGTCCTCCTTCCAGCTGTACTGGGCTCCCTCGATCGCACCGGACGCCGGAGTGGTGCTCAACGTGGCCGACGATCACCTCGACTGGCACGGCTCGTTCGCCGCCTATGCCGCGGCGAAGGAGATCGCGCTGCGCGGCACGATCGGGGTGGTCGGGCTCGACGATCGGGTCGCGTCACGGCTGCCGGTGCCCGGGCGTCGGGTCGGGTTCACGCTCGGCGAGCCGCAACCCGGCGAACTCGGGGTGATCGACGGCGAACTGGTGGATCGGGCGTTCGCGCCGCGGCGTCGGCTGGTCTCGGCGGCGTCGATCCATCCGGCCGGGCCGTCGGGTGTCTCCGACGCGCTGGCGGCCGCGGCCCTGGCCCTGGGCATCGGTGTGGAGGCCGACGCGGTGGGTGCCGCGCTCACCGGTTTCCGACCTGCCGGCCACCGCGGCGAGGTGGTCGAGAACATCGACGGCATCGACTTCGTCGACGACTCGAAGGCCACCAATCCGCACGCGGCGCAAGCCGCCGTCGCCGCGCACGCGCGAGTCGTGCTGATCGCCGGTGGCTTGTTGAAGGGCGCGTCGATCGACGGGATGATCACCGCGGTCGCAGATCGGCTCGCCGGCGTGGTCGCCATCGGACGGGATCGGGACCAGATTGTCGAAGCGATCGCGCGACACGCCCCAGAAGTCCCAACAGTCACAGTATTCACAGGGGACGATGGCCGGGTGAACGTAAACTGCGCCATCGGCCCGGATGTGGGTTCGCCGCGGAGCCAATCCGCTGTCGTGTCGGGCGATCCGGCGACCGCGGTGATGGACCGCGCTGTCGCCGAGGCCTGGACGCTGGCCACGGGAGGGTCGGGCCGACCCGACGCCATCCTGCTGGCACCCGCGGCCGCCTCCCTGGACATGTTCAGCGGGTACGGCCGCCGCGGGGACGCCTTCGCGAACGCCGCGCAGGCGCTGGCCGGGCGGCTGCGGACGCCGTGACCGCGGCAGACGAGCGCAAGCAGGCACCCGCCCACGCGTTCACCGGCCTGCCCGCGACGGTGGCCGAGGGTGTGCGCAGCCTGTTGAGCCGACCGCTGGCGTCGTACCACCTGATCCTCACCATGGCTCTGCTGATGACGTCCTTCGGCCTGATCATGGTGCTCTCCGCGTCGTCGGTGGAGGGCTACTCCAAGGAGGGCTCGGCCTACGGCCTGTTCGCCACCCAGGTGATCTTCGCGGTGATGGGCCTGGCTGTCTTCTATCTGACACTGCGCCTGCCCGTGAGGCTGCTGCGCCGTTCCGCCGCACCGATGATGATCGTCACCACCGTGATGCTGGCACTGGTGCTCATCCCCGGTATCGGCACGCTGTCGCAGGGCGCCCGGCGCTGGTTCGTGATCTACGGTCTGTCGGTGCAGCCCTCGGAGTTGGTGAAGGTCGCGCTGTGCGTGTGGGGAGCGCATCTGCTCGCCTCGCGGCGCCGTGAGCACGCATCGCTGAAAGAACTGCTCATCCCGCTGGTGCCGGTGGGCATGCTGATCTGCCTGCTGATC
The DNA here is from genome assembly GCF_053588635.1 of Gordonia sp. NPDC003425. NCBI lineage: Bacteria > Bacillati > Actinomycetota > Actinomycetes > Mycobacteriales > Gordoniaceae > Gordonia > Gordonia sp. NPDC003425. The sequence goes on along the minus strand of NZ_JBSFQI010000007.1, from coordinate 133,704 downwards.
ATCCTTGAGCCGAATCTGTCGACCACCATCACGATCGCCATCATCATCGGTGCGCTGCTGTGGTTCGCCGGTCTGCCGGTCAAGGTGTTCGCGACCTTCGCGGTGGTCGGCGGCGCAATCGCGGTGATCCTGGCGATGGTCGAGAGCTACCGGTCCGAGCGGGTGATGAGCTTCCTCGGAAGCGTCAACGACCCGCAGGGCGCCGGTTACCAGGCGCGCCAGGCCACCTATGCGCTGGCCAACGGCGGTGTGTTCGGTGTGGGGCTCGGACAGAGCCGGGCCAAGTGGAACTACCTGCCCAATGCGCACAACGACTTCATCTTCGCGATCATCGGCGAGGAGCTCGGCCTCATCGGCGGGCTGCTGGTGGTCTTCTTGTTCGTGGTGCTGGCCTTCGCCGGTTTCCGCATCGCGCACCGGTCCACCGACCCCTTTCTGCGCCTGATGACCTCGACCATCACCGTGTTGATCACCGCGCAGGCGTTCATCAACATCGGCTACGTGATCGGCCTGCTGCCGGTGACCGGCATCCAGCTACCACTGCTCTCCGCGGGCGGAACGTCGACGCTCACGGTGTTGGCGATGCTGGGGCTGCTCGCCAACGCCGCCCGGCACGAACCGGAGGCGGTGGCGGCGCTGACCACCGGGAACACCGCACGGATGAACAGGCTCCTGCGTCTGCCCACCCCGGTGGCCTACCAGCCGACGCGGTCGGAGCAACTGCGCGACCGCCTCGACGCCCGCGGCCGCACGCCCGCAGCCGGCGCACGCCCGTTCCGGCGGCGGCCCGCGCCCACACCGCCGCCGCAACATCCACCACGGTGGCGGCGCATGTTCGGCGCCGCGAGCGAGCCCACACCGCCCACCGATCATCGTCGGGCGCCGCGCAGCAGCGGAGTGCGGGTCGACTACCGTGTGGGTTATTCGGGCAGCGCGTCCACGTCGCGATCCGCGACGGCGGCGTCGACCGCCGCGTCCCGACGGTCACGTGCCTACCCCCGCGCCGGTGGAGCCACGCGACGGTCGAGTGGCGCCGGCCGGTGACGTCGGACCGCGTGCGCCGCGGTCGAATCGAATGAACGGGAGTTGAGGCGTCGAATGGCTGCGGGTCGCAAGGACACGGCCGACGGACAGAGCGGTGAGCGCGACCGGGAGCTGTCGGTGGTGGTCGCCGGCGGCGGCACCGCCGGTCACATCGAACCCGCACTCGCGGTGGCCGATGCCGTGCGGCGGCTGGACCCCACCGCTCGGGTCACCGCCCTGGGCACCACCCGCGGCCTCGAGACCACCCTGGTCCCCGAACGCGGCTACGAACTCGCACTGATCCCGCCCGTGCCGCTCCCGCGTAAAGCAGGTGTCGAGCTGGCCAGAACGCCCGGCCGGTTGACGCGGTCGGTACTGGCCACCCGCAAGGTCCTCGCCTCCGTCGACGCCGACGTCGTGATCGGATTCGGGGGCTACGTCGCGATGCCCGCCTATCTCGCCGCGCGCGGCCACCTGCGGGGTAAGCGGCGGCTGCCGATCGTGATCCACGAGGCCAACGCGAGTGCGGGCGTGGCGAACAAGGTGGGTGCCCGCTTCGCCGACGTGGTGATGGCGGCCGTGCCCGGTTCGGGACTCGAAGGTGCCGAGGTGGTGGGCATCCCGGTGCGCGGCGTCATCGCCGAACTCGACCGCGGCGAGTTGCGCGCCAAGGCCCGGCACTACTTCGGTCTCGACGAGGACGCCCCCACGTTGCTCGTGTTCGGTGGTTCCCAGGGCGCCCAGCGGCTCAACGAGGCCGTGGCCGGCGCGGCGGACGCGCTCGGCCGGGCGGGCATCGGGGTGCTGCACGCGTACGGACCCAAGAACACCATCGACCCGGTGTCGCCGCCGGACGCACCGCCGTACCGGGCGGTCGGATATCTCAAGCGGATGGATCTCGCATATGCGGCCGCCGACCTGGTGATGTGCCGATCGGGTGCGATGACGGTCGCCGAGGTGTCGGCGACGGGGCTGCCGGCGATCTACGTTCCGCTGCCACACGGCAACGGTGAACAGCGCCTCAATGCGTTGCCGGTCGTGGAGGCCGGCGGCGGCATCCTCGTCGACAACGACGAGGTGACCGCCGAGTGGGTGGCGCGCGAAGTACCCGCCCTGTTGTCCGACCCCGCCCGTCTGGCGCTGATGTCGTCGGCTGCCGCAGGTACCGGGCACCGCGATGCGGCCGATGCGGTGGCACGCGCCGCACTCGACCTGGCCGCGCAACACCGGGATGGGATCTCGTGAGGCGCGACGACGTGACCGCCGCGGGCGTTTCGTTCCCCCGGATCGGCCGGTGACCGGTGACAATTGACAGTGTGACGGGAGAATACGACCGCCCCGGGGTGCGGGAACTGCCCACGCAGCTCCGCCGGGTGCACATGGTCGGGATCGGTGGTGCCGGGATGTCGGGGCTCGCGCGCATCCTGCTCTCCCGTGGCGGGCAGGTGTCGGGTTCGGACGCCAAGAACAGCCGCGGCATCCTCGCGCTGCGTACCCGCGGTGCACGCATCCAGGTGGGACACGATCCGTCGGCCCTCGATCAGATTCCCGGCGGCCCGTCGGTGGTGGTCACCACACACGCCGCGATCCCCAAGACCAACCCCGAGCTCGTCGCCGCACGGTCACGCGGCATCCCCATCCTGCTGCGACCGCACGTTCTCGCCGACCTGATGTCGGGGTACCGGACGTTGCTGGTGGCCGGCACCCACGGCAAGACGTCCACCACGTCGATGGCGGTGGTGGCGCTGCAACACGCCGGCTCCGACCCGTCGTTCGCCATCGGGGGTGAACTCAACGAGTCGGGCACCAACGCCCATCACGGCAGCGGCGAGGTCTTCGTCGCCGAGGCCGACGAGAGCGACGGCTCACTGCTCGAGTACAGCCCCGATGTCGTCGTCATCACCAACATCGAGGTGGATCACCTCGACTTCTTCGGCACCGTCGAGGCCTACGTGGCAGTGTTCGACGCGTTCACCGAGCGGATCCGGCCCGGTGGGACCCTGGTGGTCTGCCTGGACGATCCGGGGGCGCGTGCGCTGGCGCAGCGGTGTGCCGCGGGTCTCGCGGCGCGCGGTGTCACCGTGCTCGGTTACGGCGAAGGCGCCGACGAGGTGGTGATCGACGGTGTGCTCGGCACGGCCACACTGGTCGAATGGAGGCCCAGCGACGGCGGGGGAGAGGTGCGGGTTCGGTTCGCGCCGCCGCTCGTCGAGACCGCCGAGGAGCACGTGCTGCATCTCACGCTTCCCGGAATCCACATGGCGCGCAACGCTATAGGTGCAATTGTCGGCGCCGTCCGAGTTGGCGGTGACCTCGCGCAGGTCATCGCGGGCATCGAGGCGTTCGGCGGTGTTCGACGCCGGTTCGAATTCAAGGGGCGCGCGGGTGATGTCGACGTGTTCGACGATTACGCCCACCACCCGACCGAGGTGGCCGCAGTGCTCACCGCCGCGCGCGGTGTGGTGGGCCACGCCGATGCAACGCGCCCACCGGGCAAGGTGATCGCCGTCTTCCAGCCCCACTTGTACTCGCGCACAAGAGAATTCGCCGAGCGCTTCGCGGCCGCCCTCGATCTCGCCGACGAGGTCGTCGTCGCCGATGTGTACGGAGCGCGCGAGGAGCCGATCCCGGGGGTGAGCGGGCGTTCGATCGCCGATCGGCTCACCTCGCCGCACACGTTCGTACCCGATTTCTCCGCGCTGGCCGGTGTGGTCGCCGATCTCGCCTCTCCCGGCGACGTCATCCTCACCCTGGGTGCCGGCGACATCACCATGCAGGGTCCGGAGATCCTGGCCGCGCTCGCCGCGCGCGACCACGCCGAGTCCGCGCAGGTGACCCCGGAGGCCGGATCATGACGAGGTGGGGCCAGGTGGGCCGTGGACCGCGACTGCTGCTGGGCACGATCGCTGTCGTCATCGTGATCGTCGGTCTCGCGCTGATCGCCTATTTCACCCCGCTGATGTCCGTACGGAGCACCGACATCGCCGGGACCAAGGCCGTCGGTCGTGCCGAGATCCTGCACGCCGCCGGCGTTCCCGACGGCACGCCGCTGCTGCAGGTCGACACGCGTGAGGTGGCCCAGCGCGTTGCCGCCATCCCGTCCATCGAATCGGCGCGGGTGCAGCGGGAGTACCCGTCGTCGCTGACGATCAGTGTGGTGGAACGACAGCCCGTGGCCCGGGTGATCGACGGGGACACGGTGCACATACTCGACCGCAATGGCGTGCCGTACCTGCGTTACCCCGTCAAGGGGCTGCCCGGCGAGTTCAGCGCGCTGCCGGAGTTCGTGACGAGCAGTCCGGGGCCGACCGACCCCACCACCCTCGCGGCGATGAAGGTCGTCGGCGGACTACCGCCGAAACTCGCCGAGCAGGTGGTGAAGGTGAGCGCCACGTCGCCGGTCGACATCGAGTTGATCTTGTCGCGCAACCGCACCGTGGTGTGGGGTGACTCTCAGCGTGGCGACGAGAAGGCGCGAACGCTGGGATACCTGTTGGCGCGCGACGCATCGCAGTTCAATGTCTCGAGCCCGGAGTTCCCGGCCTACCGCTGAGCGTCCCGAGACGATTTTCGCACCGCAACTTCACGACACGCCGCGCAGCTTGCTGGCCCGCGGGGCCACCGGTGCCTAGCGTCTTCACCAACAGACCACTTGACATAACTCTAAATCTATGGTTCAGGTTTAGGGTTTTTCCCAACAGAGGAAGGCGAGCGTCATGACGCCACCGCACAACTACCTGGCCGTGATCAAGGTCGTCGGCATCGGCGGCGGCGGCGTGAACGCCGTCAACCGGATGATCGAGCAGGGACTCAAGGGAGTGGAGTTCATCGCGATCAACACCGACGCCCAGGCGCTGTTGATGAGCGACGCGGACGTGAAGCTCGACGTCGGCCGCGACTCCACGCGCGGCCTGGGCGCCGGCGCCGACCCCGAGGTGGGACGCAAGGCCGCCGAGGACGCCCGCGACGAGATCGAGGAACTACTCAAAGGCGCCGACATGGTGTTCGTGACCGCCGGGGAGGGCGGTGGTACCGGCACCGGCGGCGCTCCCGTGGTCGCGACCATCGCGCGCAAGCTCGGCGCGCTCACCGTCGGCGTGGTCACCCGGCCCTTCGCGTTCGAGGGCAAGCGTCGTGGCAACCAGGCCGAAGCCGGCATCGCCGCGCTGCGCGAGTCCTGCGACACCCTCATCGTGATCCCCAACGACCGTCTGCTGCAGCTCGGCGACGCCCAGGTGAGCCTGATGGACGCCTTCCGCAGCGCCGACGAGGTGCTCCTCAACGGCGTCCAGGGCATCACCGACCTGATCACCACGCCGGGCCTGATCAATGTCGACTTCGCCGACGTCAAGGGCGTCATGAGCGATGCCGGCAGCGCCCTGATGGGCATCGGGTCGGCGCGCGGTGAGGATCGCGCCAAGAAGGCCGCCGAGTCGGCGATCAACTCGCCGTTGCTCGAGGCGTCGATGGAGGGCGCACGCGGTGTGCTGATCTCCATCGCCGGCGGCAGCGACCTCGGTCTGTTCGAGATCCACAACGCGGCCACCCAGGTGCAGGAGGCCGCGCACGAGGACGCGAACATCATCTTCGGCACCGTGATCGACGACAACCTCGGTGACGAGGTGCGCGTGACCGTCATCGCGGCCGGATTCGACGGTGGCGCGCCACGCAAGCGGATCGACACGCCCGCGGTGGGCAACACCGCGGTGGGCGCGGGCCAGGCAGGTGCGGTGGGTACGGCGGAGAAGAGTGACCCGTTGTTCGGTGAGATGCCGCGCGCCGGTGGCGACCCGTTCACCGAGCGCCCGGCCGAGCGACCCCGCCGCAACACGGTGACCCTCGACGACGATGACGTCGACGTGCCGTCGTTCATGAAGCGCTGAAACACGACCCATGCGCACACGTCGCGTGGTCACCACGCGGGCCGGGGGTGTCTCGCGGCCGCCGTACGACAGCTTCAACCTGGGCGACCACGTCGGCGATGATCCGCGCGCCGTGGCGGCCAACCGCGAGCGGCTGGCCGCTCGGATCGGACTGCCCGCCGCGTCGGTGGTGTGGATGGAGCAGATCCACAGCCGTAACGTCGCCATTGTGGATGGGCCGCTCGACGGTCCGGTGGAGGCCACCGACGCGCTGGTCACCAGCACCCCCGGACTGGCGCTCGCTGTGCTCTCGGCCGACTGTGTGCCCGTCCTGCTCAGTGACGACGAGGCCGGGGTCATCGCCGGAGCGCACGCTGGGAGGGTCGGCGCCCGGATCGGCATCATCCCGGCGACGCTGCGGGCGATGATCTCGCTCGGGGCGCGCCCCGAACGCATCGGAGCCTTCCTCGGTCCGGCCGCCTGCGGTGGTCAGTACGAGGTGCCGCCGGAGATGCAGCGCGACGTCGAGGAGCATCTTCCCGGCAGCGCCGTCACCACCGACAAGGGCACCACCGGCCTCGACCTGAGGGCGGGACTGCGTCGGCAACTCCTCGCGGCCGGAGTGGCCGCGGTGGCCGAGGACCCCCGGTGCACCATCGAGGACGACGAACTCTTCAGTCACCGCCGCGGAGCCCCGACGGGCCGGTTGGCGTCGGTGATCTGGATCGATCCGGAGGCCGTTCCGGCATGACCGGCGTCGACGATCCGCGCACCGCAGAACTGTCGCAGCACCTGGCCGCCGTGCACGAGCGCCTCGCCGCGGCCGTCGCTGCGGCCGGTCGTCGGCCCGACGACGTCGAGTTGCTGGTGGTCACGAAGTTCTTTCCGGCCGACGATGTGGCCCGCCTGATCTCCTTGGGGGAGAGGGCTTTTGGCGAGTCGCGTGAACCCGAGGCGAGCCGCAAGATCGCCGCCCTGCGCGCCGGCGACGCCTCCGGGCCGATCGCTGCGGGCGATGTGTCGTTCGACATGATCGGATCGGTACAGACCAAGAAGGCCCGATCGGTGGCCCGGTGGGCACGGTCGGTGCACTCGGTGGATCGCGAGAAGTTGGTGGAGCACCTTGCGCGCGCCGCCGATGCCGCGCGCGCCGAGGGCGCCCGGACCGAGCCGCTCGGTGTGAACCTGCAGGTGAGTCTCGACGGTGATCCGACGCGGGGCGGCGCGCTGGAGTCGGAGTTGCCCGCGCTCGCCGATCGAGTGATGGCATCGGATTCCCTGCGGCTGTCGGGGCTGATGGTGATCGCACCGGTTGACGGTTCCGCGGACCGGTGGATGGCGCGGGCACAGCTCGTCCATCAAGCGTTTGTCGCACACTATCCGCAGGCCACGACCCTTTCCGCCGGAATGTCGGGTGACCTGGAGGCCGCCGTGGCACACGGTTCGACATGCGTGCGTGTCGGTACCGCGATCCTGGGACAACGGCCGCTAGTCTCTCAGTAATCACATTGGTCACAGCAGAATCATTCAGAAACAAGATCCACTCAGACAACAGCTGCAACGACCGCCGCGGGTCGATGACAGAGAGGCCGGACATGACCACGATGCAGAAGTTCAAGGCGTATTTCGGCATGGTGCCTCCGAGCGAGTACGAAGACGACTACTTCGACGAGCCAGGGCCGGGGCCGATTCGTCCACCGTCACGTGAGCGTGCCTACCGCGACGACTACTACGGCGGCGCCCCGATCCGCGAGGGCTACGACGATCCCTACGGCGAACTCGCGTATCGCGACGCTCCGGAGGCCGCATACGACGACCGCCGGTTCGGTCCGGGATTCGACTCGGCGCCCGGCTACGAGCAGGGCTACCAGGGCGACTACACCTACAACGGAGCGCGTCACGCCGCCGAGGTGGCCGAGCGGGTTCGGCCGGTCTCACGCCTCGAACCGCTGCAACGCTCGAGCGGTGCCACGCTGCGGGCCGCGGGAGCGATGGCGCCGGCAGCAACGGCCGAACTCGAGCGCGTCTTCGCCGACGGGCCGTTGCACAAGATCACCACGCTGCGCCCGGGCGACTACAGCGAGGCCCGCACGATCGGTGAGCGCTTCCGCGACGGCAACCCGGTCATCATGGATCTGGTCGACATGAGCAACGACGACGCCAAGCGGCTCGTCGATTTCGCCGCGGGTCTCGCGTTCGCGCTGCGCGGCTCGTTCGACAAGGTGGCGACCAAGGTGTTCCTGCTCTCGCCGGCCGACATCGATGTCTCGCCCGAGGACCGCCGCAAGATCGCCGCGACCGGCTTCTACAACCACGACTGACCCGGGAGCGGTTGCTCAGCGTCCATTCGGCACAGCCCACGCGGCATCCGCGGTGCGCCGTACGCACCGGATTCACCGGGGGCACGACATTTCAGGCACTCTTGACTCGTGGCGATTCTGTTCGAAGTCCTCTACATAGCGCTGTTCGTCTACTGGCTGCTGTTGCTGGCGCGGCTGGTGGTGGAACTCGTACGCACCTTTGCCCGTGAATGGCGGCCCACCGGGATCGTGGTGGTCGTCATCGAGATCATCTTCACCGCCACGGATCCGCCCATCAAGGCGCTACGGCGGGTGTTGCCGCCCATTCCGCTCGGTCCGGTGCGGCTCGACCTGTCGCTGATGATCGTGATGATCGTGGTGCTCATCGCGATGCAGATCGTCAACCAGTTCCGGGTGCACGAGGCCGCTGCGGCGCTGGCGATGGGGTTTCTCTGAGGCCCCAACCGCCTTTGTGTCGCAGTTGATGTCATCGGCTCGGGCCGGTGCCGACTGTGGCGCCTGTATTCGTCGGACCAGGTGTTCTACCGTGGAGTGTCATCATCCGATGTCCGTTGAGTTGCGACCCGGCATCGAATACCTGCGACAATCGGTTCGGATGTGACAGGATGGGACGCCAGTTACAGTTTTTGACTGGTATGAATAATGAGTGACAGTCTGTAGATGCAGGCTGACCGGCCCGTCCTAAGTGAACACAAGATCGAGACGATACCTAAGGGGAACCGACATGCGGCTGACACCAGCTGATGTGCACAACGTCGCGTTCAGCAAACCGCCGATCGGTAAGCGCGGCTACAACGAGGACGAGGTCGACCAATTCCTCGACTTTGTCGAGGCGGAACTCGCCCGGCTCATCGAAGAGAACTCCGACCTCAAACAGCGGGTCGAGGAACTCGAGGGGGAACTCGCCGAAGGGGGAGCTGCCACCCCCGCGCCCGCTGAGGACGCGACGCAGGTGCTCTCCGTGGCTCAGCCCGAGGCTCCGGCCCCGGCGCCGCAGCCCGCCGCGGCACCGGTTGCCGCGCCCACCGACGACGACACCAACGTGCGCGCCGCACGGGTGCTCGCACTCGCCCAGGACACCGCCGACCGGCTCACCGGCAGCGCTCGGCAGGAGTCCGACAGTCTCCTCGCCGACGCGCGGTCGCGGGCCGACGCGATGGTGTCGGACGCGCAGTCGAAGTCCGAGGCGATGCTCGCCGATTCGCGCCAGCGTTCCGAGGCGATCCTCGCCGACGCCCAGACCAGGTCGGAGGCTCAACTCCGCCAGGCCCAGGAACGTGCCGATGCACTGCAGAGCGACGCCGAGCGCAAGCACAGCGAGATCATGGGCACCATCAACCAGCAGCGCGGTGTGCTCGAAGGGCGTATCGAGCAGCTCAAGACGTTCGAACGCGAGTACCGCACCCGGCTCAAGACCTACCTCGAATCGCAGCTCGAGGAGTTGCAGCAGCGGGGCAGTGCCGCGCCGGTCGAGAGCGGTCGGCCCGACCAGTCGTTCTCGTCCGACCCGGGTAATGGCGGATTCACGAGCTACTCGCAGAGCTGATCCGCTCGCCACGGGCGGACCGACGATTGCCGGACGAGTGACAACGTGTTGAGTTTGGCGCTGGGCGCCACCCTCGTTGGGTTTGTGCTGCTCGTCATCGGTCTGATCACCGGGACGGTGTGGCTGGCAGTGGCCTGCATCGTGGTCTGCCTCATCGGGCTGGGCTTTCTCATCGCCGATATCGTGCGGTCGGGACGTGGCGACGACGGTGATGCACGGTCGAGCACGTTCACGGGCACCGGGGAGTCAGAGGACGCGGGCTCCGAGGACGCAGGCTCCGAGGACCCAGGCTCCGAGGACACTGACTCGACGCAGACAGCCCCGAACGACACGGGCTCCGACGATTCCGGCAAAGAGGAACTCGACCCGGAACAACAGCGCGCCCAGTTGTGGCGTGGTGTGGTCGATCCGACGAGTGGCGAACCGGCACCCGATACCTCGGGTACCTCGATCAAGCGCAAACAAGGCACCTACGACGACTACCTGCGGGCGGTCGGCGACAATCCGGATGAGGTCCGTACGCCGGGAACATCCGCGCCCCCGTCTACACCGGGTCAGCAGGCTCCGGGTCAGCAGGCGCCGCGTCGGCCCGTGCCACCGGAACCGTCGGCACCCGACGACCCGGACACCGACACCTTCCCCGCGCAATCCGCGGGCGAGAATCCGCACAGCGGTGGGCGCAAGATCGACCCGCTGCATCCCGACTGGCGGCCGCCGTCGGAGTGATGACCTCGCCGGCACACGGATTTCGGAACCGGGCGATGTCGCGGCTAGACTGGTGCACGCGATGATCCGGCCATCACCGGGGAGCCCCCGGAAGAACCGAGCCGAGCGCTCTCAGTAGAACCGGGCGGGCGTGGCCCGTCACAGCCACGGACCCTGTCGACGCCGATGGCGTCGAGTGGTCGTGAGAGGCGTCGACGCCGCCACCGGGCGGTCCCGACGCAAGCGGGGTGGTACCGCGCGAATCGGAGCATTCGCGTCCCCGTGCCAAACACCCAGGGGTGGGCTCGTCGAGCGCACCGCTGCCAGGCACGAGGAGAGCGCTGTGAGCGAGACCCCCACATCGAACGACGACGACACCCGCGTGTACCCCGTCGTCGACATGACCGGTGGTGCCACCGGTGCACCGTCGTTTCCCGACGTCGAAGAGCGCGTTCTGGGGTTCTGGGACGCGGATCAGACGTTCGCCGCGTCGATCGAGAATCGTGCCGACGCCGAGGAATTCGTCTTCTACGACGGCCCTCCGTTCGCCAACGGCCTACCGCACTACGGTCACCTGCTGACCGGCTACGTCAAGGACCTGGTGCCGCGCTATCAGACGATGCGCGGCAAGAAGGTCGAGCGGCGGTTCGGGTGGGACACCCACGGGCTGCCCGCCGAACTCGAGGCCGAGCGCCAGTTGGGCATCACCGACAAGTCTGAGATCGAGACGATGGGCGTGGAGAAGTTCAACGACTTCTGCCGCGACTCGGTGCTGCGTTACACCGGTGAGTGGCGCGATTACGTCACCCGTCAGGCCCGTTGGGTCGACTTCGACAACGACTACAAGACCCTCGACATCGACTTCATGGAGTCGGTGATGTGGGCGTTCAAACGCCTGTGGGACAAGGGACTGATCTATCAGGGCCACCGTGTGCTGCCGTACTCCTGGTACGAGCAGACACCACTGAGCAATCAGGAGTCCAAGCTCGACGACGCGTACCGGATGCGGCAGGACCCGGCGGTCACCGTGACGATGCCGCTGACCGCCCCTGGTAGCCACCTCGACGGTGTGAACGCCCTGATCTGGACCACCACCCCGTGGACGTTGCCGTCGAACCTCGCGATCGCGGTCAACCCGGAGGTGGATTACGTGCATGTGCGGGCCGCCGACGGTGCGCACTACCTGCTGGCCCAAGCGTTGCTCGGGGCGTACGCCAAGGAGATCGCCGACCCCGAGGTACTCGGCACGTATCGCGGCAGCGAGCTGGCAGATCTCGACTACACCCCGCCGTTCGACTTCTTCGTCGGGCATCCTCATGCGCACCGGGTGCTGCTCGGCGACTACGTGACCACCGACAGCGGCACCGGAATCGTCCATCTCGCACCGGCTTTCGGTGAGGAGGACATGGAGCTGGCGACCGCGAACGGCATCGACGTGGTGCAGCCGCTCGACGCGGGCGGCCGTTTCACCTCGCAGGTGCCGCCCTACGAGGGATTGATGGTGTTCGACGCCAATCCGGCGATCATCAAGGATCTGAAGTCGGCAGGACGCATCCTGCGGCACGAGACCATCGAACACTCGTATCCGCACTCGTGGCGCAGCGGAAAGCCGTTGATCTACATGGCCGTTCCGTCGTGGTTCGTCGCCGTCGAGCCGATCAAGGAGCGCATGATCGAGCTGAACAAGCAGATCACCTGGTCGCCGGAGCACATCCGCGACGGGCAGTTCGGCAAATGGCTCGAGGGTGCGCGCGACTGGAACATCAGCCGAAATCGCTTCTGGGGCGCGCCGATCCCCGTCTGGGTGTCCGACGATCCGGAGTATCCGCGCACCGATGTGTACGGCTCACTCGACGACCTCGAGCGCGACTTCGGGGTGCGCCCGGACAACCTGCACCGGCCCTACATCGACGACCTGACCCGACCGAATCCCGACGACCCGACCGGGAAGTCGACGATGCGCCGGGTGCCGGAGGTCCTCGACTGCTGGTTCGAGTCCGGGTCGATGCCCTACGCGCAGGTGCACTACCCGTTCCAGAACGCCGACTGGTTCGACGGAGCCGGGTCCACGCCCCCGCACAATCCGGGTGACTTCATCGTCGAATACAACGGGCAGACCCGCGGCTGGTTCTACAACCTGCATGTACTGGCCACCGCTCTCTTCGACCGGCCGGCGTTCAAGAGCGTCATCGCGCACGGCATCGTGCTGGGCGACGACGGGCAGAAGATGTCGAAATCCAAACGCAACTACCCCGACGTCAACGAGGTGTTCGACCGCGACGGTTCCGACGCCATGCGCTGGTTCCTGATGGCCAGCCCGGTGCTGCGCGGCGGCAACCTGGTGGTGACCGAGAAGGGCATCCGCGAGGGCGTTCGCCAGGCGATGCTGCCGCTGTGGAACGCCTACAGCTTCCTGCAGCTCTACGCCGAGCGGCCGGCCGTCTGGCGTACCGACTCGACCAACGTGCTCGATCGCTACATTCTGGCCAAGCTGGCGGTGACGCGTGCGGCGATGACCGAGGCGCTCGACGTCTACGACATCGCCGGGGCGTGTGAGTCCTTCCGCGACTTCGTCGAGTCGCTGACCAACTGGTATGTGCGCCGGTCCCGGTCGCGCTTCTGGGCCGGCCAGGATGTCGATCCCGACGCCTTCGACACCCTGTACACCGTGCTGGAGGTTGCGTCCCGGCTGGCCGCGCCGTTGCTGCCGCTGACCACCGAGGCGATCTGGCGTGGCCTCACCGGTGAGCGGTCGGTGCACCTCGCGGACTGGCCCGCTGCCGACGATCTGCCCGCGGACACCGAACTGGTGGACGCGATGGATCAGGTGCAGGCGGTGTGTTCGAGTGCGTCGAGTGTGCGCAAGGCCAACAAGCTGCGGGTGCGTCTGCCGCTGCCCGCATTGACCGTGGCGTCGCCCACCGCCGAACGGCTGTCACCGTTCACCGACCTGATCGCCGACGAGATGAACGTGAAATCTGTCGTATTGTCCACCGAGGCAGACAAGTTCGGCCGTTACGAGCTGGCGGTGAATGCGAGGGCGGCCGGTCCGCGGCTGGGCAAGGACGTGCAGCGGGTCATCAAGGCCGTCAAAGCGGGCAACTGGACGGTTCGCGCGGCAGATGACGGCACCGAGGTGGTGTCCGCCGACGGCATCGATCTGCAACCGGGCGAATACACCCGGCGCCTGGTGGCCGTCGAGCCCGAGTCGACCGCGGAACTGCCCGGCGGTGCCGGACTGGTGGTGCTCGACACCCACGTCACCGAGGAACTCGAGTCCGAGGGTTGGGCGAAGGACCGGGTCCGTGAGATCCAGGAGGCCCGGCGCACGTTGGGCCTCGACGTGTCCGACCGCATCGAGGTGCGCCTGGTGGTGCCCGTGGCGACACTCGAGTGGGCGAATCGGCACGCCGACTTGATCTCCGGCGAGGTGCTCGCCGTGCGATTCGACGTCACCGCCGACGAACCCGCAGGCGCGATCGACCTCGGCGACGGAGTCACCGCCGACATCGCCAAGGCAAGCTGAGTCCCCGCCGGGGTGGTTTCGACAAGCTCAACCAGCGGTGGTCGGGTTGAGCGTGCCCGGTTTCGGGTTGAGCGTGCCCGCGGGGTGGTTTCGACGGGCTCAACCAGCGGTGGTGGGGGTGGTTTCGACAAGCTCAACCAGCGGTGGTCGTTGGTCAGGCGAAGAGCAGCGAGAGCACCGCACCGATCTGTGACGCGTACAGCAGATCGGGGTGGGTGAACGTGTCGGGTCCGTACTGCCCGAACACCTCCAGGCTCACCCCGCCCACCATGACCGCCCACAGTGTGGTGGCCGACGCGACGACCTCCGCGGGCAACTCGACGTCGAACTGTGCGATGACCCCATCCATGTCCGCGGCTACGGTGGGGGAGATCGCCGGTAGTTGTTTGCGCAGCTGGCCCGCCGACCACGCGCCCATCAGTTCCACGATCACCCGGGCGATCACGCGCGTACCCGGTTGCTGAGTGCGTTCTGCGGGTGCGGCGTATCCGGGTACGGGGCTGCCGTAGAGCAGTGCCCATCGCGACGGGTCGTCCACCCCCCACGCGCGCATCGTTGTCGCCCCGGCCAGGATTCGATCGCGGTGCCGGTCGGAGTCGAGTGCATCGGCCGCGGCGTCCACAGCGTCGGCGAGGTCGGTGTAGCCCTCGACGAGCAGCATCGTGAGCAGTTCGTCGCGGCTGGGTACGTATCGGTACACCGCCGACGACACCACCCCGAGATCGCGGGCGATCGCCCGCAACGAGAGGCCCGCCGCGCCCTGGGTCCGCAGATGCTCGCGACCGAGCCTCCTGATCTCCGCCTCCATCGCCGCCCGATTGTCCGCACGTGACCTGGTCGCTCGCATGCCCCCAGTATTGCAGAAACGAGAGCGGTGCTCTTGCATTTGTTCGGGAGAGGGCGCACACTCGTATTCGAGAGCGGTGCTCTCGATAATTTCCGATGACCATCACATCAGGAGAACGTCATGATCGATACGCACTACATCCCACCCGCCGGCCGTATGGACAAGATCTTCAACTCGTCCGTGCGTTGGCTCGCCGATCGCGGCATCAACCTCGCCGGCGCTCAGACGCTCACCGTCGTCGGACGGAAATCTGGTGTTCCCCAACGGGTTCCGGTGAATCCGTTGCCGATGGAGGGGGCGGAGTTCCTGGTGGCGGTGCGTGGCAACACCCAATGGGTGCGCAATGCGCGGGCGGCGGGGAGGGCCGAACTACGTCGGGGTCGTCGCGTCCGGACGGTCGGACTCCGCGAGCTGCCCGAATCTGCGCGTGTTCCCGTGATCCGTGCCTATCTGAGCAAGTGGGGCTGGGAGGTGAGCCGGTACCTTCCCGACGGCCTCAGCGTCGACTCCGATGACGACACCTTCGCCACACACGCACACAAGATCCCGGTGTTCGAGGTGTCCCCCGCTGCATGAACCCGGGCGGCATGAACCCCGACGCTGCTCAGCCGCGAACGGTGTCCGGATGCGCGAGGGAGACGTGATCGATCGCATCACGGACTCGGCCGAGTGCGGCCTCACGTTCTTCCGCGTCCATGTGCGCCGGCCCATAGGTGAGGATGGGCGGCAGGGTCGTGTAGCCGACGAACTCGAGCATTCCCCTGTGGATGTGAAAGAGGAAGTCCTCGATGGCGCCGAAGGCGCCCCCGCTGCGGAACGACTCCACCGAACCGCCGGTGGTGACCAGAAGGACGGCACGCTTGCCGGCGAGAGCGGCGGCATCGAACAATCCGAACTCGCCACCGAAAGTCGCTCCCATCACAAACACGCGGTCGACCCATCCCTTCAGCATGGCCGGCATCGAGAACCACCAGAGCGGGAACGACAACACGAGGAGGTCCGCGGCGAGAAGGCGGTCGAGGTCCGCGCGTACCTCGGGGGCCAATGAGTTCTCGCGGACCGCTTTCAACTGTTCGGCCTGAGGTTTGAACGGCGAAGCCGGGTTCATGAACTCGTCGCGGTCGAGAACGGGCGCCCACCCACGCGCGTACAGATCGATTGTCTCGACGGCGAACCCGCGTCCACGGAGCCGTTCGCCGGCGAGTGCGGCCTGCGCCGAGCTGAAGGACGAGGGCTCGGGGTGTGCGTGAACGATGAGTGCTGTGGGGAGCGGCATGCACCGATCGTATCGACATATCCCGATACGTCAATTTATAGTCCGGAAAAGCTCTGTCCCAGATCGCGCAGGTGGTCCTCGTTCCGGCGATAGTGGGTCCACTTGCCCACCCTGGTCGATGTCACCAAGCCGGCCTGCTCCAGCGTGGTCATGTAACTCGACACCGTGGATTGGGCCAGCCCGGTCTTGGCCTGGATGTGGGTGACGCACACGCCGACCTCGTCGCGGTCCGCGATCGGTTCGTATTCGGCGAAATTCGCCGTGGGGTCGCGAAGCCATCGGATGATCTGAAGGCGCACGGGGTTGGCGAGAGCCTTGAGTGCGAGGAGCAGGCGGTCATCGGAAATCGTCATCGCGACACCCCATTTCCGCTCCGCACCGTCGACCGTTCACGATACCTCGACAACGACGATGCCCCGGCGAATGCACGTGCGGGACCACCGTACCGGCGAGCACTAGGCTGCTGGTGTGTCCCATCCCGCGCCAGACGACGAACGCAGCGCGCGTTGGGTGATGCATCTGGACATGGACGCGTTTTTCGCCAGTGTCGAACAACTCACCCGACCCACCCTCGCCGGCCGACCGGTGCTCGTGGGTGGCACCGGCGGACGGGGAGTGGTGGCCGGTGCCAGCTACGCGGCCCGCGCGTTCGGGGCGTCGTCGGCGATGCCCATGCACCAGGCGCGGCGATTGGTGGGCCCCGGTGTGGTGGTTCTCCCGCCCCGGGGCGCGCTCTACCGCACGGTGAGTGCGCGGATCTTCGCCGTGGTGCGCGAGGCGGTCCCGGTGATCGAGATGCTGTCGTTCGACGAGGCCTTCGCCGAACCCGCCGATCTCGCCGGTGCCACCGCGGCGCAGGCGAGTGACTTCGCGCACGAGATCCGACGCCGCATCGCCGACACGGTCGGTCTGGCCGCCTCGGTGGGATTCGGCAGCGGCAAGCAGATCGCCAAGATCGCCTCCGGAATGGCCAAACCCGATGGGGTGATGGTGATTCCGCCGAGCCGCGAACGCGAATTCCTGCATGCATTGCCCGTCCGCAAGCTGTGGGGGATCGGCCCCGTGTCGGGCGATCGGCTCGCGCGCCTCGGCATCGACACCATCGGCGACCTCGCGGCGATGTCGGATGTCGAGGTGTCCTCGGTGCTCGGCGCAACCCTCGGTCCGGCGCTGCATCGGCTTGCCCAGGGTCACGACGACCGGCCGGTGACCGAGCGGGCCGCGGCCAAGCAGATCAGTGCCGAGTCGACCTTCGCGCGCGACATCGTCGATCTGCCCGGGTTGCGTCCGGCGATCACCCGCGCCGCCGCCGACGCCCATCGGCGGTTACTCGGCGACGGTCGGGGAGCCCGCACGGTGGTGCTCAAGCTCAAGCGCGCGGACATGTCGATCCTCACCCGCTCGTCCACCCTGCCGGCCGCAACCACCGACCTCGACGCGCTCACCGCCGTGGCGCAGCGCATGGCACTCGACCCGGTGTCCATCGGACCGATCAGGCTTGTCGGCGTGGGATATTCGGGATTGTCGGCGGTGGAGCAGTACGCGCTCTTCGGTGAGCTGCACCTCGACCCAGATGCCGCGGCAGCCCTGCAGATCGACGACACCGATTCTCTCGCAACACCTTCCGATCGCCTGGCGGTCGAGTCGGTGCAAGCCGCGGCGCCGGCCGACGGGCTCTGGGCTACGGGAGCAGACGTCGTTCATCCCCGATATGGCCACGGTTGGGTGCAGGGCAGCGGGCACGGCGTGGTGACCGTGCGGTTCGAGACCCGCGCCACGGGGCCGGGCATCGCACGCACCTTCGGTGCCGACGACCCCGACCTGGGTCGGGCCGATCCGCTCGACAGCCTGGACTGGCCCGATCTGCCCGAGCGCCCCGACGTGTGAGCGGACGGACATTGCACCGACTCAGTCCCGAGCAGGTTCGGAGGCGCGGAAGAACTCCCCCACATCGGCGCCGTCGTGTCCGGTGGAGAGCAGGGCCATCACCGCGGTGCGTGCCTGCCGTGCGCGCAGCCACCGGGAGACGATCGCGCCCGCCCGTTCGAGATCGACGGCTCCACCACCGCCGCCATAGGTCGGAATCACCGGACCGAACGGCACCCGTGTCGTGATCACCACAGAGACACCGGCCCGGCACGCGAGGGACACCTCCGCGGTGATGTCCGGATGGGTATTGCCCGAGCCGGTTGCAGCGAGAATGATTCCACCCGCCCGTTGGGCCACCGACGACGCGATCAGGCCCGGTGACACGCCCGGATAGAGGGTGAACGTGTCGACGCGCGTGATGTGTGCACCCGGCACCGGCACCGGGATGAGCGGTCTGGGCAAAGAGTCGTGCACGGTCGCGAAACCAATGGGGTCCGTGGTCGAGACCTTGAACGCACCGCGCGCGGGCAGCACCGCCCCGCCGAGCACGATGAGGACTCCGCTTCCCCTGCGGGCCGGTGAACTCGCCACCTCGATGGCCGCCGCGATGTTCGCCGGGCCGTCCGAGTGGGGTGAATCGGCCGGGAACTGCGCGCCGGTGAACACCACCGGGCGCGGATCGGAGGCGTGCAGGTCGGCGAGAAACGCCGTTTCCTCCATGGTGTCGGTGCCATGGGTGATCACCACCCCGGCGACGGAGGGATCGGACAACGCGTCGGCGATCGTGGCCACCACGCGGACCTGATCGGCGACGGTCATCGCCGAACTGTCCACCGACATCAGGTCGATCGTCGTGACGTCGACGTCGACGTCGACGCCCGCCGTCGCGGGAGTACTCGACGACAGCAACTGCGTGGCAGACAGCGCGGGCATGGCGCCGTCGGCGGTGGTGGTGGAGGCGACCGTGCCGCCCGTGGTGA
The DNA here is from genome assembly GCF_053588635.1 of Gordonia sp. NPDC003425. Lineage (NCBI taxonomy): Bacteria > Bacillati > Actinomycetota > Actinomycetes > Mycobacteriales > Gordoniaceae > Gordonia > Gordonia sp. NPDC003425. Next base: position 114,749 of record NZ_JBSFQI010000007.1, on the reverse strand, counting down.
TGAGCACGATGCGTGTCGGTGCCATGCCCTCAGGGTCGTCGGAACCCGACCGGCGCGTCAACCGTTGCACCTCCGGCGCGTCGGCGCTCGGTGGGGATATCCGCGACGCGCGGTCACACCTGGCCGGTTGGGCCTACACCCCGCGTTTGGCATAGTGGTGTGAGCTCTGACCCCGGCATGCGCCGAACGACGCTCGAAGCCGACCTGATAGTGAGGGAGATCGTTGAAGTTTCCGAAGTTCGTAGCGGCCGCCATCATGGCCACCGCCGTGGTGACCTCAGTCGCCGCGTGTGGTGGCAGCGATGATTCCGACGACGTGCCCACCGTGGGCACCACAACCACCGCGACCACCCAGACCGGGGCCTCGGGCGCCGATGCCGGGGTGACCAACCCGAACGTCCGTCCCAGCGTCGCCACCCTCAACGACATGCTGAACACCGCGCTCGACCCGAACGTGCCGAATTCGCAGAAGACCGAACTGGTGCAGGGGTCGGAGAAGGATCCGGCGATCTTCGACAAGCTGGTGCAGGCACGCAAGGAGAACCCGGACGTCACCTACCAGATCTTCCCGCCGGTGATTCCGGCCGGACCGAAGAAGGCGACGGTGAAGGTGCAGGTCAAGCTGCCCGACAACCCGCCCACCAAGGTCGACGCACAGATCGTGTACGACGGTGGCCGCTGGAAGCTGGCCGCCGATTCGGTGTGCCCGCTGCTCTCCGGCAACAACGTCAAGAGCGCGATGTGCCCGGCTGAGCCGTCGAGCTGAGTTGCGCGGGCTGACGTCCGCACCGAGCATGCCCATCCGCCCCCACCGGATCGATCCGGTGGGGGCGGTGGTCTTCGGGCCGCCGGGTGGCCGATGCGTCAGGAACGCCAGGTGAAGGAGAACCCGAGCCGCTGGACCAGCGGGTTGGCCGGGTCGGCGCCGGTCAGTTCGCGGGCGCCGGAGAATTCGGCGTTGCCCGCCACGGGCAGCCCGCGGGACAGGTCGAGGGTCACCTGGCCCGTTCCCGAGTAGGTGTAGCGGGAGATCGTGAGGGTGGCGTCACCGCCGGGGATGGTGAACACGGAGTCGACCGGTTCCTCCTCGGTGGCGAAGTCGATGGTCACGCGGTTTCCATCCCACTTCGACAGCCGTGCGGTGATGGTCTGGGTCACCGTGGCCGCCGCCGACAGCGTGCGTTCGGCTCGCCACATCGCGCCCACCCCGACCGGCTCGGTGGGCAGCGGCACCGAGTTCTGCAGCGCCTGCACCAGCGACTGCTCCACCGCGGCGCGGGCCTCGGAGCCCGACGCCTGCGTCGGGATCAGGCGCAGCGAGATCGGTACCTGACCGGGCGCGATCGCCACACCGGCGCGCGCCCCCGCAACCGCCCGCAACGAGTCGGCAAGTGCCGTATCGGGAGAGGTCACCGCCCCCAGCGTCATCTCAACGTCGGTCGGATCGGTGCAGGCGAATCGGGCGGTCATCGACGTCTGCACGGTCTGTGACGTCGTCGTCTGCGCCGACGCCACCGACGACGTGGTGCTCAGGGTGACCGGCTGCGCCGTGGCGAGGTCGGGCGTGCCGGCGGCAAGGCGACGGGGCTGGTCACCGGTGGCGGTCACCGTCACCGCGGCCGGCGGGATCGCGATCAGCTTCGCGTCGGGTTGTCCGGAGGTCGACGTCGTGGCGCACCCCGCCGGCGTTGCGGAGGACGATGCGCCGGGGCCCGGGTTTGAGGCGCATCCCGCCAGGGTGAGGGCCGTCACGGCCAGCGCACCCATCGCGGTGGCTCGCCGTCGACGAGTGGCGGTAGCGGACACGGCAGTCAGCGTATTGCACGGGTCAGGGATGATGGTGGGGTGGATGAAGGAGCCAGGCCGATCGTGAATACCCCCTCGGACGACATCAGCCCCCGCGAACCAGGCGACACCGACCCCACCGGGCACGCCCCGGAGTCGACGGGGCGGTTGAGGTCGGCCGGTGCGGTGATCGGCACCCTCGTCGCCATCGCGGGATGCGTGATCGCGCTCGACATCCTCACCAAATCGCTGGCCGTGGCCCATCTGGACCCGATGCAGCCGGTCCACATCATCGGCGACGCCGTCACCCTGCGTCTGGTGCGCAACAGCGGTGCCGCGTTCTCGATGGCGTCGGGCTATACGTGGATTCTCACCCTGATCGCGCTGGCGGTGGTGGTGGTGATCATCCGGTTCAGCAGCAGGCTGCGGTCCGGGTGGTGGGTGCTCGGACTCGGTCTGGTGCTCGGCGGTGCCATCGGCAACATCATCGACCGCATCTTCCGCGCGCCCGCACCGCTGCGCGGCCACGTCGTCGACTTCGTCTCGGTGGGGTGGTGGCCGGTGTTCAACGTCGCCGACTCGGCGGTGGTGTGCGGCGCGATCCTGCTGGTGGTGCTCTCGCTGCTGGGTTTCGACTACGACGGCACACGGTCGGGCTGGGCGGCCCGGCGTGCGGCTCGCCGGCCGGCGGCGACGACCGGCGAAGGGGCCGGCGATGCGTGAGGCACGCTCTCTGCCGGTGCCCGACGGGCTCGACGGCATGCGCCTGGACGCCGGGGTCTCGCGAATCCTCGGTCTGTCCCGGACCGTGGTGGCCGGACTCGCCGACGCCGGCGAGGTGAGTGTCGACGGTGTGGCCGTCGGCAAGTCGCACAAGCTCGCCGCGGGCACCTGGCTCGACGTGCTGCTGCCCGAACCCGACGAACCCCTGCGGGTGGAGCCGACGCCGGTGGAGAACCTGTCGGTGATCTATCACGACTCCGACATCATCGTGGTCGACAAACCCGTCGGGGTGGCCGCCCACCCGTCGCTGGGCTGGAGCGGGCCAACGGTCGTGGGCGCACTCGCTGCGGCCGGATTCCGCATCTCCACGTCGGGGGCGCCCGAACGGCAGGGCATCGTGTCCCGACTCGACGTCGGTACCTCGGGTGTCATGGTGGTGGCCGCCTCCGAGCACGCGTACACGCTGCTCAAACGCGCGTTCCGGGACCGCGAGGTGGACAAGCGCTACCACGCGCTCGTCCAGGGTCATCTCGATCCGCCCTCGGGCACCATCGACGCGGCGATCGGGCGTCACCGCGGCAGCGACTGGAAGTTCGCGGTGACCGCCAACGGCAAGCCGAGCATCACCCACTACGACACACTCGAGATGTTTGCCGCGGCGTCGCTGCTCGACATTCATCTGGAGACCGGACGGACACACCAGATCAGGGTGCATCTGTCAGCGCTGCACCACCCGTGCTGCGGCGATGCCACCTATGGCGCCGACCCGGTGCTCGCGGCCCGACTCGGCCTCGAACGGCAATGGCTGCACGCTCGTTCGCTGGCATTCGCACATCCGGCCGACGGTCGTCGCGTCGAGTTCACCAGCCCCTACCCGTCCGATCTGCAACACGCCCTCGACGTGCTGCGCGAGACGTGATCTGCGCGCCTCGGTAGCGTGCGGGGTGGTCGGAGGGAGAAAACGAGTGCTGGAACCGGGATCGTATGTGGCCGGGTACCGCATCGAGCGCGAACTCGGCAGCGGTGGCATGGGCGCGGTGTTTCTCGCCCGCCATCCCGAGTTACCGCGATCGGACGCACTGAAGATCCTCACCTCCGACCGCGCGGTGCGCGAACAGTTCGCGCGTCGTTTCCTGCGTGAGGCCGAAGTGGCCGCCACGCTCGACCATCCGGCCATCGTGACCGTGTACAACCGCGGGCGCGACCGGGTGCGCATCGGCGACGACGTCGACGATGTGCTGTGGATCGCGATGCAATACGTTCCCGGCACCGACTGCGCGCGAGAACTCGCCGAGGTCCCCGATGGCGGCGGACTCGATCCACGCCGGGTGACCCACATCGTCTCCGAGGTGGCCAAGGCGCTCGATCACGCCCACCGCCGCGGACTGCTGCACCGCGACATCGAACCGGCCAACATCCTGCTGGCACGGGACTCCGACGACGCCGCGGACGTGGGCGAACGCGTCCTGCTCACCGACTTCGGCGTCGCCAAGGCAACCGACGAGGTGGACCCGCTCACCCGTGCGGGCACTGTGCTCGCCACCCTCTCCTATGCCTCCCCGGAGCAGTTGCAGGGCGGCCCGCTCGACGGCCGCACCGACCAGTATTCGCTTGCCGCAACGGCTTTCCACCTGTTCACCGGGCATGTCCCATTCGACGACACCGTCACCTCCGACGTCATCCGGGCACATCTGAACGATCCGGTGCCGCGCGTGTCCATCGAGGTCGCCACCGTCACCCAGGTGGTGGACGCGGTGATCGCCAAGGCGATGTCGAAGCAGGCGCCGGATCGGTTCGCGAACTGCCGCGAGTTCGCCGACGCGCTCGCGATGGCGGTGCGCGGAATGTCGGGGCCCACCGCGGTCAATCCGCGCTTCGTCCGTGACCGTCCCGGTTCCGGCGCGGAAGTCACCGCGGCCCGCAGCCGGCCCGTCCGCGCCGAGCGGTCCCATCGCGCACGCCGTGCCACCCGGCCCGTTTCACGCACCGCCGCCGCGGTTCTCGGGACCCGATCGGGCCGCGGCGCAGGCCCCACGTGCCTCGGGGCCGACGGGGATCTACGGTCCGCCGCCCACCGGGCCGACACCGGTGAGCGGGTCGTCGAATGCGGGCCTGATCGCCCTGCTGATCGGACTGGTGGGCGTCGCGGTGATCATCGTGGTGCTGATCCTCGCGGCACTGTAGACCCGACCCCTGCCGGGGCGTGCGAGGCCCGATGTGTGCGGGGAGCCTGGTGTGGTGGACGAGACACGAGTGATCCGATGGACAACTCCTGTCCGGCGTTGCCCCGCGGGAGATGTCGGTGCGGGCACCTACACTGAGAGCCTGCGCGGTGCGCGGGAAGCGGGAGACGGGAGAGCATGCGGTGGCCGATGGACAGAACTCGGTGAACGATCACAGTTCGCGCAACGGTCACAGTTCGCGCATTGGTCACAGTTCATCGAGTGGATCGTTCGTTCACCTGCACAATCACACCGAGTACTCGATGCTCGACGGCGCCGCCAAGGTGGCGCCCCTGTTCGCCGAGGCCAAGCGTCTGGGGATGACCGCGATCGGGATGACCGACCACGGAAACATGTTCGGCGCCAGCGAGTTCTACAACACCGCGGTGGCCAACGACATCACCCCGATCATCGGCATCGAGGCCTACATCGCGCCTGCCTCGCGCTTCGAGACGAAACGAATCCAGTGGGGTACCCGCGACCAGAAGGACGACGACGTCTCCGGTAGCGGCGCCTACACCCACATGACGATGGTCGCCGAGAACGCGACGGGTCTGCGCAACCTGTTCAAGCTCTCCTCCCTCGCCTCGATCGAGGGGCAACTCGGCAAGTGGGCCCGCATGGACGCCGAACTGATCGCCGAGTACGCCGAGGGCATCATCGCCACCACGGGATGTCCGTCCGGCGAGGTGCAGACACGACTGCGGCTCGGACACGAGCGCGAGGCTCTCGAGGCCGCGGCCAAGTGGCAGGACATCTTCGGCAAGGAGAACTTCTACCTCGAACTCATGGAGCACGGCCTCGAGATCGAGCGGCGAGTGCGTGACGGTCTGCTCGACATCGGCCGCAAGCTCGGTATCAAACCGATCGTCACCAACGACTGCCACTACGTCACCAAGGCGCACGCCGCCGCGCACGAGGCCCTGCTGTGCGTGCAGACCGGCAAAACGCTCTCGGATCCCACCCGATTCAAGTTCGACGGCGACGGCTACTACCTGAAGTCCGGCGACGAGATGCGGGCACAGTGGGATTCGGTGGTGCCGAGTGCCTGCGATACCACGCTGGAGATCGGTGAGCGCGTACAGAGTTACGCCGACGTGTTCACTCACCGCGACCGGATGCCCGTCTTCCCTGTGCCCGAAGGGGAATCGCAGCAGACTTGGCTGCGCAAGGAGGTCGCCGCCGGGCTCAAGCGGCGCTTCCCCGCACAGACCGGAACCGAGGGGCCGGTCGGGGAGTCGGTGCCCGAGGAGTATGCGCGCCGCGCCAACTACGAACTCGACGTCATCATCCAGATGGGGTTTCCGGCGTACTTCCTGGTGGTGGGCGACCTGATCCGGCACGCGCACGAAGTCGGCATCCGCGTCGGGCCGGGTCGCGGTTCGGCGGCCGGGTCGCTCGTGGCATGGGCGCTGGGCATCACCAACATCGACCCGATCCCGCACGGACTGCTGTTCGAGCGATTCCTCAACCCCGAACGCGTGTCGATGCCCGACATCGACATCGACTTCGACGACCGTCGTCGCGGCGACATGGTGCGCTACGCAACCCAGCGGTGGGGTAGCGACAAGGTGGCGCAGGTCATCACCTTCGGCACCATCAAGACCAAGGCAGCCATCAAGGATTCGGCGCGGGTGCAGTTCGGTCAGCCGGGCTTCGCCATCGCCGACAAGATCACCAAGGCACTGCCACCGCCGATCATGGCCAAGGACATCTCGGTGTCGGGAATCACCGACCCCGAGCACGAGCGGTATTCGGAGGCCGCCGAGGTCCGTGCACTCATCGAGACCGATCCGGATGTCAAGCGCATCTACGACACCGCGCTCGGGCTCGAGGGGCTGATCCGCAACGCGGGTGTGCACGCGTGCGCGGTGATCATGTCGTCCGAACCGCTCACCGACGCCATCCCGGTGTGGAAGCGCGCCCAGGACGGAGCCATCATCACCGGCTGGGATTATCCGTCGTGCGAGGCCATCGGCCTGCTGAAGATGGACTTCCTCGGGCTGCGCAACCTCACCGTCATCGGTGACGCGATCGAGAACATCAAGAACAACCGCGGCATCGACCTCGATCTCGACACCCTCCCGCTCGAAGACCCCAAGACCTACGAACTACTGGCCAAGGGCGACACCCTCGGCGTCTTCCAGCTCGACGGGGCGGCGATGCGGGAACTGCTGAAGATGATGCAGCCCACCGGTTTCGAGGACATCGTCGCGGTCCTCGCACTGTACCGGCCCGGTCCGATGGGGGTGAACGCGCACACCGATTACGCCAAGCGTAAGAACGGTCTGCAGCAGATCAAGCCGATCCATCCCGAACTCGAAGAGCCGCTCAAGGACATTCTCGCCGAGACCTACGGCCTGATCGTCTACCAAGAGCAGATCATGCAGATCGCGCAGAAGGTCGCCGGGTACTCACTCGGACAGGCCGACCTGCTCCGGCGCGCGATGGGCAAGAAGAAGAAGGAGATCCTCGACGCCGCCTACGACGGTTTCGCCGAGGGGATGCGCACCAACGGGTTCTCGCAGGCGGCGATCACCGCGCTGTGGGATACGGTGCTGCCGTTCGCCGGGTACGCGTTCAACAAGTCGCACGCCGCCGGATACGGTCTGGTGTCGTTCTGGACCGCCTACCTCAAGGCGAACTATCCGGCCGAATACATGGCCGGACTGCTCACCTCGGTCGGCGACGACAAGGACAAGGCGGCAATCTATCTCGCCGACTGTCGCAAGCTGGGTATCACGGTGTTGCCGCCCGACGTCAACGAGTCGCAGCGCAACTTCGCCGCCGTGGGCGCCGACATCCGGTTCGGTCTCGCCGCGATCCGTAACGTAGGCGCGGGTGTGGTGTCCTCGATCCTCGCCGCGCGCGAGGACAAGGGAAAGTTCACCAGCTTCTCCGACTATCTGGGCAAGGTCGACGTCACCGCATGCAACAAGAAGGTGACCGAATCGCTCATCAAGGCGGGCGCGTTCGATTCGCTGAGCCATCCCCGCAAGGGTCTGTTCCTGGTGCACGGCGAGGCCGTGGAGTCGGTGCTGGGCACCAAGAAGGCCGAGGCGATCGGCCAGTTCGATCTCTTCGGTGACGCCGGCGGTGCCGATGACACCATGGCGGAGGTGTTCGCGGTCAAGGTGCCCGACCAGGAGTGGGACACCAAACACAAACTGGCGCTCGAACGAGAGATGTTGGGGCTCTACGTGTCCGGGCATCCGCTGGCCGGTGTCGAGCACGCCATCGCCGCGCACACCGACACCTCCATCACCCAGCTACTCGAGGGCAACGTGCCCGACGGTGCGCAGATCACCATCGGCGGGATCATCTCGTCGGTCACCCGCCGGGTGAACAAGAAGGGCGAGCCATGGGCGGCGGTCACCCTCGAGGACATGGTCGGCGGGGTGGAGGTCTACTTCTTCCCGCGTGCCTTCCAGACCTACGGGATGGACATCGTCGCCGACAACATCGTGTTGGTGAAGGCGCGGGTCAATCAGCGCGACGACTCGATGATGATCAGCGCGAACGATCTCGCCGTTCCCGACCTCGCGTCTGCCGGTGCCACCAAGCCGGTGGCGCTGACGCTGGCCGCCCGGGCGTGCACACCCGACCGTGTGCAGGCGCTCAAACAGGTCCTCAGCCGCCATCCCGGTCCGGCCGACGTGCACGTCACCCTGGTCAGCGATGAGCGGTCGACCCTGCTCAAACTCACCGAATCCCTGCGCGTCACACCGAGTTCGGCGCTCATGGGTGATCTCAAAGCGTTGCTGGGACCGAGCTGCCTGAGCTGACCGGCCCCCGACAACACGCACATAACGGGCGGGTCGGCGTGTCCGGCGAGTACGCTCCTGCAATGCCCGGTCACATCATCGTTCACGGCGATGACGCGTTGAGTGTGCGGATCAGCGAAGAACTGCGCAGCGCCGACGCCACCGTCGTGATCTTGACGTCGCCGGGGACGCTGATCGAGGCCGGGATTGCGTCCGCATCGGCGGTGGTGTGCGCCGGTACCGACGACGCCGTCAATCTGGAGATCGCCCTGCTGGCGCGCCAGCACAATCCCGATGTCCGGGTGGTGGCGCATCTGAGCAACGAGGTCCTACACGAAGCGGTGGCGCTGGGTAATGGTCCCGGCGCGATCCTCGACGTGGCGGCGCTTACCGCGCCGCTGCTGGTCGAGGCGCTCCTCGGCCGCACCACCCACTCGATCACCGTGGCCGACACCGAGTTCGTGATCTCGGAGGCCCGGGCACCTGCCGACGGCACGCTGGCCGAACTCTACGGCGACCTCGCGCCGGTGGCGGTGATCCGCGATGTCGACGGCGGTGGTGACGACGCCGTCATCGCCTGCCCGAGTCGCGCGCTTCAGGTGTCCGAGAACGACTTCGTCGCGATGATCGCCACGCCGGACCGCTTGCGGGCGCAAGGAGTCAAGGTGTGGCATCCGCCGCGACATCAGCGAGCCCGCCGGCACCCGGTGCTGCGGTTCGTCGGAGCGCTGCACGCGTTTCGTGAGGACGTCAACCCCAACCTGTTCCGCGCACTCGGCGCACTGATCACCTTGCTGCTCGCGGCCACCGTTCTGCTGCGGTTCACCTACAACAAGCCGGGCATGGGTTTCGTCGACGCGTTGTACTTCTCGTCGGAGACGATCGCGACGGTCGGGTACGGCGACTTCAGTTTCGTCGGTCAGCCCATCTGGTTGCGGTTGTTCTCCATCGTCCTGATGTTCGCCGGGGTGACCACGACGGCCATTCTGGTTGCGTTCATCGCCGATCTGCTGCTCTCGCGTCGCATCGAGCATTCGGCCGGGCGTCGCCGCGCGCGCGACATGACCGACCACATCGTGGTGGTGGGGCTGGGCTCGTTCGGCATCCGGGTGGCCCGCGAACTCAAAGCTCTCGGGCACGACGTGGTGGTGATCGAACACGACGAGAACAACCGGTTCCTGGCCGCCGCCGCAGAACTCGAGGTGCCGGTGGTGTTCGGTGACGCCACCCTCGCCGAGACGTTGCACGACGCGCGAATCGAGAAGGCCGCCGCGGTGGCGGTGCTCACCCACAACGACATGGTCAACATCGAGACCGGCATCATCCTGCGTGAGATTCTCGGCGACCGCTGGCGCCGCTCGGCCGACCAACCCGGGGTACCCGTGGTGATGCGGGTGTTCGACGAATCCCTGGGCGCGGCCGTGGCACGCCGGTTCGGCTTCGCCAATGTCCGCTCCACCGTCGAACTCGCCGCGCCGTGGTTCATCGGCGCGGCCCTCGGACTGCAGGTTCTGGGCACGTTCTCGGTGGGTCGCCGGTCCTTCATGGTCGGTGGGGTGTCCGTGCATCCCGGCAGCGAGCTCGACGGCACGCGGTTGTCGGAGCTGTCCACCCAGACCCGGGTGATCGCCATCGCGCGCGGTCTCGGCGCGCGCGCCGTCATGCAGCCGCGGCGCGACCATCGGCTCGCCGCCTACGACACCGCCTATCTCATGGGCCCGTACCACGAACTGTTGGCGACGCTCCGGCGGGGCCGCCGCCCCGAGAACTGAGGACTCGACCTGCGGCCGACACCACGTCGAGAGTTCGGCTTACCGAACATTTGGTTCCGGAGTGGGCTACACTCGGTGTCGCATCAAGCGAAGATCGACCGAGGAGTGCAGGATGAGCGTGCTGACCGAGTCCGGGCTACCGTCGAGCCGCCCGGCACGCGCCGGCACTGTCGAGGTCGCAGGCATCAGCTGGCCCGCCTACAAGCTGCACGCGCTCGCCGCGGGTGTCATCGCCGCACTGGTCACGCTGGTGCTGACCCGAGACCTCCAGATCACCGCCTGGGCATCGGGCTCCGCATTGGTGTCGGTGTGGTGGGTGGAGCGCTACTTCGGAAACGCTGCCACCGAGCCGGGCGAGAACCCGCCCGGGATCTCATAGATCCGCCCGTCGAATCCGGCGCGGAACAGCCGACCCGCGGAGAAGCCGCGGTTGCCCCGGCCGTAGCTCACCACACTCGAGAGCGGCAGTCCCGACCCCAGCACGCAGTAGCGGCCGGGGGCGTCGATGCGGACGATCTCACCGGCGGCGTTGAACGGCACCACCGGACGGTCGGCGGCATCGAGGGTGAGTCCGTCGGGTGCGGCGAGGGCGTCGGGTCCGCCGAGGGTGAGCAGACTCTGCACGAACCCCGGATTGCGCGTGGAGATACGGCTCACGCCGGGGTTGGTGAATGTCCGTGACACATAAAGGAAGCTGTCGTCGCGATTGAGTACCGCTCCGTTCGCGCTCGGCAGCCGGCCCCAGTCCGGTTGGCTCACCCCGTTCGGGAAGATGCGCCCGATGAGGTTGCCGAAGTCGTTGGTGGCGTACACGACGCCGTTCGCGGCCACATCCATTCCGTCGGCCGCCGACAATCCGGACACCCAGGGGCGAAATGCCAGCGTGTTCACGTTGAGCCGGCCGATGGCACCCGGGCGGATCGCATCGCCCAGAAACACCCGTGGGTCGGAGCCGTACCCGACGAGCAGGGTGCCGTCCGGTGTCCACGCCAGAGCGCCGGCACCTCCGCTGGGCACCTTCGCGATCGGGACGGCGGGCCCGCCGGGTGCGTCGAGGCGGAACACCCGGCCGCTCACCAGGTCGGTGGTGTAGAGCCTGCCGGCCGCATCGACGGTGAGGCCTTCGAGGGCGGCGCCGGGCACCGTACCGACCAGCCGGGCCGGTGCGCCGCCGCCGGCGCAGACCGGGGCCGCTGCGGCCGGTCCGGCGGTGGCGGTGGCAATCAGACATGACGCGGCGGCGGTGCCCAGGGCTGCGGCGAGGGAGACGAGACGGGAGAGACGTCGGGGCATGCCGACCTCCTGCGGTTCGGGTGCCGCGCACCGGGCAGATCCGGCTCCGGCTGTTCGACGCGGAGTGCCCGACGATTGCGGCGGCTGATGAGGTGGACCGAAACCGATCCTACGTCGGTCGGCCCACCGCTCGTGGCTCTTCGCGGGGTGAGAGCATGGAGGGCGTGAGTACGCAGCACGTCACCGACCATCAGCGGGGTGCGATCCCCCCGGAGTCCGCGCTATCTGCCGACGCGATCGAGAGCGCGGCGACGCGGATCCAGTCGGCGGTCGCGCGTACCCCGCTCGAGGCGTGTCCACGCCTGTCGCGTGACGTCGGGGCGCGCGTGCACCTCAAGCGTGAGGATCTGCAAACGGTTCGGTCGTACAAGATCCGGGGCGCCTACAACGTCATGGCCCAATTGTCCGCCGAGGAGCTCGCGGTGGGGGTGGTGGCCGCGAGCGCCGGCAATCATGCGCAGGGTGTCGCCTACGCGTGCCGCGTGATGCAGGTACCCGGCCGGATCTACGTGCCGACCACCACGCCGAAGCAGAAGCGTGACCGAATCCGTTGGCACGGGGGCGATTTCGTCGAGCTGATCGCGGTGGGCGACACCTACGACGCGGCGGCGGCGGCGGCGCAGGACGACGTGATGCGCACGGGCGCGGCGTGGATTCACGCCTTCGACGATCCGCGCACCGCCGCAGGTCAGGGCACCATTGCGTTCGAGATGGTCCAGCAACTCGGACGGGTGCCCGACGTGGTGGTGGTACCCGTGGGCGGCGGTGGCTGCCTGGCCGGGATCGCGACGTACCTGCGTGCCCGTTCGGAATCGGTGGCGATCGTGGGTGTGGAACCGACGGGTGCGGTGTCGCTGTCGGCGGCGCTCGTCGCCGGCGGTCCGGTGACACTCGATTCGATCGACCCCTTCGTCGACGGGGCCGCCGTGAAACGGATCGGTGCCCTCGGCTACGGGGTGATGGCCGAGATGCGGGCGAGCGTCACCGACCATCCGGTGGTGCGTGAGTTCGCCGCGGCCGGAGGGACGGCGGCACCCGTGCTGCCCGACGAACCCTTCACGCCAACTCCCGGATCGACCCGGATCATGCACGTCGACGAGGGTGCGATCTGCTCGACGATGCTCGACCTCTACCAGAACGAGGGCATCATCGCCGAGCCCGCCGGCGCGCTGGCGGTGACCGCGCTGGCGCGCCTGCAGATCCCGTCGGACGCCGACGTGGTGTGTCTGGTGTCCGGTGGCAACAACGACGTCTCCCGCTATGGGGAGATCATCGAGCGGTCACTCGTGCATCAGGGGCTCAAGCACTACTTCCTGGTGGATTTCCCGCAGGAGCCGGGCGCGCTGCGTCGTTTCCTCGACGAGGTGCTCGGCCCCGACGACGACATCACCCTGTTCGAGTACGTCAAACGCAACAACCGCGAGACCGGGGCGGCCCTGGTCGGCGTGCAACTCGGCGCACCCGAGGGGCTGGCCGAGCTGATGGATCGGATGGCGCATTCCCGGTTGCACTGCGAGCGCCTCGAACCCGGCTCCCCGGCCTACCGCTACCTCACCTGAGGTTCGCGGTCTGCCGTGCCGCGGCGGAGGGCACGCTCGACGCGGATCTGGGCACGCTCGACAGGGATGTGGGCACGCTCGACGCGGATCTGGGCACGCTCGACAGGGATGTGGGCACGCTCGACGGGGATCTGGGCACGCTCGACAGGGATCTGGGCACGCTCGACAGGGATGTGGGCACGCTCGACGCGGATCTGGGCACGCTCGACGGGGAGTGTTCTATGTTCGGGTGCCGACGACGACGTTGTGTCCGGGACTGCGGAGGCCCCCGCCGGTGATCTCGGGTTCGGCCCAGCTCAGACTCGGGCTCACCGCCAGCGGGACGTCGACGGGATCGGATCCGAGTAAACACACCACCGTCCAGTCGCCGCGATGCATCGCGAACCAACCCGCCGTCTCGTCGTACTCGACCGACACGCCGGCGAACGTCGAGTCCGTGAAATCCTTGTGGGCCTTGCGAAGTGCGATCAAGGCCCGGTAGAAGTCCAGGACTCGGGCATGATCGGGTGCCCCACGTTCGTCCCAGTCGAGCCGTGAATCGATGAAGGTCTGCCGATCCTGCGGGTCGGGGATTTCCTCGGTGTTCCATCCGTGTGCGGCGAACTCGGAGCGTCGCCCCGTCCGAACCGCTTCGGCCAGTTCGGGTTCGGGATGGGACGTGAAGAACGCGAAGGGTGTCGAGGCGCCCCATTCCTCGCCCATGAACAGCATCGGGGTGAACGGTGAGAGCAGCACGAGCGCAGCCTTGATCGCCAGCTGACCACCCGAGAGATAGGCGCTGGGCCGGTCGCCGATGGCGCGGTTGCCGATCTGATCGTGATTGCACGTGTAGGCCACCAGCGAGGTGGCGTCCACCAGGTTCGTCGGGATCGGCCTGCCGTGGTGGCGGCGTCGGAACGACGAGTAGGTTCCGTCGTGAAAAAAACCGCCGCGCAACACTTTCGCCAGCGCAGCCAAGCTCCCGAAGTCCCGGTAGTAGCCTTGCGTTTCGCCGGATACCACCGTGTGGATCGCGTGATGGATGTCGTCGTCCCACTGCGCGGTGAGGCCGTAGCCACCGACGTCGCGGCTGACGATGAGTCGCGGATCGTTGAGATCGCTTTCGGCGATCAGCGACAGCGGCCTACCCAGCTGCGCCGACAGGGCGTCGGTGGCGATCGCCAAGGCCTCGAGGATCGGCACCGCCCGATGATCCACCAGCGCGTGCACCGCGTCGAGCCGTAACGCGTCGATGTGAAACTCGGCGAACCAACGCAACGCGTTCTCGAGAATGTAGCTCCGCACGGCGTCGGAATCGGGTCCCGACAGGTTGATGCCGTTGCCCCAGCCCGTATCGGCGGCGCTGAGATACGGACCGAAATCGGGCAGGTAGTTACCCGACGGCCCCAGGTGGTTGTACACGACGTCGAGCACCACGCCCAGGCCGCGGGCGTGGCACGCGTCGACAAATCTCACCAGGGCGTCGGGTCCGCCGTAGGCCTCGTGTACCGCATACCAGTCGACCCCGTCGTAGCCCCAGTTGTAGACCCCGTTGAAGGCGTTGAGCGGCATGAGTTCCACGAAGTCGACACCGAGATCCACGAGGTCGTCGAGACGCTCGATGGCGGTGAGCAGGGTGCCGCCGGACGTGAAGGTGCCGACATGCATTTCGTAGATCACCGCGCCGTGCACCGGGCGTCCCCGCCACTGCGTGTCGGTCCACATGGCCTCGTCGACACGGTAGAGCGCGGAGAGTTCGTGCACGCCGTCGGGTTGGCGGACCGTACGCGGGTCGGGCAGCGTCTTCGTGGTGGTGACGGACGTACCCGAGGTGTTCGCATCGGACTCGTGGTCGCCGGACGCCGTGTCGGTGTCGGGCTTGTCGAGGCGGAATCCATAGCGACGCCCGGCGGCGTCGTCGCGATCGTCCGCGCACGTCGGGTCGGCCATCCACCAGCCCTCGGCGTCGGGATCGGGCAGCATCGGTGTCTGCGGCCCGTCGGCCGAATCGGTGACGATCCGCACAGCAACCGCCTCGGGCGCCCACACCCGTAACTCCGAGATGCGGCGGGGTGGGGAAAACGGTGTTGCCTCGGGTCCGGTGCGGCGGTTCGCGCCACTTTGGTCGGTCGACCCAGTTATCGTGACACCGTCCTCGCCAGAAACGCTGACGACGGACTCGGGACCACGCGTCGGTTCGGTCACCACTCCCACGGTAAGCGGCAACGGGGGGAGGCGCAGACCCGCCCGAGTGTGACCCGTCGCACAAATGGGGTCGTGAAGAGATGTATATTACCGCGCAGTAGATTCGCGCCGGAGTTGACGAGGAGGTCGGTCGCTGGGTGTCCGCGTCACGCGCGACGTGACGGCTGTCGAAACTGTCGGGGGTTTGTGATGAGCGAGGTCGAGCGGTGAGTGCCGATACGGCGACCCGCGACGTGGCCGCGGGCCGGCAGGCGCGCCGCAACGGTGTGATCGCCTGGTTCAACGATCACATCGTCGCGTCCTTCGACACCTTCGGCCGCCAACTCGGCATGTTCGTGGAGGTGTTCCGCACCCTGGTGGTGGACATCGCGCGGCGGCGGTTTCCGTTCGGCGAGTTCATCCGTCAGTGCGCGTTCATGGCGAGCACCTCGGTGTTTCCCACGCTGCTGGTGGCCATCCCCATCGGGGTGATCGTGTCCATCCAGGTCAGCAACATCGCCGGCCAGATCGGCGCCACCTCCTTCGCCGGTGCGGCCACCGGCCTCGGTGTGATCCGGCAGGGCGCGCCGCTGGTCACCTCCTTGTTGCTGGCGGGAGCGGTCGGGTCGGCGATCGCCGCCGACCTGGGCTCGCGCACCATCCGCGACGAGATCGACGCGATGCGGGTGATGGGTGTCAATCCGATCGAACGCCTCATCTCGCCGCGGCTGCTGGCCACCATGGTCGTGAGTTTTCTGCTGTGCGGCTTCGTCTGCTTCGTCGGATTCATCACCGGCTACGTCTTCAACGTCTACTTCCAGGGCGGCACCCCGGGCAGCTACACCGGAACATTCGCGTCGTTCGCGTCGGTCGCCGACCTCTCGTTCGCGCTGATCAAATCCGTCATCTTCGGCGCGATCGTGGCGATCGTCGCCTGTGACCGGGGGCTGTCGACGAAGGGCGGACCCGCGGGCGTGGCCAACTCGGTGAACGCGGCGGTGGTGAACTCCGTGCTCTTGCTGTTCACGGTCAATGTGGTGCTCACCCAGCTCTTCGCGATCCTCGTCCCGGCGAAGGTGGTGTGAGCATGGCCGCGTCGCGGTACACGCCGCCGATCCTGCGCCCGTTGGCGGCCGCCAAGGTCGTCTACCGGGCACCGCGCGACGGTGTGGCAGGCATCGGGCATCTGATCACCTTTCTGGTGCGCTCCATCGGCGCGGTGCCGCTTGCGTTCACGCACTACCGCAAGGAGGTGTGGCGGCTGCTCTCCGACGTGGCGTGGGGCAACGGCGCCATCATCGTGGGCGGCGGCACCGTCGGGGTGATGGTGATCCTCGGCATCATGGGCGGTGCCACGGTGGGTATCGAGGGATACACCGCACTGAACCTGCTCGGCATGTCCCCGGTGACCGGCGGCTTGTCGGCCTTCGCCACCACCCGCGAGATCGGACCTCTGCTCGCCGCAACGGCGTTCACCGCGCAATCGGGCTGCCGATTCACCGCGCAGCTCGGGTCGATGCGGATCAGCGAGGAGATCGACGCACTGGAATCGATCGCGATTCGCCCGCTGCCGTACCTGGTGACCACCCGCATGTCGGCGGCGGTGCTCGCGATCGTCCCGCTCTACTCGGTGTCGCTGGCCGCCAACTACATCGCCTGCCAGGTGATGTTCCAACTGCAGAGCGGACAGGGTGCGGGCAACTATCTGGCGTACTTCGACTCCTTCATCAGGTCGCAGGACGTCGTGTTCTCCTTCATCAAGGTGATCGTGTTCGTACTGCTGACCACGTTCGTCCAGTGCTATTACGGCTACTTCGCCTCGGGCGGACCCGAAGGCGTCGGGGTGGCCGCGGGCCACGCCATCCGGTTGGCGATCATCGTCATCGTGTTCGCCAATCTCGTGATGACACTGGTCTTCTGGGGGCTGTCGTCCGGAGTCAGGATCTCGGGATGAGGGGGCCGCGATGAACATCGCCACGGGTGGACGCGACCCGTCGTTGACGACCTACGTGCTGCGTGGACTGGTGTTCCTGGTGGTCCTCGCTGCGGTGTTCGTGCTGTTGTTCATGCGTTACCAGGGCGCGTTCACCTCCACCGTGCCCGTCACCGCGTCACTCTCGGACATCGGTGACGGGCTGGTCGATGCCGCCGACGTCCGCTACAACGGCCTGATCGTCGGTGAGGTGAAAGCGATCCGGCTCTCCGACGACATCGGGCGCGGCGGTGTACAGCTCAAACTCGTCGACATCGACATCGCGCCGGCCCAGGCGTCGGGGATTCCGGCCAATGTCACGGCGCGGACGGTGCCGTCGAACCTGTTCGGGGTGAACTCGGTCGAACTGGTGCAGCCCGCGCAACCCGCGTCGGCGCGCCTGACGGCCGGCACAACCATCCCGGCCGATCAGACACTGGCCACCATCAGATTGCAGGACGCGCAGAACGAATTGCGCACCCTGCTGCAGGCGGTACCGCCCGAGCAACTCGCCGACGTGCTCGGCACGCTGGCTGACGCCCTGCGCGGCGGTGGTGCGGTCTTCGGAACCTTTGTGCCACTGCTGAACAACTACTTCGAGTCGATCAACGCGAAGTTCCCGCCGGGGGACCCCGGAGGTTTCGACAACTTCAACCGTTCGGTCCAGGGACTCGCCCAGTCCACCCCTGCGCTCCTGGATACCTTGGGGCGCAGCGTGATCCCCGCGATGACCATCGCGCAGCGTCAACGCGACATCACCGCGCTGCTCGTCGCGGCCCAGGACATCACCGATCAGGCGCAGACCCTGTTCGCGCGCAACGGTGACGTCGGTAAGCGCATCGTGCCCGACCTGAACACCACGCTCGGCGCGGCCGTCCTCGAGCCCGATGCGCTGCCGCAGGCGTTGACCGCGTTGTCGACCCTCGCGGGCAAGGCGATCACGGTGTTCACCGGCACCAACGGACACGTGCAACTGAATCTGGGCCTGAGTTTCGGTGCGTTCAATCGCTACACGAGGCAGAACTGTCCGGTGTACAACGGAGGGCCCTACGGTCAGCTGCGTGGTCCGGGCTGTGTGGGACCGGGAACCGGCACCGGACCCACGAGTTCAGGGCCTCTGATGATCTATCCGTCTCCGATGCGCGGCGTCTCCCCGGCCGGGATGGTCACCACCGGCACCGACGAGCACACGTTGCGCACCGCGCTCAACCGGGCGCCCAACGCCGCCGACACGTTGATGCTGGGTCCCCTCGTCCAGGCGGCGTCGGTCACCACCGCGTCAGGTACGGCACCGGGCGCCACACCACAGGGGGGTGGACGATGAGCGTCGGGAATTCCTCGATTCGCAAACCGCTGATCGGCTTCGCACTGTTCACGGTCGTGGCGCTGTTGCTCACCTACATCATCTATTCCACGCTGGAACGATCCGTGCCCGGAAAGACCCACGGTTACACCACCTACTTCACCGACGCGTCGGGACTGCACACCGGTGACGACGTGCGGATGGCGGGCGTCCGGGTGGGTCGTGTGTCGAGCATCGATCTCGACTCGGGCCGCGCCCGCGTCGTGTTCGACGTCAGCGATTCACAGCCGATGTTGACCACCACCAAGGCGTCCATCCGGTATCAGAACCTCATCGGACAGCGCTATCTCGAGCTGTCCCTGCAGCCCGGCGCCGAGGGTGCCCCGCTTCCCGCCGGATCGACGCTCAAGGTGCCCGCCGAGGATTCGTTCGACGTGACCAAGCTGTTGGCCGGTTTCCAGCCGGTGTTCGACACGCTCAAACCCGAGCAGGTCAATTCACTGTCGAACGGGTTGTTGCAGGCATTCCAAGGCAACTCGGTCTCGTTGAGCACCACGGTCGCCGAGGTCGGTCGCCTCGCCGCCGACATGTCCGACCGGGACGCGGTGATCGGGGCGATCATCAACAACCTCAGCGGCGTGATGCGCGATCTCGCGCTGCAGGGCGATCAGGTGGGAACCGTCATCGCGAGTGTCAGCACTCTGATCAAGAATCTCAACGCCAATTCGGCAGCCTTCGGACGTGCGGTCACCCAGGTCGGCCAGACCGCGGCCGGCTTCGCCGACGTTCTCACGCGCAGCCGCACCGACCTCGTGGCCGCGTCGAACAACACGCAGGTGGCCACCAACGAGCTCATCGCGAACGGAGCCAAACTCGATCAGACGGCCCGGATTCTGCCCGGCTTCCTCGCGCTGCTGCCCAAGACGATGCAGGACGGCGCCTACCTCAACATCTATTTCTGCGATCTCGACATCTCGTTCGGCAACGTGCTGTTCCCGCCCGGACTGATCAACAAGATCGGCGGGACCCGATTCTCGGATGTGTGCCGATGAGCCGGATACGACGCAGCTATTCCGCCCACCGTCGGGCATGGCTCGGCGTCGCCGGCGCCGTGGTGATCGTCGTGGTGCTCGTCGGCGTCTCCGGCATCGCCGGCGCCCATCTCGGCAAGAAAACCTACGTGGCCGAGTTCGCCCAGGCGGGAGGCATCCGGCCGGGCGACAAGGTGCGGGTTGCGGGAATCGACGTCGGCGAGGTCAGCGACACCCAACTCGACGGGAACCACGTCACGATCACGATGAAGGTCGATCGCGACGTGAACGTCACCTCGAACGGTTCGGCGGAGATCAAGCTGTCCACCCTGCTCGGGCAGCGCTACATCGATGTGCGCCAAGGTGATTCGCCACAACCGGCACCCGACGGCCGGATCGTGCGGACAAGCGTGCCCTACGACCTGCAGAAAACGCTCGAGAAGGGCACCCCGGTGATCGCGGGCGTCAACGACGAGGATCTCGCGCAGAGCATCCGGACGCTGAATCAGCAGCTGGCCGGCGCGCCGGCCATCGCGAAGCCCACCATCGACTCACTGACACAGATGTCGCAGATCATCACCGATCGACGTGACCAGATCACCCAGCTTCTCGCCGACACCAAGTCGGTGACCGCAGTGGTCGACGACTCCCAGACGCAACTGTCGCTCATCGTCGGTCAGGGCCGTCAACTCGCCGACAAGATCATCGCGCGTGAGGCCCTGGTGACCAGAATGCTCGACGGCATCGCCTCCCTCACCGAACAGGCACGCGCGGTGGCGGCCGAGAACCGCAACACCTTTGCCCCGATTCTGATGAACCTCAACACGATCAGTCAGGGGTTGCAGAAGAACCGCGACAACCTCCGCAAGCTCCTGCAGATTCTGCCGGTCAGCGCGCGCCTGACCAACAACATCCTCGGTAGCGGTCCGTATGCGACCAGCTATCTCCCGTGGGGGCTGTTTCCCGATAACTGGCTGTGTCTTGCACGGGTGGTGGACGGATGCTGACCGACATCGTCCGTGCGCGCGGGCACGGGGGAGTCCGCGGCCGGAGGCGGCCGATCATCTTCCTGGGCGTCACACTGCTCGCGGTGTCGCTGCTGTCGGGTTGCTCCCTGATCCCGGCGAGTTGGAAGGCGGCGTTCGGCTCGGCGATCGAGGTGACCGCATATTTCCCGAACGTGGCCGGACTCTATGAGAGCAACGACGTCTCGGTGCTCGGCATGCCCGTGGGTCGCGTCACCTCCGTGCAGCAGGAGGGCAACCGGGTGAAGGTGCGGTTCACCGTCGACAAGGACGTCCCGATCCCGGCCGATGCCACCGCGGCCATCGTGAACACCTCCGTGGTCACCACCCGCCACATCGAACTCACGCCCACCTACTCCGGGGGCCCCAAACTCGCCGACAACGCGGTGCTCCGCGACGAGGGAAAAGCCCCGGTGTCGATCGACCAACTCTTCGATGCGGTTGACGGCCTGGTGAATTCGCTACGCTCCGAACAGCCGGGCGAGGGCCCCATCGCCGACATGGTGGATATCACCTCGGGCATCACCAGCGGCAACGGTGACCGGCTGCGCCTGGCGATCAACCAACTCGGCGACGCCTCGCAGGTGGTCTCGGGCAACGGTGATGCGATCGTCGACATCATCAAGACCATGCAGAGCCTTACCGCGACGCTGGTGGCCAACTATCCCAAGATGAAGGAGTTCTCGTCGTCGGTGAACTCGGTGGCCACCGTACTCGGACGACAGGCCCCCGGACTCGTCGCGACACTCGCCGACCTCAACCAAACCCTCACCAACACCACGGATTTCCTGCGCACCAACTCCGGCACCATCAGCACCTCGACCCAGCAACTCGCCGCGCTCGCCGAGAATCTGAGCGACTACTCGCGACAGGTGGTGGAGACCATCGATCTCGGACCGTTGCTGTTCCAGAACCTCGCCAACTCGGTGTCGGTGGAGCAGGGAGCCTGGCGGGTTCAGGCGCTGGTGGACAAATCCCTGATCGACGGTGAAGCGCTCAACACCTTCTGCCAGGCCATCAATCTTCAGAAGAACGGCTGCCGCACCGGGCAATTGAAGGATTTCGGACCGGATCTGGGAGTCTTCTCCGGATTGTTGGAGCTGAGCCGATGAGCGTCGACCGCCGAATCCACAGCCGCAGGTGGCGGGTGCCGACACTGCTCACCATGTTGGTGACCATCGTGATCGGGGTGTCCGGGTGTGGTTCGCTGCCCGGCCTGACCGTCGAACAGATACCGTTGCCCGCCCCGGGAAATATCGGCGACGGCATCACCCTGACCGCCACCTTCGCCAATGCGCTCAATCTCCCGTCGCGGGCCAAGGTGAAACTCAACGGCACCAACGTCGGCGAGGTCACCGACCTGCGCGCCGAGAACTACCGGGCCGTGGTGACGATGAAGGTCAGCAAGAACGCGAAGGTGCCGGTGGGCACCGGCGCCGAATTGCGTCAGGCCACCCCGCTCGGTGACGTGTTCGTCGCGCTGCTGCCCCCGACGCCCGCCTCCACCACCTACCTCGCCGACGGCGGGACCCTGACCGGCCCCACCTCTGCGGCCGCCACGGTGGAGGACCTGCTGGTGAGCCTGGCGGCGGTGACCGACGGCGGCACGCTGGGCTCGGCGCAGCAGATCATCACCGAGCTCTCGGCCGCGGTGTCGGCGGGTCCCGACACCCCCGCCGATCTGTCGGGGGCGATCTCCGGATTCACCACCGCGATCACCAAACTGAACCGCAACGCCGCCGAAGTCGACACGGCGCTGGCCAACACGCGGGTGCTCACCGGCCAGTTGTATGCCGGGCGCGCACAGATCATGGCGTCGATCAACAAGCTCGCACCGGCGATCGACGCCGTCAACAGCCAGATCGGACTCATCCTGACCACTGTCGACAAGACCAACACGGTGACCGCGGCCACCAATGACTTCCTCGCGGGCAACACCGAGAACGTCATCGACCTGATCGGGCATCTGCGTACGGTGGCCGAGGCGCTGCGCGCGGGTGCCCCCACGCTGGGTACGTTGTCGGACCGGCTGGCCGTCCTCGCGCCCAAGTGGGCGCACTCGGCGCAGGGCAACTCGGTTGCGCTGTCGTCGAAGCTGTACTGGCTGACCACCGGATTCGGCTTCGACAACGCCAGCAGGCTGCCCGAGTTGGCCGACGTGGACGAGGGCGCCCAGTCGCTGCAACAGACGCTCACCCGAATCCTCGCGCAGCTCACCGCGACCAAGGGGTGCTGCGGATGAGCGGCTGGCTGCGTAAGCACTCGATTCTGCTCGGCAACATCGCGCTGGTGGCCGTGATGCTGGTGGGGTTGGCCTACCTGGCCTTCGGCTCACTGGGGTGGCGGCCCCTGCAGGGCACCTATCAGCTCACCATCGACTTCCCCAGATCCGGCGGCCTGCAGCAGACCTCGCCGGTCACCCTGCGCGGCGCGCGCATCGGCGACGTCGAGGAGATCGCGGTGCAGCCGACTTCGGTGCGGGTACGTGTATCGATCGACGACAACGTCGAGATCAACCGCAATGCGGTGGTGTCGGCGCTCAGCCTGTCGGCCGCCGGCGAACAGTACGTCGACTTCGTGCCCCCCACCGCCGACGGACCGTACTTTCACGACGGCGACACCATCTCGGTCAACCAAACACACGTCACCGCACCGTTTCCCGCGTTGCTGGAGTCCTCGCTCGACGTGATCGACCAGATCGATCCCACGAAACTGCGCGACATCGTCGCCAACCTCGACGTCGCCCTGGTGTCCGACACCGGCACCAACGATCTGCACGCACTGTTCAACGCCGGCGGCGCGATCTTCGCCGACCTGTACCGGGTGCTGCCGCAGACCACCAAACTGATCTCGCAGACCGGCACGATCCTGGCCACCACCGCCGACATCCAACCCGACCTCGGCACCACGGTGGCCGCGGCCAGCACGATCGTGAACGCCGCGGTGGCCGCCGACGCGGAGATACGGACGCTGCTCGGTAGGGGACCCGCCCAGTTCACCAGCCTGGCCGGATCCCTCGGACAGATCCGCGACCCGGTGAGCGACGTACTCAAGCAGTTCGCCGACATCGCGCGCCAGGGCGCGTTGCGGGCACCCACCGTCGCGAGCCTGTTGCCGTCGATCCGCGACTCGTCGGGCACCGCCGGCGCCATGTTCCACGACGGCGCCTGGTGGGCGCTGGCCGCGATCTTCCCCCGGCCGTATTGCAACTACGCGGTCACCCCGATCCGGCCCACCAAGATCCTCGAATCGACCATTCCGACCAATCTGTACTGTGTCACCGAGGATCCGAACCAGCAGATCCGGGGATCGGCCAACGCGCCACGCCCCCCGGGCGACGACACCGCGGGTCCGGCGCCGGGCGCCGACCCGAACGAACGCACCGTCCCGCTGGGATGACCTGCACCGCCGAGACATTGGACTGTCGATGACCACCGAGAACACCACCGACGACACCTCGACCGACGAGCGTGCCCAGAATCCGGTCGAGCGTGCCCAGAACCCGGTCGAGCGTGCCCAGGATCCGGTTGAGCGTGCCCAGGACTCCGAGATCGTCCGCGCACCGAGGACGAAGGCGGCCCGAAAAGCGTCCACCCGTCGAGCCGCCGGCCAGAAGGATTCTGCCCAGCCGATCGCCGATGCCACAGACGATGCCGTGACCGACTCGTCCGGCGAGGCAGTCACCGACCCCGACACTCCGCAGAAGACCTCGCGGGGACGCGAGATCTCCTTCACCATCAACAGCGCGACCGTGGGCCGGGTGGTAGTTGCACTGCTCGTCGTCGCGGCGCTGGCCGGAGCCGGCATCCTCGGTTGGGCGTATCACCGCGATCAGCAGCGGCTTGCCGCGTTCGACGACGCGAAGACCGCCTCGAGCGAGTTCACCCTCAAACTCGTCAGCACGATGAACTCCGCGAACGTCGGCGACATGAAGTCGCTGCTCGGACCGCTCAGCACCGGTGAGTTCGCCAAGAACCTCGACCGGGAACAAAACGACGGCGCCAAGGTGATCCGCGACCTCAACGTGAAGGCCACGCCGACCATCAAGTCGGTGTCGGTGGAATCGTTCGACGCTACGCGGGCCTCGACCAGCGTTCTGGTGGAGGTGTCGGGCACCAGCAGCATCGCGCCCTCCGGCGGCAAGGAGTTGATGCTCGTGTGGTTGGACCTCGCGAACGAGGACGGCACCTGGAAGGTCGCGAAGCTCAGCGGAGCCCAGGCAGGTATCGGTGACCGTCAGGGCGGCGATGCCGGTGGGCAGAACCCGGCACCCACCCCAACCCCCGCTCCGGCACCGGCACCGGCACCGGGAGGCTGATCGGTCACGCCGATCAGTCGCGCAGCAGGATCGCCACCGGCTCTTCGGCCCGTAACTCGGCGAGATCGACCGTTCCGGTGAAGGTGGCGCCGGTGGTGGCGCGCCACGAACCGGCCGGCAGATCCAGGAACGTTGCGTGCGCGTCCTCGATGAGGCTGTGCGTGAAGCGCGCCGTGACGATCACGACCTGCGCTTGCCCGCCGAATCCGCGGGCAAACGCCACGGTGTGGTCGGATCCCGGTCCGTCGGCGTGCAGCGGCAGGTACTCGCCGTCCTGCCCGAACGCGTCCGGGTGCGTGCTGCGCACTCGCAGAGCCGTGCGGATGAGCCGCGCCTTGGGATGATCCAGCGACCGGTCGTAGTCGACGGGCCGACGGTTGTCGGGATCGACCAGTGAATCGTCCCACCATTCGGTGCCCTGATAGATGTCCGGCACACCCGGGCCGAGAAGAGCAATCGCCTTGCGGGCCAACGACTCCTGTTCCCATGCCGACGCGATGCGAGCGACGAACCGGGAGATCGAATCGCCGGCGGCGCCCGAGGTCACCTGGTCGATCCACTCACGGGTCTGGGTTTCGAATTCTTCGTTGATCTCGGTCCAGGTGGTGTGCAACCCGGCTTCGCGGGTTGCCTTCTGCGCATAGTCGTGAAGTCGTTCGCGCAGTTCGTCGGTGGCCTCGGCCGACCCGGGCGGGTCGCCGACCGGCCACACCCCGATGATGTTCTGCAGGAGGAAGTATCCGGTCAGGTCGTCGGGGGGAGGGCACTCCGACCACAATTCGTCCACGAGCAGGGACCAGCGCTGCGGCACCTGTGCGAGCAGCGCGATCCGCGCCCGCACGTCTTCGCCCCGTTTGGTGTCGTGGGTGGTTCCCGCCGACATCGACCGCGGCCAATCACGGGCGCGAGCAATGTTGTGCGCGTGAAAATCCGACAGACTCATCGTCGGCTCCGCGGGACTGCCGCCCACCTCCTGCGACGACACCAGACGCGCGGTCCGGTAGAACAGACTGTCCTCGACGCTCTTGGCCGTCACCGCACCGCAGGTCTGCGCCAGCCGCGAACTCGCCGCACCCGGGTGACGCGTGGCGGCAACGATGATGTCGAGTGCGGCGGCGAGATCGGTTCTGCGGCTGCCGATCTCGTTGGCGCAGGACACGAGCCGGGAACGCAGGGAGGGATAGTCGGCGCGGTAGACGCCGAGATCGGCGATCAGCTCGGCGGTCGCAGCGGCGACCGCCTCGACGTCGGCGTCCGGATCCGAATGCGTGATCGCCCGCACCAGCCGACGGTGTTCGGCCGGGAACTGGGCGTGCAGCGTGGCGAGCTTGCGTTCACGCTCGGCCGTGTGCAGCCAATGGGAGTCACCGGGCACCCCGGTGACACGCTCATGGATCTCGTCGAGTTCCACCACACCCGAGGGTGCGGTGAACAATGCGTCGATCACTCGCATCTGGTCGTACCCGGTGGTGCCCTCGACGGGCAGTTCGGGTTCGAGGGGTTCGTCGGCGGAGAGGATCTTCTCGATGTAGAGCAACCGTTCGGGTCCGACATCGCCGCGCAGACGCTCGAGGTAACTCATCGGCGACCACAACCCGTCCGGATGATCCACCCGCACCCCTTCGAGGAGATCCTCCTCGATCAGATCCTGCAGCCAGGCGTGCGACGCCGCATAGACGGCGTTGTCCTCCTGGCGCAATCCGGCGAGTTCGTTGACCGTGAAGAAGCGACGATAGCCGATCAGCCCGCTGTCCCAGGGCACGAGGCGATAGTGTTGTCGCGCATGAACATCGGTGGCCGAGCCGCCGAGCGTGCCCGGGGCGGTGGGATAGGCGTGATCGTAGTACCGCAGGATGCCATGACCGTCGACCGTCAGCGGTGACAGATCGCCGTCGGACGCGAGAACGGGCAGGGCGAGTTTCCCGTCGACGCCGTTGTCCGCCGAGAAGTCCGCGTCGAAGTAGGAGGCGAATCTCGACCCCGACCCGTGGCGCAGCAGATCGGTGAACCACGGGTTGCGCAGCGCCTCGGCCACCCCGGTGTGGTTGGGCACGATGTCGACGATGATCCCGATGCCACGCTCCCGCGCTTGGGCTCGCAACTCGCGCAGTCCGTCGACGCCGCCCAGCACGTGTGACACCTGTGGCGGCGGCACCCAGTCGTATCCGTGCGTCGATCCGGGCATGGCGGCACCGATCGGCGACAGATAGATGTGGCTGATGCCCAGGGCCGCAAGATGATCCAGGACCGCCGTGGTCTGCGCGAAACCGAAATCGGGGGTGAGCTGCACGCGGTAGGTGGCTACCGGTTCCGGGCGTGGTGGCATGGCTCAGGTGGTTGCCCGAAGGACGAGGAGCGATCGCGCGCCGATGGTGACCGTTCTGCCGTACTCGGCATCGATGACGTCGGAGTCGCCGGTCGGATGTGCGGTGTCCAGGACGCCCTGCCACTCGCGCGCCAGATGCTCCGGCGGCAGGGTGAAGTCGATGTCTCCGTAGTGCGCGTTGAAGAAGATCATGAAGCTGTCGTCGGAGATCCTCTCACCGCGCTCGTTGGTTTCGGCGATGCCGTTGCCGTTGAGGAATACCGCGAGACTCTTGCCGAAACCGCTGTCCCAGTCGGCGTTGGTCATCTCCTCCCCGTTCGGGGTGAACCACACGATGTCGAGGGCGTCGTGCCCCCAGCGGATGGGGCGCCCGGCGAAGAACCGCCGGCGCCGGAACACCGGATGTGCGGCCCGCAACGCGATCGCCTTGCGCGTGAACTCGAGCAGGTCGGCGTTCTTCTCCGCCAGCGACCAGTCCATCCACGCCAACGGGGAGTCCTGGCAGTAGACGTTGTTGTTGCCCAGTTGGGTGCGGCCGATCTCATCGCCGTGCGCCAGCATCGGGGTGCCCTGCGACAAGAACAGTGTGGCAAGGATGTTCCGTTGTTGGCGGGCCCTCAGCTCGAGGACCTCCGGGTCGTCGGTCGGACCCTCGACACCGCAGTTCCACGACCGGTTGTGGCTCTCGCCGTCGCGATTGTCCTCCCCGTTGGCCATGTTGTGTTTCTCGTTGTAGGACACGAGATCACGCAGCGTGAAACCGTCGTGGGCGATGACGAAGTTGATGCTGGCCGACGGCCGCCGGCCGGTGGCCTCGTACAGATCCGACGACCCCGTGAACCGGGACGCGAACTCGCCCAGGGTGGCCGGCTGGCTGCGCCAGTAGTCGCGAACGGTGTCGCGGTACTTCCCGTTCCACTCCGTCCACAACGGCGGGAAGTTGCCCACCTGGTATCCGCCCTCACCGATGTCCCACGGCTCCGCGATCAGCTTGACCTGGCTCACCACCGGATCCTGTTGCACCAGATCGAAGAACGACGACAGCCGGTCCACGTCGTGGAGCTCACGTGCAAGCGTGGATGCCAGGTCGAAACGGAAGCCGTCCACGTGCATCTCGAGTACCCAGTACCGCAGCGAATCCATGATGAGCTGAAGCGTGTGCGGGTGACGCCCGTTGAGACTGTTTCCGGTTCCGGTGTAGTCCATGTACATCTCGGGCTGGCCGTCGACAAGGCGGTAGTAGGCGGCATTGTCGATGCCGCGGAAGCAGACCGTGGGTCCGAGGTGATTGCCTTCGGCGGTGTGGTTGTAGACCACGTCGAGGATGACCTCGATGTCGGCGTTGTGGAACGCGCGCACCATCGCCTTGAACTCGGTGACCGCACTGCCCGGCTGATCCGGGTTGGACGCGTACTCCACATGGGGGGCGAAGAACCCGAACGTGTTGTAACCCCAGTAATTGCGCAATCCCTTGTCCTGCAGGACGAAATCCTGCATGAACTGGTGCACGGGCATCAACTCGATCGCGGTGACACCCAGCGACTTGAGGTGGTCGATGATCACCGGGTGACACAACCCGGCATAGGTGCCGCGCAGGTGTTCGGGGATGTCGGGGTGGGTGGCGGTCATGCCCTTCACGTGGGCCTCGTAGATCACCGTCCGGTGATACGGGCGTCGCGGCGAGCGATCGTGTTGCCAGTCGAAGTACGGGTTGATGACCACCGACAGCATGGTGTGCCCGAGTGAATCGAGTTGGGGCATCGAGTCATTCGGCTCGATCAGCTCGATCTCGCCGGTGATCGCGTACGCCGGGTCCTCGTTGATCTGCGGGTCGAAGACCTCGGCGCCCGTGCTCCCGGCCGATTCGCCGGTATCCGATTCGACCTCGCCCGATTCGTCGGCGTCGGTTGCGGCGGTGTCCGATTCGGTGGTGTCCGATTCGGCGGATTCCGCCGAAGTGTGCGGCGTGTCACCGTCATTGGCCACACCGGTGGCGGAGTCACTGGTGGGTGCGTCGTCGGATCCCGGCGTCGTGTCGTCTGCGGCGGCAGCGGACGAATCGTCGGCACCGTCGGCTGCCGGCGAACCCTGCTCCTCGACCCACTCCGGGGTCGGGGGCGCCTCGGGCGGAACCGGTTCGGGTATCGGGTAGGAGAAGAGCGACGCGTCGCCGTCGAACTCGCCGTGAAAGGCTTTGCCGTACGGATCGAGCAACAGTTTCGAGGGATCGCACCGCAGGCCGCGCGAGGGATCATAGGGTCCGTAGATGCGATAGCCGTAGAACTGACCGGGTCCGATGTTGGGCAGGTAGCAGTGCCAGCAGTAGCCGTCGACCTCGTCGAGAACGATGCGCCGTTCCTTGCCGTCACGGTCGATCAGGCACAACTCCACCGCGTCGGCGACTTCGGAGAACAGCGAAAAGTTGGTTCCCACACCGTCATACGTTGCACCGAGCGGATACGGCGACCCGGGCCAGACAGGGATCGGGGTCGGTTCGGGTTCGATCAGCGCCTCGGCCTGTTGCGGCGTGGCCGGCGGTACCCCGGGCTCTGGCGGTACCTCGACCGCGGTGTGAGGTGGCCGGGCCGTCGTCGCGTCGGCGACGCGACCCGATGCCTGTGCGTCCGTGCCCGGTGCCGGTTCCGGCGTGGACGTGCTGGAGCGTGGGGTGTCGGATGCGGGGTCGGCGACGGGCTGCTCGCCGCCGGTGGGTGATGTCATACCCACCTTCCTGAGAGGGTCATGTACCGACACTAGCGGCGATCGTGGCCGACGACATCTCGGAGCCACGCTCGCCGGGGGTGGGGCGTCGCTCGACCGGCGACGCGGCGCAGGTCAGCGCGGGGCGGGGCCTGTCCACGGCAGGGCGCGCGCCATCTGGGCGCCCAGACCGTCGGTGAGACTTCGCACATATGTCGCGCTCAGATGGTGCCAGTCCTTGTAGACGATAATGTTTCCCACCACCGCCGGGCACAGTGATTCATTGCAGATCCCGTCCGAGAGATCCAGTGAATGGAACAGCGGTTTGCCCTCGGCGAACTCGTCGGCCGGATTGGTCGGGGAGAGCACACGTGCACGCACCGATCCGCACGAGATGGCGTCGCCGCCGTTGGCCAGGCACGTCGGGGTGTCCAGGGAACCTCCCGGCCCCATCGGCCACGGTGTGTCGCGCATCCCGAGCACGGGGATGCCGGCGTCCATGAACTCGGTGAAGATGGGCTTGTAGTCGTCGGGCATCCAATCGCCGGCCTGCAAATCGCGGGGCCGGGTGGAGTTGGTGAACACCGCATCGGGTTTGTCGGCGATGATCTTCGCCATCACACGTTGCACCCAGTCGTGGCACTGGGGGTAGGGCACACCCCGCTGTTTGGGCACCAACTCGGTGGACAGCGGGCACCCCATCTTCACGTAGGTCGTCACCTTGAAGTGGTTGCGTTTGCCGAGTTCGTCGAGGGCGGTGATCCAGAATTCGGCGTGTGAGCCGCCGGCGAGCGCCACTGTTCTCCTGGCCGACGGATCGCCGTAGACGCCGACGTGGATGTCCGGGTCCTCGAACGAGCTCATGAAGCCGTCGGTCGAGGTCGCCGGAAAATCCTTGAGCACCGCCAGCGGCGTGGGCTGCGGATCGAGGGCAGGCACCGGCCAGCCGTCGAGCAGCGCGCGTGCCCCGGGGAACGAGTGGGGGTCGAGGTTCGCCGTGTCGACCACCGTGTTGGTGACGTGGCGATCCCATGCCCGGATGCCCACCCCGACGACCAGAGTGGCCGCCACCAGCATCGTTGTCACCACCGAGGTGTAGCCCAGCCAGCGGGGCCGTCCCTGCCGGTCACCCTTGGCCAGCCGCGACCGGTCGCCGGTACGCAGCGGGTCCTCGACATATCGTTTGGTGAGCCACGCCAGTCCGATGGACACGCCCAGCAGCCCGACACCCTCGACGAAGTTCGCGTGATTCTTGCCGCGCCAGGTGAGGTAGAAGATCAGCAGCGGCCAGTGCCACAGGTACAACGCGTAGGCGATCGTGCCGAGCCACACCGGCCATCGACCGGCCAGCATCCGGTTCACCGCGGGCTGACCCTGCGGTGAGATGCGGGAGTGTCGCGGTTGTTGTAGCGCGGTCGCGCCGGCCCAGATGATCAACAGGGTGGAGCCCACCGGCACCAGTGCCCACGGTCCCGGGTAGGAGTCGACGCCGTCGATCCACCAGCCGCAGGTGACGATCAGACCCAGCGCGACAGCGGCGACGACGTTACGCAGCCAATTGGGTACCCGCACCGACGGCAACCAGATGGCCAGAAGGCCACCCGCCAGTGGCTCCCACAGGCGCGAGAACGTGTCGTAGTAGTTCCACTGCTGATTGATGCCCATGCGCATGTGCGCCCAGTAGAACGAGAACGCGGCGATGCCGAGTAACGCCAGGCCCACCAGGAGTCTGATGGTCTGCGGCCGGGCGATCGGGGCGATCGCCGTGGCGGCGAGTTTGATCAGCCCGGCGGCGAGCATCGCGAGCAACAGGGTGCCGAGGAAGAACTGGCCCTGCACCGACATCGACCAGATGTGTTGCAGGGGACTGTTCGCCGAACTCGCCGCGAGGTAATTCTGGGAGTTCAGCGCCAGATACCAGTTCTGGTAGTAGAGCGCCGACGCCTGCAACTCCCGGCCGATGTTCACCCACCGCGTCTGCGGCAGCACCACGACGGTGAGCACCGCCACCGCGATCAGCACGGTGAACAGGGCGGGCAACAAACGGCGAAGCAGCCGCTTGAGTCGGGGCCACGGGTTGACGGTGTCGAAGAAGGTGACGTGCGGTGCCTGGCTGTTGATGGTGTGCCGCAACAGCGACCCGATGAAGAAGAACCCCGACAACGCCAGGAACACGTCCACACCGCCGGAGACGCGGCCGAACCAGATGTGGAAACACGCCACGAGGGTGATCGCGATGCCGCGCAGGCCGTCGAGGTCTGTGCGGTATGCGGGAACCGGCGGGACGGATGTCGTCACTTCCGGCGCGGCTACACGTGTCGGGGCTGCCACGGGGTCGAGCGGTCCTTCGGATCGGGAATGGTGGTTGAGCGGCCGAATGAGGTGGATCCGGATCACCGGAGACGGTCTTCGGTCGCGTTGCAATCTACCCGGAGAAGCTGTGAAAACCCGATTCGTGAGGCCGCCGACACACGCCCCAAAACCTGGTGGCTTTCATTATTCGGGCAATTCGGCCGCGGCCGGTCCCTGTCCGGGATCGAGGTGTGTGCTGCGCATCCGGGCGCCATCGATCAGGACGCCGAGGGCATCGGTGAACTCGGCGTCGAAATCGCGGCCCGACGGCCCGGTCACCCCCAGCCGCTCCATCTGTGCGCGGGTCTGTTCTTCGATGGTCAGGCCGATGATCAGCTGACAGATGGCTGTCGACACCGCGTGTGCGTCGCGGGTGGAGAGTCCACCCGCGCGTGCCGCGGCGGTCAGGTGGTCGGCGACGGCGCGGCTTGCGAGGCCGCTCGCCCAGGCCGAGGACACCACCTCGGCACTGTCGGGAACGCGGAGCAATTGTCGACGCATCGCGACGGCGATGTCGGCGAGGCCCCGATCCCAATCGACGGCGTCCCAATCGACGGTGTCCCATTCGGCGGTGTCCCATCCGCGGGTGTCGGCGGTGGGGGAGACGCCGTGCAAGATGTCGTCGGCGAGCGCCGCGAGCAGCGTCTGCTTGTCGGGGAAATGCCAGTAGAGGGCGTTGGGGCGAACCCCCACCTCCGTCGCGAGCCGACGCATGGACAGGTCGGCGAGGCTGTGGTGCACGAGGATCTCGCGTGCGGCGCGCAGGATGTCGGCTCGGGTGGTGCTCACCGCGGGCCACCGGTCGACGGTCGGGGGTGATCTGTCGACGGTCGGTGATCGCCGGTGGGTTGTCCGCTCACTCGGCCGGGGCCACGCAGAACTGGTTTCCGTCGGGATCGGCGAGGACCGTCCACGCGAACCCGGGCATCTCCCGATCGGCCACCTTGGCGGCGCCGGCGGCCAGCAGGCGCTCGACCTCGGCGGCGGGGTCGGGGGCCGACAGGTCGAGGTGAATCCGGTTCTTGCCCTCAGTGGGGTCGTCGACCCTCTGAAATGACAGACGCATTCCCGACGGCAGGCCCACCACCACGTACCACCCCTCGTTCTCGGTGAGGATCTTCCCGCCGGTCTGCTCGGCCCACCAGTGCGCGAGGGGGATCGGATCGGTGGTGTCGACGGTGATCATGCCGAGCGTCAATGCCATGGACTTCACCCTAGGACACCCGGGCGCTGGTATCGGCGGTGGTGGTGGGCGACCGGATCGGCGCTCCTGTACACCGTCCAGGCCCGCCTGTACAGTGTCCAAGACCTGCCCCGGCCCCCTGGAGGACGACCCGACCGTGGACCCCGCGACCATCAGCCGCATCGATGCCGAGCACATCTGGCATCCCTACGGTGCGGTGCCGTCGGCGTCCTCGCCGCTGGTGGTGACGTCGGCGAGCGGTGTGCGGTTGCAGCTGGCCGACGGTTCTGAGGTGGTCGACGGCATGAGCTCGTGGTGGGCGGCCATCCACGGCTACCGGCATCCGGTGCTCGACGCGGCCGTGCGCGGCCAGCTCGACTCGATGAGTCACGTGATGTTCGGCGGCCTCACCCACGAGCCGGCCGCGCGACTGGCGCTACTACTCGTCGACATCACTCCCGCGCCACTCGACAAGGTGTTCTTCAGCGACTCCGGTTCGGTCGCCGTGGAGGTGGCCGCGAAGATGGCGTTGCAGTACTGGCGGGGTCGCGGGCAGCCGCGTCGAACCCGGCTGCTCACCTGGCGCGGCGGCTATCACGGTGACACGTTCACGCCGATGAGCGTGTGCGATCCGGTCGGCGGGATGCATGCGATGTGGTCGGGCGTGCTCACCGAGCAGGTGTTCGTGCCCGCGCCTCCCGCCGACTTCGACGCCGACTACGTGCGCGAGTTCGAGGCGACGGTCGCCGCCCGCCGTGACGAACTCGCCGCCGTCATCGTGGAACCGATCGTGCAGGGCGCCGGCGGCATGCGTTTTCACCCCAGCGCCTACCTCGCCGAATTGCGCCGCATCTGCGACGAGCAGGACGTACTGCTCGTCTTCGACGAGATCGCCACCGGATTCGGACGGACCGGAACGCTGTTCGCCGCCGATGCGGCCGCGGTGAGCCCGGACATCATGTGCGTCGGCAAGGCGCTGACCGGCGGGTACCTGAGTCTGGCAGCCACCCTGTGCACGACGGAAGTGGCCGCGGTGATCGGTGCGGGTGAGGCCGGCGGGCTGGCGCACGGACCCACCTTCATGGCCAATCCACTGGCGTGTGCGGTCGGCGCCGCATCCACCGAGCTGTTGCTGTCGGGACCATGGCAACGCCGCGTCGCCGACATCGAGTCGGGCCTGCGGCGTGGTCTGGCCCCGCTGGTCGACGCCGACGGGGTAGCCGACGTGCGAGTACACGGAGCCATCGGCGTCGTCGAACTCGACCGTGCTGTCGACATGTCCGCGGCCACCGGCGCCGCGGTGGCATCCGGTGTGTGGTTGCGCCCGTTCCGCAACCTCGTCTACGCGATGCCGCCCTATGTGTGCACCGACGACGACATCGCCACCATCACCGCGGGTATGCGGTCGGCGGTGGCGGCTGCGACTCGCGATCTGCGGACCGTCGGGGCCGCTCGATGACCACCCTGCACCCGGTGCCCCCCGGGATTCGTGCCGGCGCGGGCGGACCGGAGTCCGCGCTCGACTGGCTGACCGATGCGGCAGCGGTGCGCGCATCGCGCGGGCTGCACCGCGAACCGGTGATCCGCGACGCCGCGCTGCTCAACCTCGCCTCCAACGACTACCTCGGTCTGTCCGCCCATCCCGACGTGCTCGCCGGCGCGCATGCCGCCTTGGCGCAGTGGGGTGCGGGCGCCACCGCGTCGCGACTCGTGGTCGGCACCACGCGGCTGCACACCGATTTCGAGGACGACTTCGCCGACTTCCTCGGTTTCGATGCCGCCCTAGTCTTCTCGTCGGGATACCTGGCCAATGTGGGTGCCATCACGGCACTGGCCGGCCGGGGTGACCTCATCGTCTCCGACACCGGCACGCATGCCTCGCTCATCGACGGGTGCCGCTTGTCGCGGGCACGGGTGGAGGTGGTCGGGCGCGGTGACGTCGACGCGGTCGCCGCGGCGCTGCGCAACCGCGCCGAGAAGCGAGCGCTGGTGGTCACCGATTCGGTCTATTCGATCGACGGAGAGCCAGCACCGGTCGCCGCGCTGTATGCCGCGGCGCGAGAGCATGGCGCGGTGCTGCTGGTGGACGAGGCGCATGCCGTGGGTGTGCGGGGGCCGGGCGGCCGTGGCCTGGTGGCCGAGGCGGGACTGTCCGGGGCCACCGACCTCGTGGTGACCGCAGTGTGCTCGAAATCTCTTGGCGCACAAGGTGGAGCAGTGTTCGGTACGCCCGCGCTGCGTGCCCATCTCATCGACACCGCGCGACCGTTCATCTTCGACACCGGCCTCAACCCGGCCGCCGTCGGTGCCGCGCGCGCCGCGCTCGGGGTGTTGCGGCAGCACCCCGATCTGCCGGAACGGTTGCACCACAACGCTCTTCGGATGGCGCGCGGACTCGGCGCGCCCGCTCCGGCCGCCGCGGTGATCTCGGTGATCCTCGGCGACCCGCGCGACGCCGTCGCGGCCGCCGCGACGTGCCGCGACCGCGGTGTCCTCGTCGGATGCTTCCGGCCGCCGTCGGTACCGGTGGGCACCTCACGGCTGCGGATCACCGTGCGCGCCGATCTCGACGACTCGACCCTCGACGAGGCTGCGGCCGTGATCGACGGCGTCGTGCGGTCCTATGCGCAGAACTCGTCGGCGGTGAGCCGATGAGCCGCATCCTGACGGTCGTGGGAACGTCCACCGACGTGGGCAAGACCATCGTGACGGCGGCGGTGGCCGCGGTGGCCCGACACGCCGGGGCGCGGGTGGCGGTGTGCAAGCCGGCGCAGACCGGCATGGCGCCCGACGAGCCCGGCGACCTCGCGGTGGTCGAACAACTCTCGGGTGTGCACAGCACCCTGGAATGCGCCCGGTACCCCGAGCCGCTCGCACCGGAGACGGCCGCGATTCGTGCCGGCTTGCCGCAACTCGACCGCGCCGAACTGGCCGACGCGGTGCTGGACCTGGCCGTCGGCCACGATCTGACCCTGATCGAGGGTGCCGGCGGTGTGCTGGTGCGGCTGGCCACCGACCTCACGATCGTCGATGTCGCGCAAGACGTGGCGGCCGAGGCGGTCGTGGTGGTGCCCGCGGGCCTGGGCGCACTCAATCACGCGGAACTGACCGTCACCGCACTCCGATCGGCGGGGGTGCGTCCCGCCGGCCTGGTCATCGGCTCATGGCCGGCCGACCCCGACCTGGCCATGCGCTGCAACCGCATCGACCTGCCCCGGCTCACCGGCGTCGACGTGGTCGGGGCGATCCCCGCGGGGGCGGGCACGCTGCCGCCCGAGCGGTTTCGCGCCGCCGCACCCACCTGGTTCGAGCCCGGTTTCGCGTCGAGCGTGCCCACATCCGCGTCGAGCGTGCCCACATTCCAGCCCATCGAAGGAGTTCATCCATGACCCAGGCCCCGGTCGACCCGCTCGCCGCGTCCACCACCACCCCGGCAGGCGGCGACATCCTCGACGTCGCCCGCGTCCGCGTCCTCGAGCGCGGCGAGGCACTCGACCGAGCACAGGTTCTCGAGGTGCTGCGCCTACCCGACGATCGCCTGACCGAACTGCTGCAACTCGCCCACGACGTCCGGATGCGTTGGTGCGGGCCGGAGGTCGAGGTGGAGGGCATCATCTCGCTCAAGACCGGCGGCTGCCCCGAGGACTGCCACTTCTGTTCGCAGTCGGGGCTGTTCGCATCGCCGGTACGCAGCGCCTGGATCGACATCCCGTCGCTCGTCGAGGCGGCCAAGCAGACCGCGAAGACCGGGGCCACCGAGTTCTGCATCGTCGCCGCTGTCCGCGGCCCCGACAAGCGGCTGCTCAGCCAGGTCGCGGCGGGCATCGAGGCGATCCGCAACGAGGTCGACATCCAGATCGCCTGCAGTCTGGGCATGCTCACCCAGGAGCAGGTCGACGCGCTACGCGACATGGGCGTGCACCGCTACAACCACAATCTGGAGACCGCGCGCAGCCACTTCCCCAACGTGGTGACCACCCACACCTGGGAGGAGCGGTGGGACACGCTGCGCATGGTCCGCGATGCGGGCATGGAGGTGTGTTGCGGCGGCATCCTCGGTATGGGGGAGACCCTCGAACAACGTGCCGAGTTCGCCGCCGACCTCGCCGCCCTCGAACCCGACGAGGTGCCGCTGAACTTTCTCAACCCCCGACCGGGCACACCTTTCGGCGATCTCGACGTGCTCCCCGCGGCCGAGGCGCTCAAGGCGGTGGCCGCGTTCCGGCTCGCGCTGCCGCGCACCATCCTGCGCTTCGCGGGTGGACGGGAGATCACGCTGGGCGACCTCGGCGCCAAGCAAGGCATCCTGGGTGGTATCAATGCGGTGATCGTCGGCAACTACCTCACCACGCTGGGGCGGCCCGCCGAGGATGACCTCGACCTGCTCAACGATCTGTCGATGCCGATCAAAGCGCTCAACGACAGCATCTGACGACGGCCGCAGTCCGTGGACCGCGGTACTTGAGGAGACACCCCGATGACCCCACCGGCCGCCACCGATCGCCCCATCGACGTCCCGGGGCCGCTACACGAGCCCCGTAGGTACGGGCTCTACACGGGCATCCAACTCGAGGTCGAGTCCCCCGACGCGGTGCCTGCCGCCGCCCGCCTCGGTCTGGAACCACCACGCTTCTGCGGGCAATGCGGCCGCCGGATGGTGGTGCAGATCAGGCCCGACGGGTGGTCGGCGCGCTGCTCGCGGCACGGCAGCGTCGATTCCGCCGAACTGAGCCGACGATGAATTGGGGCAGACGATGAACCGGGGCCGACGATGAATTGGGGCCGACGATGAACCGGGGCCGGCCCGCCTCTCCGATCGTCGCCGTCGCGGCATCGGTCCTGCTGCTCGGCGTGGTTGCCGGCGCGATATGGGCGGTGACCACACCCGCGATGGCCGGCTCGGTGACCGCCGAAGGCCCGGCCGTACCGGCCGGACAACTCGGCGAGGAATTCGCCGGCGTGGGCGCGTTCTGTCTGCTGATGTTCGGATACGGCGTGGTCTCGGCGATCGTGGCCTGGGTCGCGGCCCGTCGCTGGCGCGGGGTGGCGGGATTCGGCGTGCTGTTCGTCGCGGTGCTCGCCGGGTCGGCCATCGCGGGCTGGGTGGGTACCCGGGTCGCGCACCTGCACTTCACCGACCCGCACTCGGCCGCGGTGGGCGAGACGTTCCGCGTGGTGCCCGACCTCTGGTCCGACGGTGTGACCAGCGCCGGATACACGGCGCCGTGGATCGTGCTCATCTGCGCGCCGCTCGCCGCGACACTGGTCTATCTGCTCTGCACGTTGGCCACCCGTAGCGCCGACCTCGGCGTCGGCGACGGAGCCGAGGAGACGATCCCCGCCGAATCGGTCACATCGGGGGCTTGAGCGTCGCGAACTCGTCGGTGACCCGTAACTCGTTGTCGGCGAACGCATACAGTGCCGGCGGTCGCCCACCTGCGCGACCGGTCCGACCCAGGGTGCCGGTGGCCACCACCACGCCCCGGCGACTCAGGACCCGCAGCAAATTGGTGGTGTCGACGGCGTACCCGAGTGCGGCGCCGTAGATCTCCGAGAGCTCCGACATCGGGAACCGAGCCGGCGCGAGCGCGAACGCGATATTGGTGTAGGAGAGTTTCGCCGCCAGACGATGGCGCCCGGCGGCGATGATGTCGGCGTGGTCGTAGGCGAGTCCGCTCAACAACGAGTCGACCGGATGCCATGACGCGGTCGACGGCAGTGAGGCCGGCGCGTCGGTGGGCACCAGCCCCAGGTATGTCGATGCGATCGTTCGGGTCCCGGGAACCCGCTGTGGGTCGGAGAACACCGAAAGCTGTTCCAGGTGAGCTACTTTGCGCACATCCATCTGCTCGGCGAGTAGGCGGCGCGCGCATTCGGCGAGCGTTTCGTCCGGTGCCACGTCGGCGCCGGGCAGCGCCCAGGGACCAGAGGGCGACCGTCGCCACAGCAGTACACACAGGGCGGGCCGGGCCTCGGCATCGGTGCGTCGCACCTGGAACACCGCACTGAGAACCTCGACGTGCAGCGGGTTCGGGTGGTGTCCGCCCTCCGTCC
This sequence comes from Gordonia sp. NPDC003425, assembly GCF_053588635.1. Taxonomy (NCBI): domain Bacteria; kingdom Bacillati; phylum Actinomycetota; class Actinomycetes; order Mycobacteriales; family Gordoniaceae; genus Gordonia; species Gordonia sp. NPDC003425. The sequence goes on along the minus strand of NZ_JBSFQI010000007.1, from coordinate 75,204 downwards.
CGGACGACGGGTCCCCAGGAGCGGCAGGCAACGACATGGCGTCGATTGTATGGGTGTCGCAATCCCGTCCGGCGCCGCACCGGCACGCGGTGGACGTCGACGCACCTGCCCTCAGAGTTCGTCGAGCTTCACCATGCCGTCCTGGATCGCGCGCGCGACCAGCGCGGCCTTGGTGCGCGCCGGGCGGCCCGCGTCGGCGTACTTGGCGCGGATGCGAGCGAGATGAGTGTTGACCGTGCCCACCGAGATCACGAGGCGTCGGGCGGCGACCGACTTGGAGTCGGTCAGCAGCCAGGTGCGCAGCACCTCGACCTCACGTGAGGTCAACGGCACCGGGGTATGGCTCTGGGCCGACGCCGACGACGTGTCCGATGCGGGCTCGGTGATCGGACGCAGGTGGGTGCCGCGGTGACCGGGTGGGCTCGGAGCGATGACGCGTCGTGCTGCGAGGCGTTCGAGGGCCTCTTGCCGGCGGCGGACTGCTTCGAGTGGCGTCGAATATGTGGTGCGACGGCCGAGGCTGGGGGAGATCACCGTGGGTGAGAGCGGCCGGGGGGTTGAGCCCGTGCTGCTGTTGTCGCCTGTCGATGTGTCAAGTGTCGAGGTCATGGCGGTGTCTCCCTGAGGATCAGGCATGGATGTCGGCGGGATTTGCTGACACGTACGATGCTAGGTCTCGAATCGGACACGCAAACGCGTAGTCCACTACTCGAATCGCAACAGGGAATGCGCGCGTTACACCGGGTGTTGCGATGAGTAGTGTTTTCGACCTATAGTCGAAAACCTGATCCGCGGGCCGACCCGTTCCGCGGGATGACCGGCCCCACCAGGGTCGATGTTTCAGGAGTGGCAGATGAGCATCATCAGTGAGCGTCCCGCAGGCTTCGGTCCGGACCTGCTGCACGCCGAATACAGCGATGGGCCCGGCGGTTACACGGGGGTCGAGCCGACCCGGGAGTGGGCGCAGGAGGTTCGTCGCCTCGCGCGTGCCCGGAACGCGACACTGCTCGCGCACAACTACCAGCTGCCCGCCATCCAGGATGTCGCCGACCACGTCGGTGACTCGCTCGCGCTCTCCCGCATCGCCGCCGAGGTCGACGCCGACGAGATCGTGTTCTGCGGCGTGCACTTCATGGCCGAGACGGCCAAGATCCTGAGTCCGGACAAGCGGGTGCTGATCCCCGACGCGCGGGCCGGCTGCTCGCTCGCCGACTCGATCACCGCCGACGACCTGCGCGCCTGGAAGGCCGAGTACCCCGACGCGGTGGTCGTGTCGTATGTCAACACCACCGCGGAGGTCAAGGGGCTCACCGACATCTGCTGCACGTCGTCGAACGCCGTCGATGTGGTGGCCTCCATCGATCCCGACCGTGACGTCCTGTTTCTGCCCGACCAGTTCCTCGGAGCGCACGTCAAGCGCGAGACCGGACGCGACAACATCCACATCTGGGCCGGCGAATGCCACGTCCACGCGGGGATCAACGGTGATGAGCTCACCGCGCAGGCCGAGGCGCATCCCGACGCCGACCTGTTCATCCACCCCGAGTGCGGTTGCGCCACCTCGGCGCTGTATCTGGCCGGGGAGGGAGCGGTGCCCGACGAGCGGGTCAAGATCCTGTCCACCGGCGGGATGCTCGACGCCGCCCGCGAGACCGGTGCCAAGCAGGTCCTGGTGGCCACCGAGATCGGCATGCTGCACCAGTTGCGCAAGGCTGCACCGGGGATCGACTTCCAAGCGGTCAACGACCGCGCATCCTGCCCGTACATGAAGATGATCACCCCCGCCGCGTTGCTTCGCGCGCTGCGCGAGGGCCGTGACGAGGTGTTCGTCGCCGACGACGTGGCCGACCGTGCCCGCAAGAGCGTCGAGCGGATGATCGCGATCGGCAACCCCGGTTCCGGTGAGTGAGGCGTCGGGGGCCTTCATCGGACAGGCTGAGGCGCCCACCGAACTCGACCTCGCCATCACCGACGAGATCCGCGCCCTGATCCGCACCGCACTCGACGAGGATCTGCGTTACGGACCCGATGTGACCACCATGGCCACCGTCGCGCCCGGGAGCTCGGTGGACGCGGCAATCGTCAGCCGTGCCGACGGTGTTCTCGCCGGACTTCCGGTGGTGCTCGCGGTGCTCGACGAGGTGATCGGCGTGGGCGCCTACGAGGTCACCGAGTGCGTCGCCGACGGCAGCCGGATCTCGGCGGGCGACGCCGTTCTGTCCGTACACGCGCCGACGGCCGCGCTGCTCACCGCCGAGCGCACCGCACTCAACCTCGTGTGCCACCTGTCGGGGATCGCGACGGCGACCTCCCACTGGGTCGACGCCGTCGACGGCACCCATGCCCGGATCCGGGACTCGCGTAAGACATTGCCCGGCCTGCGTTACCTGCAGAAGTACGCGGTCCGCGCGGGCGGTGGGGTCAACCACCGGATGGGACTCGGCGACACGGCGCTGATCAAGGACAACCATGTGGCCGCGGCGGGATCGGTGGCCGCTGCCCTGAAGGCGGTCCGCGCCGCCGCACCCGACCTGCCGGTCGAAGTGGAGGTCGACTCGCTCGATCAGCTCGACGAGGTGTTGGGTCTTGAGCCGCAGTTGGTTCTGCTCGACAACTTCGAGGTGTGGGCGACGCAGATGGCGGTGCAGCGCCGCAACTCGCGCGCACCGCAGACCAAGCTGGAGAGCTCCGGCGGACTGAGCCTCGACGTCGCCGCCGATTACGCCCGCACCGGTGTCGACTATCTGGCCGTGGGGGCACTGACCCACTCGGTCACCGCGCTCGACCTCGGTCTCGACATTCCCGCATAACGGACCGTCGTCGTCCGCGAGTGGTGCGACGCTGGTCCCAGCACGCGAGGGCGACGTGAGGAGACGAGATGACGCGCGAGATCCAAGTGACCTTCGACTGCGGTGACCCCGCGGCGCTGGCCGCATTCTGGGCCGAGGTCCTCGACTACCGACTGCAGGATCCGCCGCCCGGCTTCGCATCGTGGGACGCGGCGCTCGACGCCATGAACGTCGCGCCGGAACACCGCAACGACCGCTCGGCACTCGTCGATCCGGCCGGCGTCGGGCCGCGTATCTTCTTTCAGCGGGTTCCGGAAGGAAAACAGGCGAAAAATCGCCTCCATCTGGACGTCCGCGCAGCTCCGGGCCTTGTCGGGGACGAGCGGATGGGCGCGCTCGAGGCGGTCTGCGCCGAGTTGGTGTCCCGCGGCGCAGACCGCGTCGAGCGTTTCGAGCCGCAACCGCCGCTGCAGGCGGGTCACATCGTGATGTCCGACCCCGAGGGCAACGAGTTCTGTCTCGACTGACCGGCCGACGGTCAGTGCGTGGCGGCCACGCTTTCCGTTTCGCCGGTCATCTCGGCGCGACGCTGCTCGTCGACACTCTGCGTCTTGAGCGCCACCTCGCGGATGAAGGTGATCGCGACCAAGCCGATCGCCGCCATGATCCCGGCGATCAGGAACACCCGGGCGATGCCGTCTCCGTAGGCGCCCCGGACGACGTCGGCAACAGGTGCCGGCAGGTCGTTGAGGCCCGCGAGGCTTGCGCCCTGCCCACCTGACTGCGCGGGGTTGATGCCCATCGCGGCGAGACCCTTGGTGATCAGGTCGGTGACATGACTGGCCAAGACGGCACCCAGGACCGAGACTCCCGCTGCTCCGCCGAGTGACCGGAAGAACGTGACGGTCGACGTTGCGGCGCCGAGTTCGGCTGGAGACACATTGTTCTGTACCGCCAGCACCAGGTTCTGCATCGTCATGCCCATGCCCAGACCCAGAATGAACAGGAAGGCCCCGATCACCACCATGTCGGTGTGTGCCCCGATCGTGGAGAGCAGGAAGAAGCCGACGGTCATCAGGGCGGCACCGGCAACGAGGTAGCCCTTCCAGCGTCCGAATCGGGTGATCAGCTGACCCGACACGGTTGCCGAGAGCATCGACCCGATGATCATCGGGAGGGTGAGCAGCCCGGCCGCGGTGGGCGAGTAGCCGCGCGCGATCTGGAAGTACTGGCCGAGGAACACCGCGCCGCCGAACAGGGCCACGCCGACCGACACGCTGGCGATGGTGGCCAATGTGATGGTGCGGTCGCGGAAAAGGGTCAGCGGGATGATCGGGCTCTGCGCCCGTGACTCCACCCAGAGCGCGACCGCCAGCAGCACGACGCCCAGCGCGACGAGTCCGAACGATGTCGCCGAGACCCACGCGAAGCTGTTGCCGGCGAGGGTGACCCAGATGAGCAGAGTGCTGACCCCGGCGGCGATCAGGAACGCGCCGAGATAGTCGATGCGGACCTGCTTGCGCACGACCGGCAGGTTGAGTGTGCGCTGGATGACCAGCAGGGCGATCACCGCGAGCGGCACGCAGACATAGAAGGTCCAGCGCCAGCCCAACCAGCTGGTGTCGACGATCACGCCACCGATCAGCGGCCCGGCGACGGTGGCCAGCGCGATGACCGCGGCGATCGGGCCCTGGTAGCGGCCCCGCTCTCGCGGACTGAACATGGACGCGATCACGATCACGACGAGGGCCTGCAGACCGCCGAGACCCAGGCCCTGCACCGCGCGGAAGCCGATCAGCATGCCCACCGACTGGGACAGGCCGGCGAGAACGGACCCCAGCGTGAACAGTGTCAAGGCCACCTGCACGAGCAGCTTCTTGCTGATCAGGTCCGACAGCTTGCCCCAGATGGGAGTGGTGGCCGTCGAGGCCAGCAGAGTGGCGGTGACCACCCAGGTGTACTGGTCCTGGCTGCCGTGCAGATCGGTGATGATCACCGGCAGCGCGTTGGAGACGATGGTCGAGGACAGGAAGGCGACGAACATGCCGAGAAGTAGTCCGACGAGCGCTTCGATGCGCTGTCGATGGGTCATCGGCGTATCCGTGTCGGCCACGGTTGAGTCGTTTCGCTGAATCGGCGAACTCATGGGACCTCCTACGGCACGGCGGGACCGCGGCAGGGTCCCGATGAGAAGTGATCAGAAAATAGTTGAGATACGCAACTATATGGACAGATAGTTGTAACACGCAACTACTCGGGATCATTCCCCGAGAGGCTGTCCGCTCGGGTGGGGGCCGTTCTCGCCGGTCAGTTCCGACCGTTGGGGCCAGTGCTCTGCGGCTCGTCGACCAGCCGTTTCAGCAGTGTGGTGAGGGTGCGGATGTCGTCGGGTTCCCAGGTCGCCAGGCGTTGGCGCCAGTCGGCGTTGGCCGCGGCAGACACCTCGGCCACCCGGGTGCGGCCGGCGTCGGTCAGCGAGATCACGCGGGCGCGGGCGTCGGCGGGGTCGGGTCGACGTTGTGCCAGCCCGAGCCGGACGACCGCGTCGATCTGTCGGGTCACCGTCGACTTGTCCAGGCCCAGTGCGGCCACGAGCTGCGACATCGGAACCGAATCGTGCCGGCCCAGCATGACGATGAGGGGGTAGTTCGCCGGGTCGAGGCGCGGATCGATGGCGAATGCCTGCCGCCGGGTCCGGATTCGTCCCTGTCGGATCAGGTCGGCGAACCCGTTTTCGAGGTCGGTGATCGGATCGTCGGTCACCGCGTTCACGCTACCGGCAGCGATGCGTCGGCGAGCCCGCGCCACGGCGGCGGCCGGGGTGGGTCCGACCGCATTTCAAAACCGCTGGCATCACCCCATATCCTGGAAACACCGAGTCGGACCGGCGCTGCCGGCCGACGGGATCCGATGACCAGGAGACATTCATGCTCGCCCGAACCGACCTGCGCGGTAGCAATCCGACGCTTGCGCAACTGCGTCGCGCCCTGCCGCGTGGGGGCACCGACGTCAACGCCGTACTCGACACGGTGGCGCCGGTGGTTCACGCGATCGCCGAACGCGGTGTCGACGCGGCGCTGGAGTACGGCGAGAAGTTCGACGGTGTGCGACCGGCGTCGGTGCGGGTGCCCGCCGCGGTGATCGCCGACGCCCTCGCGCGGCTGGACCCCTCGGTGGCCGACGCGCTGCGTGAGTCGATCGCCCGGGCGCGTCTCGTGCACGCCGACCAGCGGCGCGTCACCACCCGCACGCAGGTGGTCGACGGCGGCGCGGTCAGCGAGAAGTGGATTCCGGTGCGTCGCGTCGGTCTCTATGTTCCCGGCGGCAACGCCGTCTACCCGTCGTCGGTGGTGATGAACGTGGTGCCCGCCCAGGAGGCGGGCGTGGGTTCGCTGGTGGTGGCCTCGCCGCCGCAGAAGGACTTCGACGGCTGGCCGCACCCGACCATCCTGGCCGCCTGCGCGCTCCTCGGGGTCGACGAGGTGTGGGCGGTCGGCGGCGCGCAAGGTGTCGCGCTACTCACCTACGGTGGCACCGACACCGCGGCCGGTGGCAGCGCGGTACTCGACCCGGTCGATCTGATCACCGGCCCGGGCAACATCTATGTCACCGCGGCCAAACGGCTGTGCCGCGGCCTGGTCGGCATCGACTCGGAGGCCGGGCCCACCGAGATCGCGATCCTCGCCGACGATTCGGCCAGTCCGGTGTTCGTCGCCGCCGACATGATCAGCCAGGCCGAACACGACGTCCTCGCGGCGTCGGTGCTGGTCACCGACAGTGTTGAACTCGCCGACGCCGTCGACGCCGAACTCGAATCGCAGGTGGCGCAGACCAAACACCGCGAGCGCGTGAGCGCCGCGCTGAGTGGTCGACAGTCCGGTGTGGTGCTGGTCGACGACATCGATGCCGGCCTCGACGTGGTGGACGCCTACGCCGCCGAACACCTCGAGATCCAGACGCGTGATGCCGCGCAGGTCGCCGCGCGGGTCCACAACGCGGGCGCGATCTTCGTCGGCGACTACGCCCCGGTCAGCCTCGGCGACTACTGCGCAGGCTCCAATCACGTGTTGCCGACGTCGGGTTCGGCTCGTTTCGCCTCGGGGCTCTCGGTGCAGACCTTCCTCAAGGGAGTCCACGTCGTGGACTACAGCGAGGACGCGTTGCGTGACGTCGCCGATCAGGTGGTGACCCTCGCGCAGGCCGAGGACCTCCCCGCCCACGGTGATGCGATCACGCGGCGCTTCGGCGCCGGGGTCGCGCGGTGACCGTGGTCGGGGTGCCGGGGTCGGGAATCACGGTCGCCGATCTGCCGCTGCGTGACAACCTGCGCGGCAAGAGTGCTTATGGCGCACCGCAATTGCGCGTTCCGGTGATTCTCAACACCAACGAGAACCCGCACCCGCCGTCGCCGGAACTCGTCGCCGACGTCGCCGCGTCGGCACAGTCGGCCGCCGCCGCGCTGCACCGCTACCCCGACCGGGACGCGGTGGCGTTGCGCACCGACCTCGCCGATTACCTCACTCGCGCCACCGGGGTGCCGCTGTCGGTCGACAATGTGTGGGCCGCAAACGGTTCCAACGAGATCCTGCAGCAACTGCTGCAGGCCTTCGGTGGGCCCGGACGCAGCGCCATCGGGTTCGTCCCGTCGTATTCGATGCACCCGATCATCTCCGACGGCACCGACACCACCTGGCTGCAGGCGCCACGCGCCTCCGATTTCTCGCTCGACATCGCCTATGCCGTCGCCGAGGTGACCAACCGGGCGCCCGATGTGGTGTTCCTGACCTCGCCCAACAATCCGACGGGACAGTCGATCCCGAATGACGGATTGCGCGCCGTGATCGCGGCCGCCCCTGGCATCGTCATCGTCGACGAGGCGTACGGCGAGTTCTCCGAACAGCCCAGCGCCGTGGAACTCATCGACGAGTTCCCGACGAAGGTGGTGGTGAGCCGCACGATGAGCAAGGCATTCGCCTTCGCCGGTGGCCGGCTCGGTTATCTGGCCGCCGCACCGGCGATCGTCGAGGCGCTGCAACTCGTGCGGCTGCCCTATCACCTGTCGGTGCTCACGCAGGCTGCCGCCCGGGCTGCGCTACGGCACTCCACCGAGACGCTCGCGGGCGTGTCCGCGATCATCGCCGAGCGCAAGCGAGTGACCGCCGAACTGGCCGCAGCCGGTTTCGACGTCGTCGACTCGGATGCCAACTTCGTGTTGTTCGGACGTTTCGCCGACGCGCCCGCGTCGTGGCGGGATTACCTCGACCACGGCGTGTTGATCCGTGACGTCGGGATTCCGTCGTACCTGCGTGTCACCATCGGGCTGCGGGCCGAGAACGACGCCTTCCTCGATGTCAGCCGATCCCTCGCAACCACCAACCTGGAGAGACGCTAAGTGGCCACCACACCGGAGCCGACCACCGCGCCGCGCATCGCGCGAGTCGAACGCACGACGAAGGAGTCGTCGATCACCGTCGAGTTGAACCTCGACGGCACCGGCGTCACCGACATCTCCACCGGCATCGCGTTCTTCGACCACATGCTCACCGCCTTCGGTGCGCACGGCAGCTTCGACCTGTCCGTGTCGGCCACCGGCGACGTGGACGTGGAGGGTCACCACACGATCGAGGACACGGCGATCGTGCTGGGTCAGGCGTTCGGTGAGGCGCTCGGCGACAAGAAGGGCATTCGCCGCTTCGGCGACTGCTACATCCCGATGGACGAAACCCTCGCCCACGCCGTTGTCGACGTCTCCGGACGGCCGTACTGCGTGCACACCGGCGAACCCGAACACCTGCTCACCGCGGTGATCGGGGGATATCCGGGGGTGCCGTATTCGACGGTGATCAACCGGCATGTGTTCGAGTCGATCGCGCTCAACGCACGCATCGCGCTGCATGTGCGGGTGCTCTACGGGCGCGATCAGCACCACATCACCGAAGCCGAGTACAAGGCGGTGGCGCGTGCCCTGCGGCAGGCCACCGAGCCGGATCCGCGGGTCAGCGGTGTGCCGTCCACCAAGGGTGCCCTGTGAGCGCAGCGAACGTGGGGATGTCACGGTGAGCGCAGCGAACGTGGGGGTGTCACGGTGAGCGCAGCGAACGTCGTGGTCCTCGACTACGGGTCGGGCAATCTGCGTTCGGCGCAGCGGGCACTGGAACGCACCGGCGCAACCGTCACCGTGACCGGCGATTTCGCCACCGCGCTGGATGCCGATGGCCTCGTGGTCCCCGGGGTGGGGGCGTTCGCCGCGTGCATGGACGGCCTGCTGGCCGTGAAGGGCGACCGCATCATCGGGCGGCGGCTCGCCGGCGGCCGCCCGGTGCTCGGTATCTGCGTCGGCATGCAGATCCTCTTCGACCGCGGCGTCGAATTCGGTGTCGAAGCGGCCGGATGCGGGGAATGGCCGGGCACCGTCAGCCGTCTGCCCGCACGCATCCTGCCGCACATGGGCTGGAATACGGTCGCCGCACCAGCGGATTCGGTGCTTTTCGACGGACTCGACGCGGACACCCGCTTCTACTTCGTGCACTCCTATGCCGCGCAATCGTGGGAGATGGACCACGAGGGTTCACCGCTGGCAGCGCCGCGGCTGACATGGGCCGAACACGGCGGACCGTTCCTGGCGGCGGTGGAGAACGGTCCGCTGTCGGCCACCCAGTTCCATCCGGAGAAATCCGGTGACGCCGGTGCGCATCTGCTGCGCAACTGGGTGGGGAGCCTGTCATGAGCGAACCGGTGCCACCGTCGTCGCCCGATCCGGGCTATCGCTTCTCCTACGGGCGGTTCGTGTTCTTCACGCTCGGCGCGGGTGTGTTGGCGCTGGTGGTGGGCGTGCCGATCATTCTGGCGCTGGCACACTGGACCCCGGTGGCCGGCTTGGTGGCGGCGCTTGTCACGGTGCTCGCGATGATCGCGGCGATCGGCCTGACCGCGCGTCGTCTGCTGGCCGCCGCCGAGGCGCAGATCCGCAGCGGACGCGACCAGTCCGGACCGCGATGACCCCGAGCCGGCGCGGATCAGCTGCCCGCACACCTGATATGCCGCACACCTCATACACGGCGGCTACTCGATACACAGCCATCACTCGATAGACAGGAAGTCATTCACCCCATGGGTCACACCCTCGAACTGCTCCCCGCCGTCGACGTCGCCGACGGACAGGCGGTGCGTCTTGTGCAGGGCGCCGCAGGCACCGAAACGTCCTACGGATCGCCTCGCGATGCCGCCCTGGCCTGGCAGCGCGACGGCGCCGAATGGATTCACCTCGTCGATCTCGACGCCGCCTTCGGTCGCGGCAACAATCGGGAACTCCTCGCCGGGGTTGTCGGCGAACTCGACGTGAAGGTGGAACTCTCCGGCGGCATCCGCGACGACGAGTCGCTCGCTGCGGCGCTGGCCACCGGGTGCACCCGCGTCAATCTGGGCACCGCCGCCCTCGAACACCCCGACTGGTGTGCGCGGGCGATCGCCGAGCACGGTGAGCGCATCGCGGTGGGTCTCGACGTGATCCGCGACGGCGAGTCCTATCGTCTGCGCGGGCGTGGCTGGGTGACCGATGGCGGTGACCTGTGGGAGGTGCTCGACCGCCTCGACCGCGACGGCTGCGCCCGCTATGTCGTGACCGATGTGTCCAAGGACGGGACGCTCGCGGGCCCGAATCTCGAGCTTCTCGCCGAGGTCGCCAAGGCCACCGACGCGCCGGTCGTCGCCTCCGGTGGGGTGTCGGCGCTCGACGACCTGATCGCCATCGCCGGTCTCGTCGATCGGGGAGTGGAAGGCGCGATCGTCGGAAAGGCGCTCTACGCAAGACGATTCACGCTTCCCGAGGCATTGTCGGCGGTCGGTGGGCGGTGACTGCACGTCCCGACCCCGAGCCGGCACGGTTGCTCGACGTCGCCGCCGACATCCTCGACGGTGCCGCTGAGGCGTTCGTCGCGGGTCTCGGTGCACCCAGCGCGGTGAGCAAGGGTGCCACCGACTTCGCCACCCAGGTCGATCTGGACCTCGAACGCCGGATCCGGGACGAGTTGGTCGCCCGAACCGGGATCGCGGTGCACGGCGAGGAGTACGGGGGTCCGGCGGTCACCGACGGACCGGTGTGGATTCTCGATCCCGTCGACGGCACCTACAACTACTCCACCGGGATGCCGCTGGCCGCCATCCTGCTCGCGCTCGTGGTCGACGGTGAGGCCGTACTCGGGTTGACCTGGATGCCGCTGCTCGGGCGTCGCTACGCCGCGCACGTCGACGGGCCGCTGCTGCTCAACGGCGCGCCGGTGCACCGGCCGCCCGCCGCACCCCTGCAACGGTCCGCGGTGGCCTTCGGCCCGTTCAACGTGATGCACGGTGGTCGGTATCCCGGTGCGCGGCGTGCCGCGCTGCTCGAGGCGCTGAGCTCACGGGCGGCCCGGCTGCGCATGACAGGGAGCACCGGCGTCGACATGGCGTTCGCCGCCGCCGGCGTGTTCGGGGCCGCGATCGCCTTCGGTGGGCATCCCTGGGACAACGCCGCCGGTGCGGCGCTGATGCGCGCCGCCGGTGGGGTGGCCACCGACCTGAGCGGGGCTCCCTGGACCGTCACGTCGCCGTCGTTGGTCGCCGGTGCGCCGGGCATTCACGCGGAACTGATGGCGTTGATCGACGAGGTGGCCGGCGACTGGTCGGCCGGAGAGGGGAGTGCGTGATGACGCTGGCAACCCGGGTCATTCCCTGCCTGGACGGTGACATGGCGGACGCCTCGGCAGGGAGGACTTCACGATGACCCTTGCGACCCGAGTCATTCCCTGCCTCGACGTGGACGACGGCCGCGTGGTCAAGGGCGTGAACTTCCAGAATCTGCGCGACGCGGGCGACCCGGTGGAGTTGGCCGCGCGCTACGACGCCGAGGGGGCCGACGAACTCACCTTCCTCGACGTGACGGCGTCGAGTTCGGGTCGCGCCACCATGATCGAGGTGGTGCATCGCACCGCCGACGCGATCTTCATCCCGCTCACCGTCGGCGGTGGCATCCGCACCGTCGACGACGTGGACGCGATGCTGCGTGCCGGTGCCGACAAGGTGAGCGTGAACACCGCCGCCATCGCCCGCCCGGAGGTGCTCGGCGAGATGAGCCGACGATTCGGGTCCCAGTGCATCGTGTTGTCGGTGGATGCGCGCACGGTGCCCGCCGACGGCGAACCCACCCCGTCGGGGTGGGAGGTCACCACCCACGGTGGTCGCAAGGGCACCGGCCTCGACGCCGTCGAGTGGGCGCGGCGGGGTCAAGAACTGGGGGTCGGCGAGATCCTGCTGAACTCGATGGACGCCGACGGCACCAAGCGGGGATTCGACCTGCGCATGCTGGCCGCGGTCCGCGCGGTGGTCGAGGTTCCGGTGATCGCCAGCGGTGGCGCGGGCAAGGCCGCCGACTTCGCGCCCGCCGTGCACGCCGGCGCCGACGCGGTGCTGGCCGCATCGGTGTTCCACTTCGGTGAACTCACCATTCCCGAGGTCAAGGACGCGATGGCGGCGGATGGGATCGTCGTGCGGACCGCACGCGACACCGAGGGAAAGGTCTGAGCCGATGGCACTCGACGCCGAACTCGCCGCGAAGCTCAAACGGAACGCCGACGGCTTGTTCGCCGTGGTCGCCCAGGAGCGTTCTACCGGCGACGTGCTGATGGTGGCGTGGATGGACGACACCGCGCTCGACCGCACCCTGCGCACGCGACGCGCCACCTACTACTCGCGATCACGACAGGAGTACTGGGTGAAAGGGGAGACCAGCGGACATACACAGTACGTGCACGACGCGCGCCTCGACTGCGACGGCGACACCGTCCTGCTGGTGGTCGACCAGGTGGGCGCGGCGTGTCACACCGGAAACCACAGTTGTTTCGACACCGAGTCGCTGAGGTTCGACCTGCCCGGCGACGACGTGAATTCCAGCCCTGGGACAATCGGGTGACGGACCGATCGACGGCCCGTTGCACGGGCCAATCCACGAAGGCGGTGACTCACCGATGCCCCTGATCCAGATCTCGCAGACCCCGGGCCTGAGCGATCGGGTGAAACGCGAGACGATCGCTGCGGTGACCGAGGCGTACGCCAAGGCCACCGGAAAGAACCCCGATTCGGTCTGGGTGACGATCACCGAGGTCCCGCGGTCGCAGTGGGGTGTCGGCGGCGAGCCCCTCGGATGAATACTGATCCCACCGCTCTGCCCGACACCGAGCTCCACCCGGGCGCGACGTCGCCGTCCCGGTCGGACACCACCACTCTCGCGGAGTTCCTCGACCTCGCCGCCGATCACCGCGTGGTACCCGTCACCCGCAAGGTGCTCGCCGACTCCGAGACACCGTTGTCGGCGTACCGCAAGCTTGCCGGCGACCGGGCCGGCACCTTCCTGCTGGAGTCCGCGGAGAACGGCCGGTCCTGGTCACGCTGGTCGTTCATCGGCGCCGGGGCGCCGTCGGCGCTCACCGTGGTCGACGGCAAGGCCGCCTGGTGGGGCACCGTCCCCGCCGGAGCACCCGTCGACGGGGATCCGCTCACCGTGCTGGCCGAATCGCTGCGCCTACTGGCCACCGATCCACTGCCCGGCATGCCGCCGCTGACCGGCGGGTTCGTCGGGTTCATGGCCTACGACATGGTGCGCAGGCTCGAACGCCTCCCCGAGACCACCGTCGACGATCTGCGTCTGCCCGATCTGATGATGTTGCTGGCCACCGACCTCGCCGCCGTCGATCACCACGAGGGCACCATCACGCTCATCGCGAACGCCGTCAACTGGGACGGGTCCGATGCCCGCGCCGAACAGGCCTACGCCGACGCCGTCGACCGCCTCGACCGGATGACCGACGCGCTTGCCGCGCCGGCACCGTCGACGGTGTCGCGCTTCGACCGGCCCGCGCCGGAATTCGCCGTCCAGCGCACGCGCGAGGAGTACGGCGAGATCGTCTCCGCTCTGGTCGGCGAGATCGAGGCGGGTGAGGCATTCCAGGTGGTGCCGTCGATGCGCTTCGAGATGGCCACCGACGCCGACCCGCTCGAGGTGTACCGGGTGCTGCGGGCCTCCAATCCCAGCCCGTACATGTATCTGCTGCGGATGCCCGGCGTGAGCGGGCGCGAGCCGTTCACCGTCGTCGGGTCCAGTCCCGAGGCGCTGGTGACCGTGCACGATCGGGTGGCCACCACCCATCCCATTGCCGGCACCCGCTGGCGTGGCGCCACCGAGGAGGAGGATCAGCTCCTCGCCAAGGGCCTCGTGGAGGACGAGAAGGAGAACGCCGAGCACCTGATGCTCGTCGACCTCGGACGTAACGACCTGGGCCGCGTGTGTGCTCCCGGCACGGTCAAGGTGAGCGACTATCGCCATGTCGAGCGGTACAGCCACGTGATGCATCTGGTGTCCACGGTGTCGGGCACGCTGCGGTCGGACAAACACGCACTCGACGCGATCACCGCATGCTTTCCGGCGGGGACGCTCACCGGTGCCCCCAAGGTGCGCGCGATGGAGCTGATCGAACAGCACGAGATGACGCGTCGCGGACTCTACGGCGGCATCGTCGGCTACCTCGACTTCGCCGGTGACGCCGACACCGCGATCGCCATCCGCACCGCGCTGATGTCCGACGGCACCGCATACGTGCAGGCCGGCGGCGGTGTGGTGGCCGACAGCGAACCTGATTACGAGTACAACGAGGCACGCAACAAGGCCACCGCGGTCCTCAACGCGGTGGCCGCTGCGGCCACGATGCGCCTTGTCGGCGACCACGCCGCCACGGCCACGCCGGAGGCGCCGCGATGACCACTCCCGACCCCGCCGAGCGTGCCCAGAATCCGGTCGAGCGTGCCCAGAATCCGGTTGAGCGTGCCCAGAATCCGGCCTCGCGGTGGACCACGCGTCGCGTGAAGACACTCGCCGCGGTACTGATGGCGGCAGCAGCGCTGTTCTTCTGGACCGCGTCGCGTCTCACCTGGGCGCGGGTGCTCGCCGCCGACGGCCTCTCGCCCGCACGCACCTTCGACGTCAAGGGTGCCGACTGGAGCCCGTGGCTCACTCCGCTCGCGCTGGTGATGCTCGCGGCCATCCTCGCCGCGATGTCGTTGCGCGGATGGGGCCTGCGGGTGGTGGCGGTGCTCATCGCCGCCGCCGGGGTGCTGGCCGCCGTGCCTGCGCTGTCGCTGGTGATGGGCGGCACCAACGACCTCTACGCGGCCCGCGCCGCAGGGCTTGCCGACCGCTACGTCGTGCAGCTCGTCACCACGGTGAACTGGGCCGCCGCAGTGGTCCTCGCGGGCTCGGTGTGCGCGGTGGCCGCGGGCGTGCTGCTCGTCCGAGTGGCCTCCGGTGCCGGGATGTCGTCGAAGTACAAGACACCCGCGGCGCGACGTGAAGAACTCGAACGGCAGGTTTTCGCCGAGCACGAACGGAAGAAGCTCGACGACGACCGTCGCGCTGCCTCCGACGATGCAACCACCGACCCCGACGCTCCCTCCGATGATGCGCCGAATGAACGCATGATGTGGGACGCGCTGGACACCGGGATCGATCCCACCGACCAACGGTGAACCGATGAGCCTGCGCCAAGCACAACCCGATCCGCATCGGCCGGAGACGGCCGTCTACCCTGAGACCACGACGACGAAAGGGAATCAGCTGCCGTGAGCACGCCCACCGTCCTCGATTCGATCATCGAGGGAGTGAAAGCCGACGTCGCCGCGCGCGAAGCCGTTGTCGATTACGCGGAGATCAAGGCGGCGTCCCTGGCGGCGCCCGCGCCCAAGGATGCCATGGCGGCTCTCCGGCTACCCGGGATCGGAGTCATCGCCGAGGTCAAACGCGCCAGCCCGTCCAAGGGTGAGCTCGCCGACATCCCCGACCCCGCCGACCTCGCCCGCGCTTACGAATCCGGTGGCGCGCGCATCATCAGCGTGCTGACCGAGCAACGTCGTTTCCACGGTTCACTCGACGATCTCGACACCGTCCGCGCCGCCGTCACCATCCCGGTGTTACGCAAGGACTTCATCGTCGGGCCGTATCAGATCCACGAGGCACGCGCCCACGGCGCCGACGTCATCCTGCTCATCGTCGCCGCCCTGGAACAGAACGTACTGGCGTCGTTGCTCGACCGTACCGAGAGCCTGGGCATGACCGCGCTCGTCGAGGTGCACACCGAGGATGAGGCGAACCGCGCGCTGGAGGCGGGAGCCTCGGTGATCGGCGTCAACAACCGCAATCTGAAGACCCTCGAGGTGGATCGTGACACCTTCGCGCGGATCGCGCCGGGATTGCCCACCGAGGTGATCCGAATCGCCGAATCGGGTGTGCGCGGCACCGCCGACCTGCTCGCCTTCGCCGGCGCGGGCGCCGACGCCGTCCTCGTCGGTGAGGGGCTGGTCACCAGCGGCGATCCCCGCGCCGCGGTCTCCGAGCTGGTGACCGCGGGCACCCACCCGTCCTGTCCGAAACCCGTTCGCTGACAGGCCCGTTCGGCACGCGCCGAGCACTCCTGTGCGGACGACGATGTCAGTGAGAAGTCCAGTGACCACCGAACACCACACCGCCGCACCGGCCGCCGACACGTTGCCCACCGCAAGCGTCGGACTCACCACCCGCACCTCCAACGAGCCCGACGCGGGCGGCCACTTCGGCGTCTACGGCGGTCGGCACGTGCCCGAGGCGTTGATGGCCGTGATCGACGAGGTCACCACCGGTTACGAGAAGATGCGCACCGACGAGGACTACCTCGCCGAACTCGACCGCCTGCAACGCGACTACGTCGGACGCCCGTCCCCGCTCTACGAGGCCACCCGGCTTCGTGAATATGCCGGGGGCGCAAGGATTTTCCTCAAGCGCGAGGACCTCAACCACACTGGTTCACACAAGATCAACAATGTCCTCGGACAACTGCTGCTCGCCCGCCGGATGGGTAAACACCGCATCATCGCCGAGACCGGGGCCGGTCAGCACGGTGTCGCCACCGCAACCGGCTGTGCGCTGTTCGGCATGGAGTGCATCATCTACATGGGGCGCGTCGACACCGACCGTCAGGCACTCAACGTCGCGCGGATGCGACTTCTCGGGGCCGAGGTCATCGCCGTCGACACCGGGTCGGCGACCCTCAAGGACGCCATCAATGAGGCGATGCGCGACTGGGTCACCAACGCGCACAACACGTATTACTGCTTCGGCACCGCCGCCGGACCGCATCCCTTCCCGACGATGGTCCGGGATCTCCAGCGGGTGGTGGGCCTCGAGGCGCGTGCGCAGATCCTTGATCAGGCCGGCCGACTGCCCGACGCGGTCACCGCATGCGTGGGCGGCGGGTCCAACGCCATCGGCATCTTCCATCCGTTCATCGACGACGCCGGGGTGAAGCTGGTGGGCTTCGAGGCCGCGGGCGACGGTGTGGAGACGGGGCGCCACGCGGCCACCTTCACCGGCGGCACCCCGGGCGCCTTTCAGGGCGCCTACTCTTACCTCCTTCAGGACGAGGACGGGCAGACGATCGAATCCCATTCGATCTCTGCTGGTCTGGACTACCCGGGGGTCGGACCCGAGCACGCTCACCTCAAAGACACCGGCCGGGCCGAGTACCGACCGGTGACCGACACCGAGGCCATGGATGCCCTGGCATTGCTCAGCCGGCGTGAGGGCATCATCCCCGCCATCGAGTCCGCGCACGCGTTGGCCGGCGCGCTCTCCCTCGGCCAGGAACTCGGCGACGGCGCGATCATCGTCGTCAGCCTGTCGGGTCGCGGCGACAAGGATGTCGATACCGCCGCCCGGTGGTTCCACCTGTTCGACCCCCCGCCGTCGGACACCGAGGTCGGCGTGACGGCAGGGGAGGAGATCCGATGACCACCCCGACCCGCGCACACGCCGGACAGTCGCAGCTCGGCCCCCTGTTCGAACAATGCCGCGCCGACGGCCGCGCCGCACTCATCGGCTACCTCCCGGTCGGCTATCCGACCGTGCAGAAGTCGGTGGAGTCGTTCCGCACGATGGTGGCCGCGGGCTGCGACCTCATCGAGGTGGGGGTGCCCTACTCCGACCCGGTGATGGATGGTCCCACCATCCAGGAGGCCGCCGACATCGCCCTCACCAACGGCGTGCGGGTACGCGACGTGTTCACCGCGGTGGAGGCCATCGCATCCGCGGGCGGCAAGGCCGTGGTGATGAGCTACTGGAACCCGGTGCTGCAGTACGGCGTGGAACGCTTCGCCGCCGACCTGGCCTCCGCCGGCGGATCAGGTCTGATCACACCGAATCTGATCCCCGAGGAGGGCGGGGCGTGGCATGAGGCGTCCGATGCCCATCACCTCGACCGCATCTACCTCGTCGCGCCCTCGTCGACAACCGAACGCATCGCACTGACCGTCGACGCATCACGCGGCTTCGTCTATGCGGCGTCGACCATGGGTGTCACCGGCGCGCGGGATGCGGTGTCGGATGCCGCACCCGATTTGTGTGCCCGGGTGCGCGCCTACTCCGACATCCCGATCGGCGTCGGCCTCGGCGTGCGCAACCGCGAACAGGCTGCGCAGATCGCCTCCTACGCCGACGGCGTCATCGTCGGATCGGCGCTGGTCACCGCGGCGCATGCGGGGCAGGACCACCTCGCCGGACTGGTCACCGAGCTCGCCGAAGGCGTTCGTGCGCCGCGACCCGACCTCTGATCCCGGCCACAGCGGAGTCGGTTAGGGTGGCACCGTGACAGCGCCGACGACGACGATGCTCGCCTACATCCCGAGTCCACCCCAGGGTGTCTGGTATCTCGGTCCGGTCCCGATCCGCGCCTACGCACTGTGCATCATCGTCGGCATCATCGTCGCCGTCTGGTGGGGAAACCGCCGGTGGGTGGCGCGCGGCGGGCAGCCCGGCGAAGTGCTCGACGTTGCCATCTGGGCGGTTCCGTTCGGCCTCGTCGGCGGACGGCTCTATCACGTTCTCACCGACTGGCAGATCTACTTCGGCGACGGCGGCAAGACCCCGATCGAGGCGCTCTACGTCTGGGACGGGGGTCTCGGTATCTGGGGAGCGGTGATCCTCGGGGGCGTGGGTGCCTGGATCGGGGCCCGGCAACGCGGCATCAAACTCCCGCCGTTCGCCGACGCGATCGCCCCACCCATCCTGCTGTCCCAGGCGATCGGCCGGCTCGGCAACTACTTCAACCAGGAGCTCTACGGCCGTCCCACCAACCTGCCATGGGGCCTGGAGATCTACGATCGCGTCGACGCGCAGGGCATCGTGGGTCCCTCCCAGATCACCGGACACTCCACCGGCAACGTGGTGGCGGTCGTTCATCCCACGTTCCTCTACGAGATGTTGTGGAACATCGCCGTCGTCATCGTGCTGGTGCTCGTCGACCGACACTTCCGCATCGGGCACGGTCGGCTCTTCGCGCTCTACGTATCCGGCTATTGCGCGGGTCGCTTCGCGATCGAACTGATGCGCTCGGACCCTGCATTCACCCACATTGCCGGTGTTCGGATCAACGTGTTCACCGCGGCGTTGCTGTTCGTGTGCGGCGCTGTCTATTTCATCGTGGCGCCCAAGGGTCGCGAAACCGGCCTCGAGGTCTATCACCGTGAGCGGGCCGAGGAACTCGAGGCGCTCGGGATGACCGGCTACCAACCCGACAGTGATCTCGACCGGGACGAACCGGTTCGCACCGCGAGCGCCGATGAGAACAGCGCCGATGAGAGCAGCGACGATGAGAACAGCGACGATGAGATCACAGACGACGGGGTCGACATCGACACCGACCAGTCGGACGAGGAGGAACCGGTGAGCGAATCAGAGCAAGCCCACTCCGAGGCCAAGGGACCTGAGGTCACCGACGCCGAGCCGGATGATTCCGACATCGTCGAGGGCACCGGCGAGTCCGCCGACGCCACCGCCTGGACCCCGGGTGCCGAGCAGGAGGGTGAGGTTGCGGAGTCGGAGTTGCTCGCCGACACCGACGATGCTTCCACCGTGGCCTCCGACGAACCGGAGACCGCGGCCGAGGATGCCGAGGGTGTCACCGAGGTGATCGAGGATGAGGCGGTCGACGAGGGCGACACGGATGCGGCCGGGGTCGACGAGGACGAGCCGGAGTTGGCCGACGGGCAGGCCACCGAGGCCGGGGGACCGGTCGAGGTGACCGACGCCGACCCGGATGATTCCGACATCGTCGAGGGCACCGACGAGTCCGCCGACGCTACCGCCTGGACCCCGGGTGCCGAGCAGGAGGGTGAGGTTGCGGAGTCGGAGTTGCTCGCCGACACCGACGATGCTTCTACCGTGGCCTCCGACGAACCGGAGACCGCGGCCGAGGATGCCGAGGGTGTCACCGAGGTGATCGAGGATGAGGCGGTCGACGAGGGCGACACGGATGCGGCCGGGGTCGACGAGGACGAGCCGGAGTTGGCCGACGGGCAGGCCACCGAGGCCGGGGGACCGGTCGACGTCCTCGACACCGACCCGGATGATTCCGACATCGTCGAGGGCACCGGCGAGTCCGCCGACGCCACCGCCTGGACCCCGCGCGGAGAGGCGCCGAAGCACGATTCGTAGTCGCGTCGGCTAGAGTGAAAGCTCGCGGTTCGCACCAGTCCCACCGTGCGGCCATTACATGACTCCACCGGGCCAATGTTGTCCCTGAGGACTTCGGCATTTGATTCGGCAGAATCGAGTGGAGGTAGTGATGTTGTTTTCTGCGCTTCCCGCCAAGCAGGGCCTGTACGACCCGGAGGCCGAGGTCGACTCGTGCGGTGTCGCCATGGTCACCCACATCCACGGCCGACGATCGCATTCGATCGTCGCCGACGGTTTGCTCGCGCTGGAGAACCTCGAACACCGGGGTGCGGCGGGCGCGGAGGTCAACAGCGGTGACGGCGCGGGCATCCTGATCCAACTCCCCGACGAATTGTTGCGTGCAACAGTCGATTTCGAGCTGCCGGCACCCACCGCGGCAGGGGAGAACACCTACGCCGCCGGCACCTGCTTCCTGCCCACCGACCCGGGCCTGCGGAACGCGGCGATGGACCGGGTGGCCGCCCTCGCCGAGACCGAGGGAATCACCATCCTCGGGTGGCGGGAACTGCCCGTCGACACCGAGGGCGCCGACATCGGCGAGACGGCGGTCGGCTGCATGCCGTACATGGCCCAACTGTTCGTCACCGTCGACCCCGGACCGGGCGCCGACCGCATCGGCGGCATCGCCCTCGACCGCTTCATCTACCCCTTCCGCAAGCAGGCCGAACGCGTCACCCCGGAGATCGAGGAGGCGGGCACCGGACTGTACTTCCCGTCGCTGTCGAGCCGCACCATCGTCTACAAAGGCATGCTGACCACGATGCAGCTGCCGCTCTACTACCCCGACCTGCGCGACGACCGCTGCATGAGCGCCATCGCGATCGTGCACTCCCGCTTCTCCACCAACACCTTTCCGTCGTGGCCGCTCGCGCACCCGTTCCGTTTCCTCGCCCACAACGGCGAGATCAACACCGTGCGCGGCAATCGCAACCGGATGCGTGCGCGTGAGGCCCTGCTCGACACCGATCTGATCCCCGGCGACCTCGCCCGCGCCTTCCCGATCTGCACCCCCGAGGCATCGGATTCGGCATCGCTCGACGAGGTCCTGGAAATGGTCCATCTCGGTGGCCGCAGTGTGCCGCACGCGGTGATGCTGATGGTGCCCGAGGCCTGGGAGAACGTGCCGTCGATGGACCCGAAGCGTCGCGCGTTCCTGCAGTTCAACGCCTCGCTGATGGAGGCATGGGACGGTCCGGCGTGTGTCACGTTCACCGACGGCACAGTGGTCGGTGCGGTGCTCGATCGCAACGGCCTGCGGCCCGGCCGCTGGTGGCAGACCCGGGACGGCCGGGTGATCCTCGCCTCCGAGGCCGGTGTTCTCGACGTGGCCGTCGACGACGTCGTCTCCAAGGGGCGCCTGGAACCCGGACGCATGTTCCTCGTGGACACCGCGCAGGGCCGCATCATTCCCGACGAGGAGGTCAAGGGCGAGCTGATGAACGCCGAGGCCTACGGCGAATGGCTGCACGCCGGGCTCCTCGACATCGCCACGCTGCCCAATCGCCCCGTCTACCAGCCCAACCACGACACCGTGGTGCGCCGACAGGTGTCCTTCGGTTACACCGAGGAGGATCTGCGGGTGCTGCTGACACCCATGGCGGCTTCGGGATACGAACCTCTCGGTTCCATGGGCACCGACACCCCCGTCGCGGTGATGTCACAGCGGTCGCGGCTTCTCTATGACTACTTCGTCGAACTGTTCGCGCAGGTGACCAATCCGCCGTTGGATGCGATCCGCGAGGAGATCGTCACCTCGATGGCGCGCGTGATGGGTCCCGAACAGAACCTGCTGGCACCCACCGCGGCGTCGTGCCGTCAGATCCTGTTGCACTGGCCGGTCATCGACAACGACGACCTCGCCAAACTCGTGCACATCAACGACGACGGCGACAACCCCGGACTGTCGGCGAAGGTGCTGCACGGACTCTACGAGGTGAACCGCGGCGGTGAGGGACTCGCCGACGCGCTCGAGGACCTCCGCAGGCGCTCGAGCCAGGCCATCGCCGAAGGGCACACCACGCTGGTCATCTCCGACCGGCACACCGACCGGGAGCACGCGCCCATCCCGTCGCTGCTCGCGATCTCCGCGGTCCACCATCATCTGGTGCGCACCAAGGAACGCACCAAGGTCGCGCTGATCGTGGAGTCCGGTGACGCCCGCGAGGTGCACCACATCGCACTGCTCATCGGCTTCGGTGCCGCCGCGGTGAACCCCTATCTGGCGCTGGAGACCATCGAGGATCTCATCGGCGAGGGCGAACTCATCGGCGTCACGCCGTCGAAGGCCAAGCGCAATTACATCGAGGCCCTCGGCAAGGGTGTGCTCAAGGTCATGAGCAAGATGGGTATTTCCACCATCAGCTCCTACACCGCGTCGCAGGCGTTCGAGGCGGTGGGACTCTCGTCGGCCGTGGTCAAGGAGTACTTCACCCGCACGGTGTCCCGGATCGAGGGCGTGGGACTCGACGAACTGGCCGAAGAGGTCCGGCTGCGTCATCACCGCGCGTTCCCCGAGAATCCCACCGAGCAGGTCTACCGCCGCCTCGAGGTGGGCGGCGAGTACCAGTACCGGCGCGAGGGCGAATTGCACATGTTCACCCCGGAGACCGTGTTCCTGCTGCAACACGCCACCAAGACCGGGCGCGACGAGGTGTTCGCCCAATACACCGAGAAGGTCGACGCACAGTCGCGTAAGGGTGGCACGCTGCGCGGATTGTTCGATCTCGATCTGTCCCAACGCGATCCGGTTCCGCTCGACGAGGTGGAACCGATCGAGGAGATCATGAAGCGCTTCAACACCGGCGCCATGAGCTACGGGTCGATCTCCGCCGAGGCGCACGAGACCATCGCCATCGCGATGAACCGGATCGGCGGCCGATCCAACTCCGGTGAGGGCGGCGAGGACGTCGACCGTCTCTACGACCCGGAACGACGCAGCGCGGTCAAACAGGTCGCATCCGGCCGGTTCGGCGTCACCAGCGACTACCTGATCAACGCCACCGACATCCAGATCAAGATGGCCCAGGGCGCCAAGCCGGGCGAGGGCGGGCAGCTGCCGGCGTACAAGGTGTATCCGTGGATCGCCAAGACGCGGCATTCCACGCCGGGTGTCGCGCTGATCTCCCCGCCGCCGCACCACGACATCTACTCCATCGAGGATCTCGCGCAGCTCATCCACGACCTCAAGAACGCCAACTCCGACGCCCGCATCCACGTGAAACTGGTCAGTGCGGTCGGTGTGGGCACGGTCGCCACGGGTGTCTCGAAGGCGCACGCCGACGTGGTACTCATCTCCGGATACGACGGCGGCACCGGTGCCTCACCGCTGACGTCGCTCAAACACGCCGGCACACCCTGGGAGATCGGCCTGGCCGACGCCCAGCAGACGTTGATGCTCAACGGATTACGCGACCGCATCACGGTGCAGTGCGACGGCGCTCTGCGCACCGGCCGCGACGTGATCATGGCCGCGCTGCTCGGCGCCGAGGAGTACGGATTCTCCACCGCACCCCTGATCGTGTCTGGATGCATCATGATGCGCGTGTGTCACCTCGACACCTGCCCGGTGGGTGTGGCCACCCAGAATCCGGTGCTGCGCTCGCGGTTCACCGGCCAGGCCGAACACATCGTCAACTTCTTCCGTTTCATCGCCGAGGACGTGCGAAAGTATCTGGCGCAGCTGGGATATCGCACCCTGGACGAGGCGATCGGACAGTCGCAGCGACTGCACACCGACACCGCGGTGGCGCACTGGAAGAGCAAGGGTCTTGATCTGAGCCCCATCTTCCGCCGCATCGAGGACAAGGGCCCCACCCGCAGGCTGCGTGGCCAGGACCACGGCTTGGAGCGGGCGCTCGACCAGACCCTCGTCCAACTCGCCGAGGGTGCCCTCGAGGATGCCCACCCGGTGACGTTGGAGCTGCCGGTCCGCAACGTCAACCGCACGGTCGGCACCCTGCTCGGTTCCGAGGTCACCCGGCGCTACGGCGCCGACGGGCTCGCCGAGGACACGATCACGGTGAAGCTCACCGGGTCCGCGGGTCAGTCGCTGGGCGCCTTCCTGCCCCCGGGCGTGACGATCCGGCTGACCGGCGACACCAACGACTATGTGGGCAAGGGACTGTGCGGTGGCAAGATCGTCGTCGCACCCGACCCGGACGCCTGGTTCATCGCCGAAGACCAGGTCATCGCCGGCAACACCATCCTCTACGGCGCGACGTCGGGCGAGGTGTATCTGCGTGGCCGCGTAGGAGAACGGTTCTCGGTGCGCAACTCCGGTGCCACCGCCGTCGTCGAGGGCGTCGGCGACCACGCCTGCGAGTACATGACCGGCGGCCGGGTGGTGATCCTCGGCGACACCGGACGCAACATGGCCGCCGGCATGTCCGGCGGTATCGCCTACGTCTACGACCTCGACGCGTCCAAGGTCAACAAGGCGATGGTCGAACTGCTGCGGCCCGACCCCGACGATCTGCACTGGTTGCACGACACCATCAGCAAACACACCGAGCTCACCGGCTCGGCGATCGGCGCCTCGATGCTCGCCGACTGGCCGCGCCGTTGCCTGGCCTTCACCAAGGTCATGCCCAGCGATTACAAGCGCGTACTCGACGCGGCCCGGATGGCCGAGGCCGAAGGACGCGACGTCGATTCAGCGATCATGGAGGCGGCACGTGGCTGACCCACGCGGATTCCTGGAAGTCAACAAGAAGGAAGCGAAGTACCGGCCGATCGCCGAGCGCATCGGGGACTGGGAGGACGTGTACGCGCACGGCCCCGACCCGCTCGGCAACCTGGCCGAGGTGTCCGAGCAGGCGCGTCGGTGCATGGACTGCGGTATCCCGTTCTGCCATTCCGGTACCGCCGGGTGCCCGTTGGGCAATCTGATTCCCGAGTGGAACGATCTGGTGCGCCGGGGTCGATGGGATGCGGCGAGCGCGCGGCTGCACGCCACCAACAACTTCCCGGAGTTCACCGGGATGGTGTGCCCGGCACCGTGTGAGGCGGCGTGCGTGCTGTCGATCTCGGAATCCACCACCGGTGGCAGCGTCACGATCAAACGCATCGAGAAGACCATCGCCTACGAGTCGTGGGCCGAGGGCGTCATCGGTCCCGAACCGCCGGGCGCCACCTCGGGAAAGTCGGTGGCCGTGGTGGGGTCTGGCCCGGCCGGCCTGGCCGCGGCCCAGCAACTCACTCGCGCCGGTCACGATGTCACCGTGTACGAGAAGGACGACCGGCTCGGCGGGCTCCTGCGCTACGGCATCCCCGAATACAAGTTGCAGAAGTCCGATATCGATCGTCGTCTGGCCCAGATGCGTGCCGAGGGAACGCAATTCGTGACCAGCTGTGATGTCGGTATCGACCTGACCGTCGACGAGCTGCGCAGCCGTCACGACGCC
Organism: Gordonia sp. NPDC003425; assembly: GCF_053588635.1. Taxonomy (NCBI): domain Bacteria; kingdom Bacillati; phylum Actinomycetota; class Actinomycetes; order Mycobacteriales; family Gordoniaceae; genus Gordonia; species Gordonia sp. NPDC003425. The sequence goes on along the minus strand of NZ_JBSFQI010000007.1, from coordinate 49,447 downwards.
GTCGTGCTGGCGATCGGCGCGATGACCGCACGCGACAATCCGGTACCCGGACGTGACCTCAACGGCGTCCACCTGGCCATGGAGCACCTGGTGCCGGCCAACCGGGAGTGCGAGGGCGACGGTCCGTCGCCCATCACGGCCGCGGGCAAGCACGTCGTGATCATCGGCGGCGGCGACACCGGCGCCGACTGCCTCGGGACCGCGCACCGTCAGGGCGCCGCGTCGGTCGTGCAGCTCGACTACAACCCCGAGCTGCCCAGCGACCGCGACGACAATCGTTCGCCCTGGCCCACCTGGCCGCTGATCATGCGCACCTCGAGCGCACACGCGGAGGGTGGTGAACGCAAATACCAGGTGGCCGTACAGCGATTCGTCGGCGACGACGACGGCAACGTCACTGCGATGGTGCTCGCCGAGGTGCAGGTGGTCCGCGAACCCGACGGGCGCCGTGTGATCACCCCGGTCAGTGACGAGTTCGAAATCCCCTGCGAACTAGCACTTTTCGCGATCGGTTTCGCCGGTGTCCGGGAAACCGCGTTGCTCACCGATCTCGGTATCGCACCCAACCGCCGTGGCAATCTGAGCTGCGGCAGCGACTGGCAGACCGATGCTCCCGGTGTCTTCGTCTGCGGTGACGCCCATCGGGGAGCGTCGTTGGTGGTCTGGGCGATCGCCGAGGGACGCTCGACGGCACGCTCGGTGGACGAGTACCTCATGGGCGCTTCCGATTTGCCGTCGCCGGTCAAACCGGCGCAGCTGCCCCTCTCGGTGCGCTGAAAGGGTACGGCCGGTGAGGTGACTGCCGGACCGAGAACAGCGCGTTGACGCGTGATGACAACTGATCGCACCGATGGCCATGCCGACACGACGGGACTAAGGTGAGCACGGTGACACGCCGAACGAAGATCGTCTGCACGCTGGGTCCGGCCACGAGTAGCGACGAGCGCCTCAAAGAACTCGTCGAGGCCGGCATGGATGTTGCGAGGCTGAACTTCAGCCACGGCAACTACGAGGACCATCGTGCCGTGTACGACCGTGTGCGCAAGGCCAGCGACGCCAGCGGCAAAGCCGTCGGCATCTTCGCCGATCTCCAGGGACCCAAGATCCGCCTGGGTAAGTTCGAGGACGACGGCGCCCTCAACGGCGAGGTGATGTGGGCAACCGGCGAGACCGTCAGCATCACCGTCGACGACATCGTCGGCACTCACGACCGGGTATCCACCACCTACAAGCAACTCGCCGAGGACGCCAAGCCCGGTGACCGCCTGCTGGTCGATGACGGCAAGGTGGGTCTGGTGGTGAGTTCTGTGGACGGCAACGACGTCATCTGCACCGTCACCGAGGGTGGACCGGTCAGCAACAACAAGGGCATCTCGTTGCCGGGCATGAATGTCTCGGTTCCGGCGATGTCGGAGAAGGACATCGCCGACCTCGAGTTCGGGCTGAAGCTGGGCGTCGACATGGTGGCGCTGTCGTTCGTGCGCAGTCCCGCCGACATCGAGTTGGTGCACGAGGTGATGGACCGGGTGGGACGCCGCGTGCCGGTGATCGCGAAGCTGGAGAAGCCCGAGGCCGTCGACAACCTGGAGGCGATCGTCCTCGCTTTCGACGCGATCATGGTCGCGCGCGGCGACCTCGGTGTCGAATTGCCCCTCGAGCAGGTGCCGCTGGTCCAGAAGCGGGCGATCCAGATGGCGCGCGAGAACGCCAAGCCGGTGATCGTGGCAACCCAGATGCTCGACTCCATGATCGAGAACTCTCGGCCGACCCGCGCCGAGACGTCCGACGTGGCCAACGCTGTGCTCGACGGAACCGATGCCGTGATGCTTTCCGGCGAAACGTCGATCGGCAAGTTCCCGATCGAAACGGTCCGCACGATGGACCGCATCTGCGTGGCGGTCGAGGGCGGCTCCCGCGACGTGCCACCGCTCTCGCATGTTCCACGCACCAAGCGCGGCATCATCTCCTACGCCGCCCGTGACATCGGTGAGCGACTCGAAGTCAAGGCGCTGGTCGCGTTCACCCAGTCCGGCGACACCGTCCGACGCCTCGCCCGGTTGCACTCGAGGTTGCCGTTGCTCGCCTTCACCCCCACGCAAGCGGTCCGCAGCCAACTGGCGCTGAGCTGGGGTACGGAGACGTTCATCGTCGACCACGTCGACACCACCGATCAGATGATCGATCAGGTCGATCACCAACTCCAGCGGATCGGCCGTCTCAAGCACGGCGACGTGGTGGTGGTCGTGGCGGGCACCCCCCCGGGCACCGTCGGCTCCACCAACATGATCGAGGTCCACCGGATCGGCGAACAGGACCACTGACGCCGTGCCCTAGGGTGGTCACCATGACAGTGGAGGCCACCGGCGACCTCGCCAAACTGCTCGCCCTGCTCGACGTGGAACGTCGGGACGACGATCTGTTCGTGGGCGCGCATCCGGAGCAGAAGACGGCACGCACCTTCGGCGGGCAGATGCTCGGTCAGGGTGTGGTGGCTGCGGCGCGCACCTTGACGCGCGGGAACCCGCCGATCCATGCGCTGCACGCCCATTTCATTCGTGGCGGCGATGTGAGCGAGCCGATGGAATATCACGTCGCCCGCTTCCGTGACGGAAAGTCGTTCGCCAACCGCCAGGTCACCGCCATGCAGAAGGGCGAGGCCATCTTCACGATGCTCGTTGCCTTCCAGGACAACACCGCCGGACTCGAGCACGCCGTGGAGATCCCGCAGGTTCCCTACCCCGAGGAATTACCGCCGCTCGGCGAACACTTCAAGGGGTTCGAGGATCGCATCGCCACCTTCGTCAACGCACTGCATCCCATCGACATCCGGTTTGCCAACGACCCGTCCTGGAAGATGCGCGAAGCCGGAGAAACGTTGCGCGACAACAGGGTCTGGATGAAGACCGACGGGGTGATGCCCGACGACCCGATCATGCACGTGGCCGCGATGTGCTACGCCTCGGACACCACGGTGCTCGATTCGATCATCACCACCCACGGACTGTCCTGGGGTATCGATCGGCTCTTTGCCGCCACGGTGAACCATTCGATGTGGTTCCATCGTGATTTCCGGTTCGATGAGTGGATGCTGTACGCCACCAGGTCGCCGGTGGCCACCGGTTCTCGCGGCATGGGTTCGGGCCGATTCTGGACGCGTGACGGCACCCTGGCCACCTCGGTGGTGCAAGAAGCCCTCATCAAGTATTTCCCGCCCAAGAAGTGAACGTGCAGCCGTACGGCACGGGTCGTCCCGATCCCCAGCACGTGCCGGCAGGTTCCGTCCCCGAATACTGGCTCACGCCCGGACCGATGCTGCCGCGGCGTAGCTGGCAGCACAGGACGCGGATCATCGTCATCGTGGTGACCACCATCGCCGCCGCCCTGTTCGCGGGCGTGGCGGTGCTGGCGCTGGGCGTCGGGCACGTCAGCAGGACGCACATCGACGCCAAGGGGGAAGTGGTGGTGGACTGCGGCACCTGGTCGAGCACCGGCATCGCCGAGAACACCCCCGTGCGGATCTACGAGGAAACCGGCGAGCAACTGGCCACCGCCCGACTCGACCGTCGAGTAGAGGTCTCCGGAGAGTGCCGGCTGGCCTTCGAGATCGCCCAGATGCCGGTCAGCGGTTCGGGTTACGTGGTCCGCGTGGGCGACGATTTCAGCCAGCCGGTGAGCTCATCGGCGTTGCGTGACGGCGTGGTGCTGCGGCCGGCGTCTTGACGCAGATCCGTGTTGTCCGTGTCGCCCGGTGACGACGTTGGCCGCGGGTTAGACTTCCTCGATCTCACACGCGATCTGAACTGCCGGTGGCTGCCGGCCGGGGCAAGGACGGGGAAACGGTGACCGAGAGCATCGACTGGGGTGACGAGGTACTGGCCTCGCTGAAATGGATCGGCATCGTCTTCCTGATCTCGCTGGTCGGAATGCTCGTCATCGGATACCTCTTGTCCCGCTTCACCACCTGGGGTCGGCAGTACTGGCGGGTGGCCGGCGGCTTCCTCGTCGATCCCACCACGCGGGTGGTCGCCTGGACTCTCGTGGTGGTGTTGCTCGTGCTCGCCGTGGCGGGTGTGCGGCTCACAGTCCTGTTCTCCTACCAGGGCAACGACATGTTCACCGCTCTCCAACTCGGCGCCCAGGGCCTGACCCAGAACAGTTCCGCTGCCGTTGACGCCGCGAGGTCCGCCTTCTGGAAGGCGATGGGCATCTTCGGCATCCTCGCAACGTTGCACGTGCTCCGCACACTGGTCGAGCTGTACCTGGGCAGCATGTTCGAGATCCGTTTACGCGCCTACATGACCCAACAATCCACTGCGGACTGGCTCGAGGGAAAGGCGTTCTTCCGGAACCGATTTGTGCACACGGGTATCCAGGGCGAGGATTCCGGCATCCAGCCGGGCGTCGACAATCCCGACCAGCGAATCGAATCCGACATCACCAATGTTGCGAGCAGCAGCCGACAGTTGGTGTTCGGATACGGCGGGTCGAACACGAACGGGGTCATTCCGGCGATCATCACGATCGTCTCGTTCACCAAGATCCTGTGGGACCTGTCGGGCCCGATGAGCGTCTTCGGCACCGATGTGCCGCGGGCGATGGTGTGGTTCGTCTACGTTTTCGTGCTGGTGGCCACGGTGATCGCCTTCTGGCTCGGACACCCACTGATCGGGCTCTACTTCCTGCGTGAACGTCTCACCGCCAACTTCCGGTACGCGTTGGTGCGCGTGCGCGACGGAGCCGAGAACGTGGCGTTCTACAACGGCGAGGGCGCCGAACGTGCGGGTCTACTCGAACGATTCGGTGCGGTTGTCGGAAACTTCTGGCGCATCGTGTTCCGCACCCTGAAGTTCAACGGCTGGAACTTCGTGGTGAATCAATTGTCGGTGGTGTTCGCCTACATCATCCAGGCGCCGCGATTCTTCGCCGGACAGATCAGCCTCGGCGACATACAACAGACCGGGTCGGCGTTCGGCAACGTGCACGATTCGCTGTCGTTCTTCCGCGAGGCCTACGACAGCTTCGCCGACCTTCGCGCATCGCTCTACCGCCTCGACGGGCTCGAAGATGCCAACGAGACGTCCCGGACACTACCCACGATGACCACGGTCGATCAGGATCGCGCGGTCGGGCTTGCCGACGTCGTGATCTCCACTCCATCGGGTGACGAACTCATCCGCGACCTGACGCTGTCACTCGCGCCCGGACAGGCGCTGGTGATCAAGGGACGTTCCGGATCGGGAAAGACCACCCTGTTACGTGGCCTGGCCGGCCTGTGGCCCTTCGTCGAAGGCGAGTTCAGCCGGCCCGCGGGCACCCAGACGTTGTTCCTCTCGCAGATCCCGTACATCCCGCTCGGTGACCTGCGCACCGCGGTCGCCTACCCCCTCGAACCCGACGAGGTGGGCGACGATGCCATCCGCAGCGCACTCGGCCAGGTGTTCCTCCCACATCTCCTCGACCGGCTCGGTGAGGAGGAGGACTGGGCCAAGGTGCTCTCACCGGGTGAGCAGCAGCGGGTGGCGTTCGCGCGAATCCTTCTGGTGCGGCCGCAGGTGGTGTTCATGGACGAGGCGACCTCGGCGGTCGACGAGGGCCTGGAATACTCTCTCTACCAGCTGATCCGGACCGAGCTGCCGGAGACGATCGTGGTGTCGGTGAGCCATCGCAGCACCACTGATCAGCATCACACCGACCTTCTCGAACTCACCGGCGGAGGCGGGTGGGAACTGCGAGCATTGTCGACAAACTCCTGACGCACTCAACCCGCTCGGTGGTCGACACCCCTGTGGGGGGAGAGTGAGGAGTCTAGGGACCGGCGGTGCGGTTGAGCCGCTCGCGCAGCCTGTCGGTCATCCGCTCATCGAGAGTCGGTCGTTCCTTGAAATCCCCGGCGACGAGTTCGCGGCCCAGGCGCACCTCGAGACACCCGATGCAGAGGTGGCCGGCACGGCCGGGGACGACGCTGAGCCACACGTCGTCGCGCAGAAAGTAGTACTCGTCGACCTCGCTCATGTCCTGGCCGCAGTCGAGACAGCGCCAATCGGTGACCTCCAGGGTGATGGCGAAGTCGACGGTGCGCCCGTCGCGGAGCCGAACGCTGCGCGACCACATCGATCCGCTGACGGCCACCACATCTCGAGACGCCAGTTCGTGGGCGATCCGTGTCTCGATACCCAGCGGACCGTCGGGAACCGCCGTGACGGCGGACTCTGTTTCGTGGCCGTCGACGTCGCGGTGAGTGGTCCACAGTCCCCACAGGACGTCGACTCCGGGAGCCCCGACCTCGTATGCGTAGGAGTCTCCGGCACCGCTGATCAGCATTGTGTCAGGCTATCGTCAGCCCCTTACCCCGACGCTGCCCGGCGCCGCATGTCGTGACAAGGTGAAACCATGTCCAGCACGATTGCGCCGCTGACCGATGCCGACCGCGGCGACTGGGAGCCGCTGTGGGCGGGTTACCTCGAGTTCTACGAACACACTTTGAGCGACGAGCAGACGGCGTCGACGTATGCCCGCATCCTCGACCCGGACGTCGCGATGTACGGGGCCATTGCGCGCGACGATGACGGCCGGGCCGTGGGGATCGTGCACTGGTTGACCCACGCATCGACGTGGAGTGACGACCCCTACGTTTATCTCGAGGATCTGTTCGTCGCCGGCGACGTCCGCGGGACGGGCACCGGACGCGCCCTCATCGATCACGTGGTCGGCTGGGCCCGCGCGCAGGGGCTGCCCAAGGTCTACTGGCAGACCGCCTACACCAATGAGCGGGCACGTCGGCTCTACGACCTCGTCGCCGCCAACGACTTCATCGTCTACGAGATCGATCTCACGTAGCGACCGGCTGGAGATCGACCGCTCGCCGTGTCCGGGATCTGGCCACCGACACGCCCCAGGTCACCAGCCACACCGACATCCCACCCACCTGAATGCGTTGGGCCAGCCCGAGATAGTAGTCGCCGGTCAGATTGTCGGCAGCCATCATCCACGCCGTGGTGACGGCGATGATGATGAGAACGGCAAGCCCCACCGTCCGCAATGCCGGCCACAACGGCGCCTGCCGATAGGCCGCCACCACCCCGGCGATCATCGTCGTGAAGATCGCGAACACTGCGACCGTGCTGGTCAGGGCGTGGATGTGGTGGAGTTGGGGGAGCAGGCCGCTCGGTTCGTAGGGGCAGTCCGGATCGATACCGGGGACACACTCGATCGGGGCGAGCGCGTCGGCGATCGTCGCGCCGCCGAAGACCGCGAAGGCGATGACGGCTGTGCGCGCATACACCCCCGAGACGATCGATCGCGGCCACAACAGCACTGCAGCGGTGAGTACTGCGAGGATCGACGTGATGATGTCGCCCCACTCGTACACCTCGCGATGCGGCCGATGCGCGGCGTCGAGTTCACTCAGAAAGCTGTTGAGCGGATCGAGCGGACTGTGCCAGAGGAACTCCAGCACCCACGACGAGTAGCAGACACCAGCGAGTGCGATGAGCACTCCCGCGATGATGGCGCGCGCACCGGCACGGTCGAGGCGCGCATCGCGTCCCGACGGCGACGATGGCATCACGCCAGACTAGTTCACCGGCTGATCGGCTCCGGGATCTCCCCACAGCTTGCGCACGAGTTCCCAGGGGTTCGCATACCGCCCCGGGTACCCGCGGTAGGGGGAGCGCAGTGTCAGGAAGATGCGGGCGGCCGGGACGGCCAGCGGCACGAGGTGACGCAGCGGGCCGATCTGTGCCCGCATCTGGTCGAGCAGTGCGGGGAAAGTGACACGTTGGAACGCCAGGGCGCGTTGGGCGTCGGAACTGTCCATCCAATCGGTGGCGAACCAGGACGAGTCGTCGTCGGGATCGCCCGTGCGGCCGGGCGGAATGCCGCCGATCAAGCCCAGCGCGGAGGCGGCACGCCGGGAGATCTCGCCCTGGGTCAGGCGGTGTGTTTCGTCGCCGCCGATCAAAAAGACCTTGCGGGATTCAGGGGTGATGACGGCGTTGGCGAACGCCGTGGCCACATCGCCGACGACGACGGACTGCAGGTGCCCGTCGGTGGGCAGGATGGCCTCGAACGTCATCAAGTCCTGGTCCACCCCGAGCGCCTGCCGTGCGCTGAGGACGCCACCGAGACGCAGGATGACCCAGTCGAGACCCGACGCCCGGAGCAGCGCTTCGGCCTCCACCTTGTGCCCGCCGTAGACGTCGACCGGATGCGTGGGAGTCTGCGGGGTGAGTAGGCCGGAGTGGCGATGAGGGTTGCGCGGACCGTACACGGCGATGCTCGACGCCAGCACGAATCGTGGCGGTTCGGGCAAGGCCGCGGCCGCGGAGGCCAGCAGGCCGACGGCGTCCACGTTGATCCGGCGCGCCAACTCGGGTCGCGCATAGCAGAAGGGCGGGATCATGGCCGCAAGGTGGATGACCGCCTGCGGTTGCACCGAGGTCAACAGGTTCGACACCTGGTCGGATTCGGTCAGGTCGGCCCACCGGACGTCGACGGTCCCCGTTGACGCGGTCTCGAATGCGGCGAATCCGCCGGCCGTCTTCCGATTGCCAGGGGTGTCCAGATCGGTGGCCACCACGCGGTAACCACGCCGGCACATCGCCTCGACCACCGCCGAACCGACGAGGCCGCACGCACCGGTCACCACAACCGGATTCGACGAGTCGGTCACGGCGCACCCGTGGTCACCGCGGCCACCACACCACCGTCGACGAGGAGGTCGGTGCCGGTGATGAACGATGCCGCCGGGCTCAGGAGGAAGGCTGCGGCGTCGGCGATGTCGGCGGCGGTCCCGATGCGTCCGGTGCCCGACATCTCGATGAACGAGCGCATGATCTCCCCGCTCGGTCCGCTGAGTTCGGCATTGCCCATCGACGTTCCGATGACACCGGGGCTGATCGCATTGACTCGTGCTCCGCGGCGGCCCCAGGCGACGCTCGCCGCGCGGACCCGGATCTGGTTGGCCTGTTTGGCGATCCCGTACGCGGTGCCCGGATCGCCGATCGCCTCGGGCTGCAGGAAATCGAGTCCGAGTAGGTCGGCGGATGGGGTGTGCGCCAGTGCGCCGGCCTGTTCCGCGGTGACGGGCGGGAACAGATGCCCCGCCATGCTGGAGATCACCACGCCCGCACCGCCGTCGGCGATCACCGCACCGAAGGCATCCAGACTCAGCGCCACCCCCAACAGGTCGACCTGCAGAATCGCTTCGGTGGGCGCCTGCACCGGAGACAGACCCGCGGTGTGCACCACGTGCATCACCGGGCCCGACGCCGCGGCGTCGTCGGCGAGTGCTCCCAGCGAGTCGGCCGACGAGACGTCGACGTGGTGGCCGGTGGCCGTGAAGCCCTCGGCAGCGAGCGCATCCACACGGCGGTCGAGTGCCTCCTGGTCGAAGTCGGCGAGGATCAGATGGTGACCGGCGGCCTGTCGGCGCGCGATGGCCTCACCCATGCCGCCGGTCCCCACGATCACGATCACCTGACGCGTCACGATGTCTCCTGTCTCAACAGATGCGCGGAAGCTGTTCGCCGAGTTCACGTTCGATGACGCGTTCGGTGCCGAACGGGGTGCATCCCACGACCATTCCGGGGTGTTCGTCGGTCACGATACCGATGATGCGTGCGCCCGCGTGATGTTTCGGGCGGCCGACGTCGTCTTGATCAAACAAGGTCGGTCTCGCACCGCACCTCGACACCGACGCCACGACCTATGTCGGCGCGTGGCTCTACTGGCTTCGCGAAGTCGGTCGTGCCGGCCCGCTGAAAAGCTGTCGTCACGACAGGTTTGGTCACGCCGCGCGGCGGTCCGCGGTGGCGACGTCGGTCAGCAGGCCTCCGGGGTCCACGATCATGATCACCGGGCCCGACATCTCGGTCGCCCGGTCGATCACTTCGTCGATCTGGTCGGGGCAGGCCGGATCGGCGATGGCAACCCAGGTCCGGTCGTGCACGGCGGCGTCGACGTAGGGGAGTAGATCTCGGCTGGAGCTTCCCGTGACAACGAGGTGTTTGCCCGCCGAGAGCACCTGCCGGGCGACGGAGTGAGCGCGGACGCTGCCGTCCATCACGAGCAGGATCGTGTCGGCGTGCTGTGTGCAAATGGTCATGACACCATCACAACTCCCGCGGCTGTCATCGTCGTGTGTCCCGACTGGCAGTCGGCTGGGTGATCATCCGACCGCAGGCGATAGGCTGTGCGCGATGAATCCGACGCCCGCCGATGACGATCGGTGCCCCTGCACCTCTGGGTCCACCTTCGGTGAGTGCTGCGGCCCGCTGCTGCGCGGTGAGCGTGGCGCACCGACCGCCGAGGCGCTGATGCGGTCGCGGTTCACCGCATTCGCCGTGGGCAACCGCGATCACCTGCTGGCGAGTTGGCACCGCGACACCCGTCCCGCCGAACTCGACCTCGTCGACTCGCTGCGCTGGTACCGGCTCGACATCGAATCATGCACTGGTGGAGGACTATCCGATACCGGAGGCACCGTTGCGTTCACCGCCTACTACCGGTCCGATGGCACTCGGGGAGCGCTGCACGAGACAAGCAGGTTCGTGCGGGAGCACGGCCGCTGGTCCTACCTCGACGGTGTCGTCGGTCCGCCTGCCTGACCACCCGGCGTACCCGACCACCAGGGTCAGGTCGCGGCATCGACCGCGGCCTGCCGCTGCGACTCCTCCTCTTCTTCGGCGCGCAGGATGTTCAGCAGGCTGTGATGGTTGGACAAGAAGACGGTGCCCGCACGCACGCCCCAGAAATACATGGTGAGTGAACCGAGCGCCACGACGATCGAATCCCAAGGCGCGGTGATGAACTCATGGCCTCCGAACGACCCGAGTGCCGACAGGGCATACACGAACACCAGGTAGGCGACGAGCCACAATCCCGCCGAGATGTCCCCCGGATCGCGCTCACCGCGCCAGTAGGTGATCACGAACCACACGCCGCCCACTGCGACGATCGGAATCGTCTTCCACAACTTGTCCCACGGTTCCCAGAAGATGACCAGTGAACTCACCATGAACGCCAGCGGCGCGATGATTCGCATACCCGGCAGCCGCGCCGATGCGTGTCCGAGCCCCACGTTGCGGAAGACGAACACCGAGACCGAACCGATCGAGAAGGTCAGTGCCGCCATCGCACTCATCACCTCGACGATGGCATGCCAGCTCGGCAACGGAAGCAGGAAGCCGATGCCGACGACGAAATTGAGCATCAACGCCCGAACCGGCACTCCGCGCTGGTGGTCCACTTCCATCATCCAGCGCGGAAAGAAGCCATTCTTGGCCAGTCCGTACACGTTTCGGCTGTTGGCGGCGGTGTACACGATCCCCGATCCCGACGGTGACACCATCGAGTCGGCGATCAGCAACCAGTACAACCACGTGAAGCCGAGCAGTTGCGCGAGGTCGGCGAACGGCGAATCGAAGTTCACCCCGGACCACCCGTGCAGCAGCGTGCTGTCGGGGACCGCAACCAGAAACGCTACCTGCAGCGCGAGATACAGCACGATGGTGAAGAGGATCGTGACGATCATCGCCGGCGCGAGGTGCTTGCGCGGATTGCGCGCCTCCCCGGACAGCTCGATGATGTTCCGAAAACCGGTGTAGGCGAACACGAGTCCGGCGGTGGCGATCGCGCCGAGCGCCGCTCCCCAGCCGTATGGGGCGAACCCGCCGTGCGAGCCCACCGCATGGCGATGGTCGAAGCCACTCGCGATCAGACACGCCACCGTGATGAGGGGTATGCAGACCTTGACGGCGGTGACCACGTTGTTGGACTTGGCAAACACCGCCACACCGAAATAGTTGATCACCACGAAGACTGCCATCAGCGCGACGGCGAGCAGGATGCCCAACGTGGTCAACTTCTCGTCGGAGAACACCCCGGGCAGATAGGCCGACGCGTACTGCACGACACCGGAGGCCTCGGTCGGCGGATTGCCCACATAGGAGAGCCACATCGCCCAGCCGATGATGCTGGCGGTCATCCTGCCGTTGGTGTACAGCGGGTAGCGAACGAGACCACCGGACTCCGGCTTCACCAGGCCGAGTTCGGCAAAGACCAAGGCGATCAACAACATCAGGCCGCCACCGATGAGCCACGAGACGATCGCCGCCGGCCCCGCGGCCTGGGCGGCATACATCGCGGAGAACAGCCATCCCGACCCGATGACGCTGCCCACCCCGGCGGCGACGAGAGACCAGAAACCGAGATGGCGATGCAGTCGCCGGTCCTGGGAGGATGCGTAGTCCAACTGTTCGGTTCGTGAATCCATTCAATTCATTGTTGCGCGCAATCCGGTGTCGACAAGCCCGTTGTCGCGAATGTCGTCAATGTCGCGAAAGATGTGATGTGCGAGAAACATCGTCAGGCATTGCCGTGTCGAATGATCCAGTCGATGAGGGGACGGGTCTCGGTCCAGTCCGATCGCACCCGGTCGACCAATTCCGAGGAATGGATCACGGAATCGAAGCCGTAATCCCGCATGACGGTCAATGTCTTGTGCCGCAACAGCTCGATGCGCGGATGACCGGTGTCCCATCCGCGAGGCGCCGTCTTGAGCCGATCGCCGCCGAGCTCCCACCCGTGCGACGTCAGATCGTCCAGCGCCCGCTCGAGTTCGCGGCCCGACCGGTTCTGGTCGATGGCTCCACGAATCGCGGCGAGCCGAGCGGCCGACGCCTCGTAGAAGCCGGCGCCCACCCGCACTCCGGCGGCGCCGATCTGGATGTAGTAGCCCGTCGCCGGGGCCACCGCCACGTAGGCGCCCTGATGGGTCTTGTACGGCGACTTGTCGTGGGAGAAGCGCACATCCCGATACGGGCGGAACATCTTCGCCTCGCCGAAGTCATCCGCGAGCGCAGCGGTCAACTCCCGCATCGGTGCGGCGACGGCGTTGCGATAGACCTCCTTGTGGGCCTCCCAGAACACCTTGCTGTTGTCCATCTCCAGGTCGTCGTAGAAGTCGAGGGCGGCCTCGGGGAAACCTTCGAATCCCATCTGCCGAGCATACGGGTGTCGTCACGACGAGCGCTTCGTCCGTCCCGATTCGGGTATGCGACATCGGACCGACACCAAACCGTGTCCTCCGGATCGTTTGTGCAACGAATTTCGGCCGAGGCGGGCGAACCGGACACATGTGTGTGGCGTTCTCGACATAGTGGAGGAGAGGCATCCGACGCGGGTGTCCGGACCACGACGGAGGTATGAGATGGCACTCGACGACGACGACATCACCACATCCAGCGCGGGCGGTGAAGGTCCTGCCGACGGCGGTTCGAACCCCGGTGGGCACGACGGCGGGGCCGATGGCACCGCGAGTGCGGGTGAAGGTCCTGCCGACGGCGGGTCGAACCCCGGTGGGCATGACGGTGGTGCTGATGGCACCGCGAGTGCGGGTGAAGGTCCTGCCGACGGCGGGTCGAACCCCGATGGGCACGACGGCGGGGCCGACGGTACCGCCTGAGTCGCGATGCTGAGTCGTTGTATCGCGGTCGATTCCGACGAATTCGGCCGCGACTTCTGGGGGCGGCGCCCCTTGCTCAGTCGTTCCGCCCGGCTTCCCCGCGACTTCGGCGATCTGCTCTCGGCCGCAACGGTCGATGAGCTGATCGCCGAACGCGGGGTGCGGGCGCCGTTCATCCGGATGGCTCGCGAGGGTGGGTTGCTGGCCCGCGACGACTACCTCGGGCCGGCCGGTCTGGGTGCCGAGATGCCCGATCAGGTCGACTCGGCCAAGGTGCTCGCGCAATTCGCCGCGGGCGCAACGATCGTGCTGCAAGGCCTGCACCGGTTGTGGCCGCCGGTGATCGAATTCGTGGGCGCCCTCGTCGACGACCTGGGCCACCCCGTGCAGGCGAACGCCTACATCACACCCCAGAGCAATCGCGGTTTCGACCCGCACTACGACGTCCACGACGTTTTCGTGTTGCAGACCGCCGGGCGCAAGCACTGGACGGTGCACCCGCCGGTGTTCACCGATCCGCTGCACGATCAGCCGTGGACCGACCACCGGGCGGCCATCGATGCCCGGGTGCGCGAGCGCCCCGTCATCGACACGGTGCTCGAACCGGGCGACGCCCTCTACCTGCCCCGGGGGTGGCTGCATTCGGCGAAGGCTCTCGGAGAGACGTCGATCCATCTCACGATCGGTGTCGCCGCGGTCACCGAGTTCGACGTGGTGACCGCCGTGATCGAGGAGATCGGGAAGTCCGTCCCCGAACTGCGTGCTGCATTGCGTATGACACCCGACCTCACCGATCACGACGAGGCGGCCGCCATCGCCGGCAAGACGTTGTCGGTTCTCGCCGACGTGCTGCGCGACCGTGGCCGGGAATTCGCCGACGCCGCCGCAGAGCGACTCTCCGCCCGATTCGCCAACCGCACACGGCCGACAGCCGTTCGACCCCTATCGACCGTCGATGCGATCGCTGCGCTCGACGCCGAGACTGCGGTGCGCTGGCGGCACGGCCTGATCGCGACGGTCACCGAGACCGGTGGTCGGGTGGAACTGCGCCTGCCCGACCGCACGATCGGATTCCCCGGCTTCTGTGCCGGTGCGGTGACGGCACTGCACTCCGGACAGTCGCACACCGCGGGCGCGTTGCCCGGCCTCGATGAGGCCGACGGCATGGTGCTGGTGCGTCGGCTGCTGCGCGAAGCGGTGATCGTCGTCGATCGCACCTCGTAGAGTTCGGAGATGACCGACCGCACCCCGTGTAGTGATCAGTCGCTGATCCGCGGCGACCCCATGTTCGGAACAGCCTCGCCCGGGACGGACTGGGTGTTCTTGGAGCTCAGCGGCGCTTGGGGGCCGTCGGCGTTCCTGGAATCGCCGCGCATCCTCGACACCGGCCTGGGCCGGGAGATCGTGCGACGGGTGGAGTCGGCCCGGATGCGGATCGTGGCGATCAGGCGGCCCGGCAAGCGGCCCGAAACCCCGCGGTGGCGGTGGTTCATCGCGTCGGCGACCCCGGGGTCCGAACGTGTCGTGGGTGGCGAGGTGGCCGGCCCTCGCGACTATCTCGACCTGGCGCTCGACGGGTCCGACGGCGCGCAGTCGGATACGCCGCTGGTGGTGGTGTGCGCACACGGCAAGCACGACCAGTGTTGCGCCGTGCGTGGGCGGCGCGCCGCTGTTGCGGTGGCGTCGATGTACCCCGATTGGACGTGGGAGTGCTCCCACCTCGGTGGTGACCGATTCGCCGCGACGATGCTGATCATGCCGCACGGCTTGAGCTACGGCCGCGTCGACACCGTTGCCGACCCGGCGACTCTGGTCGCCGACTACCTGGCGGGCAGGGTGAACGATTCCCGGCTGCGCGGCCGGACGTCGTTGGCCCCTGCGGTGCAGGCCGCCCAGCATTTCGCGCGGGAGCGCTTCGGCGACAACCGCCTCGACGCGTACCCCCCGCTCGAGATGGATTCACGTGACGGCCGGGTTGTGGTGGTGTTGGAGACGTCGGGGCAGCCGGTGGAGGTGATCGTCGACGAGGTGATGTCGGAGCCGCTGCTGTCCACGTGTGCGGCGCGCATTCCGGGTGCGGTGCGCCAGTTTTCGCTCGGATCGATCCGTACCATCGGGTAGGCGCCAGCCGGTATTTGTCAGGATGTAGAGATGTCGATGTTGAGCTACGAGGAGTTCGGCCGACGGTTCTTCGAGGTGGCCGTCACCGAGGAGCGTGTGGCTGCGGCGTTGGCGCCCATCACCGGAGACTCCTTCGAGGTCGGCCCCATCCCGTCGGGGCCCCGCGGGATCGCGCGGGTGTCGGCTCGTGTCGACATCGACGACCTGCGCATCACGCGTGAGATCGGTGACCTGATCACCTTCACCGTCGACATACCGCTGGCCATCGGCCTGCACGTGGACCTGCGGGTCGACAGTGTGGTGTACGACGTGCGTGGACTGGTGACCTTACCCATGGTCGTGCACGCGGCCGAACCTCTGATGCTGCGCATCGACGTGGACCCTCCCTCTCCCGGTGACGTGATCGTCGGCGTCTCCTCCCGCAACCTGCGCGGGGAGATCATCCGCATGGTGGCCCAGGTCGACGACGAGATCCGGCGCTTCATCGCGGCCCACGTGGCCGAGCAGATCTCCAGCCCGGAGACCCAGCAGGCACGCATCATCGACGTCGCCGCCGAACTCGGCAGGGCGTTCGAGTCGATGTAACCCGCCGCTGGTTGAGCCGCCCCCCCGCTGGTTGAGCCGCCCCCCGCTGGTTGAGGTGACCCCCGCTGGTTGAGCGTGTCGAAACCACCCCGCCCCCCGCTGGTTGAGCCGCCCCCCGCTGGTTGAGTCGACCCCCGCTGGTTGAGCTTGTCGAAACCACCCCGCCCGCCGGTTGAGCCGCCCACCGCTGGTTGAGCTCGTCGAAACCACCCCGCCGCTGGTTGAGCCGCCCACCGCTGGTTGAGCCGACCCCCGCTGGTTGAGCTTGTCGAAACCACCCGCCGCTGGTTGAGCCGCCCCCCGCTGGTTGAGCTTGTCGAAACCACCCCACTGATTATCTGACCGATTTACGCCGTATTTACTATTCGGGCACGAGAACGAGATCGTTGCCCACCTAGAGTCAGACTCGCGTACACCGTCGGTGCGCATTGAACACTCGTGTGAAACTCTTCTTGTCATAGCGGAGGTCCTCTCGTGCCACCTGAAGTCGATGACGCCATCACCACGATGTCGTCGGTCAACAACGAATTCTTCTACTGGGTGTCGATCGCCCTGATGATGCTCATCCATGCGGGGTTCCTCGCCTACGAGGTCGGCGCGTCGCGCTCCAAGAACGTCCTCGCCACGGCGATGAAGAATCTGCTGGCATTCGCGACGATCGTGGCGTCGTTCTACTTCGTCGGATGGTTCCTCTACAACGCAATGCCCAGCGGCTTCATCGAATTCAACGACGCCGCGAAGGCTGCACTGCCGTGGAGCGACAACATGGGCCCCAACGTGCAGGATTCGTCGAGCGGCATCTTCTGGGGTGCGTTCGCGCTGTTTGCCGCCACCACCGGTTCGATCATGTCCGGTGCTGTGCTGGAACGGATTCGGACGAGCGCGTTTCTGATCCTCACCGTCCTGGTGGGTTCGGTGGTCTGGATAATCGGCGCCGCGTGGGGCTGGCACGGTGCCGGGTGGATGCTCACCAAACTCGGGTTCCACGATGTGGGTGCGGCCGGATGTGTGCACACCATCGCGGGATTCGCGGCGCTCGGCATTTTGATCAACCTCGGTCCGCGCATCGGACGCTTCCGCCCGGACGGCTCGGCCGTGACGATCCGTCCGCACAACCTGCCCCTCACCATGGTCGGCCTGATGCTCATCTTCGCGGGCTTCTTCGGCTTCCTGATGGGCTGTGTGATCTACGGGCCGGGCGGCTACGCGACCATCTACGGAAGCCCGACAACCCTGTCGGCGTTCGCATTCAACACGCTGATGGGTCTGGCCGGCGGCATCATCGGCGCCTACATGACCTCGCGCGGTGAACCGTTCTGGACCATCTCCGGCGGGCTCGCGGGCGTGATCGGCGTCGCCTCCGGCATGGATCTCTACCACCCCGCACTGGGCTTCATCATCGCGCTCGTCGCCGGGGCACTCGTGCCCTACATCGGAAAACTGTTGGAGAAGTTCAAGATCGACGACGTCGTGGGCGCGGTGGCCGTCCACGGAGGCATCGGTCTGTACTCGGTGGTCATGGTGGGGATCTTCTTGGCCGGATACCCCAACACCGATGGCAACCCGAGCATCTCGTTCTGGGGCCAGATCGTCGGCGGGATCATCTTCGTCGCCCTTGGCTTCATTCCGGCGTATCTGGTTTCGCTGGCGCTGAAGAAGATCGGCATGCTGCGGATTCCGGCCGAAGTCGAAGAGCACGGCCTGGATCTGACCGAGGTCCCTGCAACGCCGTACCCGGAGGGTATCCCGGTCACCATGATGCGTACGGAGAAAGCAATTCTGATCGCCGAGGAGGCACGCTGAGATGTTCAGTCCGATCGACTCATATGACAATGCCGATGTGGTGTTCACGTTCGGCGGCAACTCGGTGGGCGTGTGGGTGGTGTTCATCCTGGCCGTGATTCTGTTCATCGCCTTCTTCGCGCGCATGATCACCCACGAGAACCACGCCTACAAGGCGATCATCGAGCACACCCCGGTTGAGCCGGGGCCCGCAGCCGAGGGCGAACCGCCGGTGTACTGACGGGTTCCGGCGCGGCGCCGCTCGGGACACGCACGCGGCCGACTCCCGATCAGTCCTCGTACGAACTCAGCGAGGACGGTCGGGAGTCGACCGGTGTGATCTGTGTGCGTGGACGATCGCTCATGTGCCAGTGCAGGATTGCCCCCTCGGTCAGAACCGTGTGCGCCATCACGAGGTTGTGGTGTGAGTCCGGGGCTGCGTCGCGCGGGGTCGAGACCGTGATCGCGTCGACAAACGGTCGGCTGCTCGAATTGCGGGGTGCATCCATCACCAGGTCGCGGCCATTCGCGAGGTGAATGATGCTGCGGCGCATCAACGGTGAACCCAGGCCCCATTCGGGACGGCCGGGGCAGTGTGGGTAGATGCCCAACGCGCTCAGCACGTACCAGGCGGCCATCTCGCCGTTGTCCTCGTCGCCGGGAAAGGCGGTGGGGGAGTACATGGTGTCGAGCACGCGGCGCACCTCCTGTTGAGTACGCCACGGTCTGCCGGCCGCGAGGTAGAGGTACAGGGCGTTGTGCACCGGCTGATTGGAGTGGGCGTACTGACCGTGGTCGGCCATCGCCATTTCGGTCATCTCGTGGATCTCGGCGCCGTAGTCGCCGACCTCGAAACGTGGCGGCGTGGTGAGCATCTGGTCGAGTGTGCCGGCCATGGCGGCGGCACCTCCGAACAGTGTGGCCAGTCCGGCCGGATCGTGCGGCACAGCCCACGAACTCTGCCAGGCACCTCCTTCGCAGTAGGGTCCGCCCCACTCGAACGGGTTGAACGGCGTGCGCCACGATCCGTCGGCGTCGCGGGCACGCATGAAGCCGACTCCGGGGTCGAACACATGGCGGTAATTCGTGGCCCTCTGCAACATGCGGGCGCGGGTAGCGTTGTCGCCCAGATGATCTGCGACCACGGCAATGGCCCAGTCGTCATAGGCGTAGTCGAGTGTTTCGGCGACCGATTTCCCGAATGTGCGGTAGCCGTGCTGCAGGTAGTCCTCGATGCCGCGACGCCCTGCGCCGGGCGGTGCGCCCTCACCCACCGGTGTATCCGCATGCCTCAGCATCAGTCGGTACGCGGTTTCGACATCGAAGCCATTCACGCCCTTGGCCACCGCGTCGGCGACAATCGCATCCAGATGGGTGCCCGGCATCGACGTCCGGTGCCCGGGAGACGGCCATTGTGGCAGCCACCCACTTTCGATTCCGGCGTGCACGAATCCCTGGAGGACCTCGCCCACGAACCCCGGATCCAGCAGCGTGAGGAGGGGGAACTGGGTCCGGTAGGTGTCCCAGGTACCGGTGTCGGCGAACAGGACGCCGGGGTGGACGCCGCCGTCGTACGGGCTGTAGTGGACGGTGCGCCCGTGGGCGTCCACTTCGTGGAGCGCGCGGGGGAAGAGCTTGGTGCGATACAGGCACGAGGCGAACGTCGCGATGGTGGTGTCGGGATCGGACGCGGCGTCGTCGAACGGTTCCACCTCCAGCTGGTCGAGCACGAGATCCCAGGCGGTGGCCGCATCGGCGGCGATCCGGTCGGGATCACGCGTGCCGAGTTCTCGCTGCAGGGTGACTGCGGCCTGCTCGGCGCTGATGAACGAGGTGGCGATGCGCACGGTCACCTCCGTGACGGTGTTGCCGAGGTCGGCGACCACGCCGAGGCCCTCACCGGTGTCCGGCGTCCGTGGCGTCCCGACGGCATCGTCGCGAAAGGTGTTCCAGTCGAGCACATCACGGTCGATCACGGCGACGAAGTGGTGAGCGAAATCATCGGGCACCCCACCGGAGTTGCCGCGGGTGTATCCGAGGATGGTTCGCCCGTCGGGTCGTACCCGAATGTGGCTTTCACCTCGCGTGCATTCGAGGATGATCCTGGCGTCGCAGCCGGCAGGAAACCGGAAGCGCATGATCGCGCAGCGCGCGGTGGGTGCGACGTCCACCCGAATGCCGTCGGCCACCAGGTCGAGGGACATACGGTGTGGGGCAACGACGGAACGGTCCCGTCGCCAGGCGGTGGCGCGGCGGTGCGCGGAGAGGCGTGGTGGTCCCGTCTGCGGGAGCACGGCGAACGATCCGTAGTCGCCCATCCACGGACTGGGCTGGTGGGTGCACCGCACCCCTTGGAGCTTCGGATTGTGCGGGTTGAACATCCACCCGCCGTGGCGCTGCGTCTGCAGTGTCCAGTGCGCCATCCCGAACGGCAGCGACGTGATCGGCAGCGTGTTGCCTGTCGACACTTCCGGAATGCTGTCGGTTCCCTGGAAGGGGTTGACGTGATCGCGCAGGGCCATACCTCTACGCTCTAACACGTCGCACCCCGGGTGCGTGAACGACGCGCAACAGGAAGTCGAGACCAGATGAGCACGAGCGCCACCACCTTGCCTTTCCTGCTGCTCTCCGTCCGCGCCGAACCCGAGGCGGCCGACGACGAGGAGCGCTCGGTGAGTCGACTCGGCGGACTCACGCAGAACGAGTTGGTCACCGTCAATCTGACGCGGCGCCCACTCGGGGCGGTCGACCTCGACGACTGGTCGGGAATCATCCTCGGCGGCGGGCCGTACAACGTGAGTGATCCCGCGGACTCGAGATCGGCAACTCAGGAGCGCGTCGAAAACGAGCTCCTCGA
Organism: Gordonia sp. NPDC003425; assembly: GCF_053588635.1. Lineage (NCBI taxonomy): Bacteria > Bacillati > Actinomycetota > Actinomycetes > Mycobacteriales > Gordoniaceae > Gordonia > Gordonia sp. NPDC003425. Next base: position 28,637 of record NZ_JBSFQI010000007.1, on the reverse strand, counting down.
CCTTGTCGGCCGGATCGTCGACGCCGACTTCCCCTTCCTCGGATGCTGTTACGGGGTCGGGACGCTGGGCTCGGTGATCGGTGCCACGATCGACCGCACCTATCCCGAACCCGTCGGATCCATGTGCGTGACGCTGACCGACGCCGGCCGGCGAGATGCGCTGTTCGTCGATGTACCCGACACCTTTGATGCCTATGGGGGACACAAGGAGTCGGCAGCAGCGCTGCCCGACACCGCCGTTCACCTCGCGTCCTCACCCGGCTGCCCCGTGCAGGCGTTCCGGGTCGGCGACAACGTCTACGCAACGCAGTTCCACCCGGAGCTCGATGCCGACGGTTTGTCGACGAGGGTCGACGTGTATCGCCATTTCGGCTATTTCGAACCGCACGAAGCCGAGTCGATCAAGGCCGCGGCCCGCGAACTCGATGCCAGGCACGCGCCGGCGATCCTTCGCCGTTTCGTCGAGCGTTACCGGCGCGCCGCAGGGTGAAGTCCGGCCGGCAGCATCCGATCAGCGTCTGCGCTCGGCTCTGTCGGCTTCGGAATCCACCTCGTGTTCGGCGGCCACGACCGCCTCCTGCTTGGCCAGTTCGAGCGATTGCCGTTCGGTGCTGTCGCCGGTCGCCTCTTCTTCCTCGACGACGATCTCGGCCTTGGACAACGGTTCGGTGATGTCCTCCAGCGACTTGCCCGCCGCGTCGACTCCGAAGATGACGGCGATGATGCCGCCGAGAATCATGATCCCCGCACCCAGGAAGTAGCCGGCGGTGAGGGGGCCGCGGGAGGTTCCGGTGCCGATCATGATGCCGAAGATCAGCGGCGCGATGGCGCCGAACACCTGGGCGAGCGCGAAGAAGTAGGAGATGACCTGCGACCGGATCTCCAGCGGGAAGACCTCCGAGACGGTGAGATACGCGCTGGATGCACCAGCCGACGCGAAGAAGAAGGACACGCACCAGAACACCGTTTGCGTAGCGGCGTTGAGCAGCCCGGCGTGGAACAGGCCGGCCGAGACGGCGAGGACCGCTCCCGAGAGGAAGTAGGTCGCGAAGATCATCTGACGACGGCCCCACGTGTCGAAGAATCGTCCGAGGAGCAGCGGCCCGAGCAGGTTTCCCAACGCGAACGGGAAGAAGTAGTACTGCGTCGAACTAGGAGTCGTGTGGTAGAAGTTCTGCAATACCAGGGCGTAGGTGAAGAAGATCGCGTTGTAGAGAAACGACTGTGTGATCATCATCGTCGCGCCCACGAGGCTGCGGCGCGGGTATTTGGTGAACAGGACATGGGCGATCTGTCCCAACCCGACTCGCGAGATCGGTCCCACCGCCATTGCCTTGTCCGGGTCTACGGCGGGCAATTCCCAAGTGGCGTCGACCTTTTGCTCCCGTGCCTGGTCGGTCACCTGCACTTCGATGTCGGACACGATCTGCTCGGCCTCATCGATGTTGTTGTGGGTCATCAACCAGCGGGGACTCTCGGGTATCGACCTGCGGACGAATATCAACACCAGACCGATGACCGGGCCGATGAAGAACGCCACGCGCCATCCGATGTTCGTCGGCAGGACGTTCGGGTCGAGGAAGAACAGGTTGGCGACAGCGCCCAATGCTGCACCGGCCCAGTAGGTTCCATTGACCATGATGTCGATCCGGCCGCGATATTTGGAAGGTATGAACTCGTCGATCGCGGAGTTCACGGCAGAGTATTCGCCGCCGATGCCCAGTCCGCAGATGAACCGGAAGATGGCGAAGAACCAGATGCTGGCCGCGAGTCCGGAAACCGCCGTACCGACCAGGTACAACACCAGCGTCCAGATGAAGATCTTTCGGCGGCCGTACTTGTCGGACATCCATCCGAAGAACAGTGCGCCGACGATCTGGCCGACGAGATACACCGTGCCCATCGCGCCGACCTGGGCCGACGACATACCCAGATCTTTCTGGTAGCCGGCCGAGGCGACGATCTGGACGGAGAGTCCGTCGAGGATCCAACAGAAGCCGAGCCCGACGAGAATCATCCAGTGAAACCTGCTCCACGGCAATCGGTCCAGCCGGGCTGGAACCAACGTGAACCGAGGGACGCTGGATTCGGTTGAGGAAGCAGACATTGCGACGCTCATGGTTTTGATCATGGCACTCGGACAATCCCACCGGACATGTCCCCGAACAGTGTCGAATCGACTGTGCCGGGGCGGGTTCGAGGGTCGCCGCATGGGATGTGGGACCAGCGAAGACGGCAGGCGTTCGGCCGTCCCGTCACCGTGAGGCCGAGTGGACCCGGCCTGACCTGCCGAGTTGATGATCTGAAGCGATCCACGGTGTTGGTCGAGCGAGGTGCGAAGGCGTTGCCTGAGGACGGTTTCACGCGTCATACGCGCCCGTCGGTCGATCCGACTGTGTCCACGTTGTCGGGAAGTCACGTTCGGTTCCGGCGCGCAGCCGATGAGACGGCACGAAGTCGCGGGCGAGATGTCGCAATCCGCGCGCTTGTCGCGCAAGTGTCCGAACGTTTTACACGCAGGTAAGGGTTGTGCCGATCAGCCGGCTCCACCGATCACCGAGTAGCGGCCCGCCGTTGCGCCGTCCTCGGATGCGGCCACTACGGCAATGATCGCGCCGTACGGCGCACGCCATTGTGAGTGCCGACGTTCGAACTCCGATGTCGGGATCTCCGCCGAGGCCGACCAGGTGGATCCGCTGCGGTCCACCGGCACCCCGATCCCGTTGACGAGAACCTGCAGCAGATGCGCAGTCGTGGAACCCGACACGACGATCCTCGACACCGGGTTCGTTGCTGTCGGGGTTGCCGTCACCGGATTCACCGGCACAGTTGTGCCCGTATGTAAGGACACCTCCACGGTCAGCTCCGGTGCCCGAACCCCGGTCACTGTGCCGACCCGCATGAGCGGCGGCAACTCGGGCGTCGAGGCCGGGGCGTGCCGTCGGCGCGCGGCTTGCTCGTAGGCCCAACCGCAGGCCAGCAGGGTGTTGTCGTCGTACGCGCGGCCGGCAAACGTCACGTTCACCGGCATGCCGATGTCGCGCATCGTACCCATGGGCACGTTCACGGTCGGGATGCCGTAGTGCCGGATCATGGTGTTGCCGGTGGACACCCATACTCCGTTGGCCATCGCCCTCGCGTGTGCGTCGGGGTCGGTATCCGCGTCGGCGGCGCCGACGTCGAGCGCCGACGGGAACACCAGTGCGTCCAAGCCGAGGTCGTCGAGCCACTGCTCGAAATCCACCCGACGCAGTTCCTCGAGGCCGCGCACGCCCGCGGCCAGGTCGGGGATCTCCTCGAGCGTCGGAATACCGCGCGCGGCGCGGGCGGGGTATTCGCTGATGTCGAGGTTGTAGCGCGCATAGTATCCGTCGAGTTCGTCCGGGATGGCGCGATCGGGCAGCGGGAAGATGAGGTCACCGTCGACGTCGGCGAGCCGATGCAACGCCGGATCGCCGGTGGCCTGAAGATAGTCATCCCACGACCACATCGTCAGATCCCACATCTCGGCGTCGAAGTAGCCCTCGGGCAGTATCCCGCGCACATAGCCGTCACGGGCGCCGGGACGATCGAGTTCGTAGTTGGTCAGGGCGGGGAAGTCGACGTCGATCACCTCGGCGCCGGCGTTGACCAGATCGGCACGCGCGCGGTTCCACAATTCGATCACCGACGGTCGCGGAGTGATCGGCCACCCGGCGTGCGGGTCCTGGCCGAGAATGATCCGCGGCACACCGAAACGTTTGCCACGCAGCGCATCCCGGTCACGCAGTGACAGATACGACGACGGCCGCACCGTCGATGCCGTGGGGAGCGTTACCCACGGCTGGGTGCGCCAGAAATCGCCGCGCGTGTCGGGATCGTCGGCCACGAGAACGTCGAGCAGGGTCAGCATGTCGTCGACGGTGCGTGTGTGCGGCACCACCACATCCATCGTGGGGGTCAGTGGCCAGTTGCCGCGCACCGAGATCACTCCGCGTGATGGGGTATAGGCCACCAACGCGTTGTTCGACGCCGGCGAACGTCCACTCGACCACGTTTCCTCACCGAGGCCGAAGGCGGCCATGCTCGTCGCGGTCGCCACGCCCGAACCGTTCGACGACCCCGACAGGTATGCAGCCGCGAGATAGTCCCGGTTGTAGGGACTTTCGGCACGTCCGTATACCCCACGTTGCATACCGCGGTTGGCCATCGGGGGCATGTTGGTCAGACCCAGACAGATGGCACCGGCCGCACGCAGGCGTTCGATGGCGAAGGCGTCCGACCCGGCCACCAGATCGGCGAACGCCGGCGAGCCGGACGCCACGGTCAATCCGCGAATGCGGTAGCTGTCCTTGGCGGTGTACGGGATTCCGTCCAGCGGGCCGCGCGTCTCACCGCGAGCGCGGCGCTCATCCGAGGCGCGGGCCTCGACGAACATGTCGGGGTTCAGCACGGGAATTGCGTTGAGCGCCAAGCCGTGCCGGTCGTAATAGGCGATGCGGTTGAGGTATCCGGCGACGAGTTCCACACTTGTGACCGCGCCACTCGACAGTGCCGCACCCAGTTCGGCGATGGAGGCTTCGACCAGGGGTGGGGTTGTGGTGGTGCCGGTCATGAGTGGTTCTCGACTGCGGGTTGCTGCTGTGTGATGCAGTGGATGCCACCCCCGCGGGCGAGGAGCTCGCGAGCGTCGATGCTCACCACGCTGCGACCCGGGTGGGCGGCGGACAGGATGTCGGCGGCCCGCGCATCGGCCTCCGGTTCACCGTAACCGCAGGCGATCACGCCGTCGTTGACCACGAGATGGTTGATGTAGCTGTAGTCGACGAAGCCCTCGGAATCCCGGATGGTCTCCGGTGCGGGGAGATCGATGATGTTCCAGGAGCGACCCGCGGCGTCGGTGGTGGTCGCCAGGAAGTCGCGCAGTTCCCGGGTGACGGCGTGATCGGGATGGTCGGGGTTCGCCTGGTGGTGCAGGAGAAGGGTTCCGGGGGAGGGGATGGTGGCAACCATGTCGACGTGGCCGCGGGTACCGAAACGTTCGTAGTCGCGGGTCAATCCGCGTGGCAGCCAGATCACCTTGCGGGCGCCGATGGTGCGTTCGAGTTCGGCCTCGACGGTCTCGCGGGTGGCGTACGGATTGCGTCCGGGATCGAGTTGCACGGTCTCGGTGACCAGGACGGTGCCTTCTCCGTCGACGTGGATGGCGCCGCCCTCCTGGACGAGCATCGAACTGACCACGGGCACCCCGGCCTGCCCGGCGACGAAACGACCGATCCGGCGGTCGTTGTCCCACTCGGCCCATTCCTGGGCGCCCCAGCCGTTGAAGGTCCAGGTGACCGCGGCGAGGTGACCCGAGTCGTCGGTGACAAAGGTCGGTCCGATGTCCCGCATCCAGGCGTCGTCGAGTGGGGCCTCGACGATGTCAACCGCGCCCGCGAGCAGGCCCCGGGCGCGCGCCATCTCCGTCGGATCGACGACCACGGTGACCGGCTCGAAATCGACGACGGTGTTGGCCACCTCGCTCCACGCCGCATACGCGGTGTCGGCGTCGGCGGCGCTCTCGGCCAGTGTGGTGTTGATCCGGGGGAAGGCCATCCACACGCGGTCGTGCCGAGCGGTCTCGGCGGGCATTCTCCAGGCCATCGGGCTACCTCTCTGGGAGTTATTGATCAGATAATCAATAACTCAGACCATAGGGTGGTCGGCGCCCGTCGTCAAGGCTTGTGAGCAAGATATTGATTCATCGATCAATAGTCCTTGACGTGATGACCGCCCCGCGTGATGATCGCTGATGTGACGGTGTCAGGGAGTAGGGGAGACGAGTGGGCCGCGAAACCGCGAGGTCTCCGGCGGTCATGAGCGGCGGGTCGGGCGGGTCGCGTGTCCGTGCCCCACGCAAGTCGCCGGCCGAACGTGCCCACGAGATCCGTTCGGCGGCTTGTGAAGTTGCCCTGTCGCAGGGGCTTCCCACGTTGACGCTGCGCTCCATCGGAGCCCATGTGGGCGTCGCGCCGGCGCTGGTCGCGCACTACGAACCCAACATGGAAGACCTGATCGCGACGACGTTCGCGGCGATCGCCGGGGCCGAGGTCGCCGAGATCGGCGACCTCCTCGGATCGGAATCGACGCCCACGGACAAGTTGCGCCGGCTCATCGCAACGCTCACCGAACCGGGCCGTGACGAGGTCACCGTCGTCTGGGCTGATGCGTTCAGTCTCGGGCGTACCAACGAGCCGTTGGCCGCGGCCGTACGTACCGCGATGGACGAGTGGCAACTGTTGGTCGCCGAATTGATCGGCGAGGGAATCACCGCAGGCGAGTTCACCACCGACGACGCTGCCGACGTCGGCTGGCAGTTCCTCGGCATGATCGACGGGGTGAACTCACACGCCCTGGTGCACTATGCGCCCACCGCCGACCGCGGTCGACTGGTACGGCGGGCGATGGAAAACGAACTCGGGCTGACGCGGGGGACGTTGCAGTCGCTCAGCTGAGCCGGTCTGCGCCCTGGTGTGACAGGGGCGCCCCAGGCAGGGCGCGAAGGTGCCGGCGACCGGTGGCGATGATTCCGAGAGAGCGGACAGCAACCGTACCGACCACCACGGTTGCCATCAACACCGCGAGCCAACCGAGCGCGACATCCCCGGGCGCCGGCGGATTCACCGGTGAGCAGATGCACCGCGTACGTGCCACTTGATGCTGCGGTGAAGGTGATCGCCCAGAAACCGAGGACGAATGCCGTATGCACATAGTGCCGGATGAGAAAGAGTTGCGGTGCAAGCATCGCTACCATCAGCGCGCCCAATACGATGTTGACGTTCGACGGTGTTCCGTGGCTGATGGCCCACCACGCGTTTCCCGCGACAGCCGGTGGTGCCGAGACGATTGCGAGCGTCGGCACCAGTGGATCCGGGAGCTCCGGTCCGGTCATCAGTCGAAATATGAGCACGGTGGTGATCACCACCGAGAAGAAGATCCCGACCGAAAAGTAGCCCAACGCAATGGCTGTCTGGCCGATCGCAGCCATCGACTGTGCCGCGATCAGCACCGACGCGACTGTCGGCAGCAGGTACCCCCCGTGGAGGTTGCTCGGATCGCGAGAGACCGCCACCAGCCTCGCCACGAACCAACTACCGAAGACCGTGGTGGGCGCGAGCATTGCCCACACTCCCACCACGGCCACGGTCGGCCACCACTCGACGAGACGTGCTGAGATCAACGAACCCACCGTGGGTATCAGAGCGGCAAAAGGCCCGAGTACCGGGTTCTCCAAATCGGTTCTGATGGCCGTGAATCCGCCCGCACGATGGAGATATCGGGCGATCGTCACGATCCATACCGTCGCCGCGGCCACCCACAATATGTCGCTGATCGCCTGTGGCGCTGCCAGTTGCTGCGCCGCTACCGTCCAGGTCCCGGCCAGTCCCGCTGTACCGAAGGCGATTCCGAAGGTGTTCAACGCGATCCGAGGCCGCTTCGAAGGGTGCTCGGTTTGCGTGCCGAACTTCTGTTTTGTCGAAATCACTGCCTGATCCAGGCGAGGATGTCCTGTTGGAGTTGCCGGCGGTAGTCGCCGTGAATGCCGTGTGGAGCGCCCGGATACACCTTGAGCGTGCCGTCCTTGACCAGATCGATCGACTTGCGCGCGGCGGCATTGATCGGCAGGATCTGATCGTCCTCGCCGTGCGCGATGAGAATCGGAACGGTGAGCGCCTTCAGGTCTTCGGTCTGGTCGGTCTCGGAGAAGGCCTTCACGCAATCGTAGGCTGCCGAGAGGTTCACCAACTGGCCTTGTCGCCAGAAGTCGAGTTTGGCTCCTTGGGATACTGCGCGTCCGTGGTTGGCTCCGTAGAACGCTTCGGTCAGATCGAGCCAGAACTGTGCGGAATCGTCGAGTACTCCAGCGCGGATATCGTCGAACGCCTCCATCGGGGTTCCCTCGGGATTGGACTCGGACTTCACCATGATCGGCGGGATGGCTCCGGCTGTGATCACCTTGGCCACCCGATCACGCCCGTACTCGGCCGCGTAACGCACCACTTCGCCGCCGCCTGTCGAGTGGCCCACGACGATCACGTCTGTCAGGTCAAGCGCCTCGACAAGTACGGCAAGGTCCTTCGCGTACTGGTCAATGGAATGGCCGACGGCCGTCTTCTGCGAGCGCCCATGACCGCGTCGGTCATGCGCGATTGTACGGAAGCCGTTGTCGCTGAAGAACTTCAGCTCCGGCTGCCACGCGTCGGAACTCAATGGCCAGCCGTGCGCGAACACAATCGGTTGACCCTCGCCCTGCTCTGTGTAGTAGATCTCGATTCCGTCGGGTGTGGTGATCGTCGGCATCGTTTGCTCCCTTGTCTGCGCTGTTGTGGTTGCTGGTCAGTCTGCGGTTACCGCCGGACGACGGCTTGACCAGAACGCTAGGAGGAGGTTCGGCGGTGCGCATGTCCCTGTCGGGGTCACCCAACGCCGACTCAGAAGATGAGTTGGAAAATCCAACTCAGGTGGGTACACTCTTGACCATGCGTCGGAGTCCGCGGGCCTCGAGATCGTGAATGCAGCCGCGCCGCAACCCGGTACATCGATGCCGACGCGCTCCGCGCTCGGTGAGTATCTGCGCGCTCGGCGTACCTTGGTCACCCCCGAGCAATTGGGGATCACCACACACACTCGTCGTCGCGTTCCCGGTCTGCGTCGAGAAGAAGTCGCAGACCTCGCCGGAATGAGCCAGGAGTATTACCTGCGTCTCGAACAAGGCAAGGATCGTCGACCGTCGGAGCAGGTGTTGCGTGCCCTGGCCCGAGCGCTGCTTCTGGACGAGAGTGCCACGGAACATCTTCTCAACCTCGCTCGGTCGTTCGACTTCGATCCTGTGACCGCAGGACTCGCGGTGGAAACCGACTTTCTCAACGAGGTGCTCGGGACGTGGTCAGGCACACCGGCCTACATCGTGGATTCGCGGCAAACCGTCCTCCTGGCCAATGCGATGGCACAGCAGGTTGCGTCGGGCCCATTCACCGTCGGCGTGAACATCGTCGAGGCAGTCTTCACCGACGACATCATTCGAGCATCACCCACCTGGGAGGCGCTTGCCACCCGGATGGTCAAGCGGCTGCGGTTCTTCGGCAATCCCTACGACCCGGGCCTGCACGAACTCGCCGACCGTCTGTCTGCCGTCGATCCGCTCTTCCGGACCCTCTGGGAACGCCACGACGCCGACCCCGGCTACAACGGGACCGTCAACCCTCCCGTGCAGGGGTTCGGCCCCGTTCCCCTCAGATACCAAACACTGCTCATCCCCGGCACCCCCGGATACCTGCTGTGTGTTCTGGTCGCCGAACCGGGCAGCAGGAGTGCAGAAGTGATGGAGTACTTGGCATCTCGCATCGCTGATGTTCACCCGTAGGTGGCGCAGACTCCGACAGCGGGCTCCGAATAGCCTGACCCCCGCAGGGGCAGGCCCATCGCCGGCACGCGCCATACCTTTTGCGTATGGACGATTTCGACACGAATCCGACGATGGTCGACGCTTCTGTAGCGCGCGTCCTCGTGGACGAGCCGGTGGATGGCGAACTGCTAGCGATCGCCTACCCCACGCTCTCCGAGGAACAACTGCGCACGCTTCGCGCGTACGGCGAGGCCGAGGACTTCGGGCCGGGAACCGTACTGCACGCTGCGGGTGAGCGCGGTGATGAGCTGTTCCTCCTCGATGTGGGAGAAGTGGACGTGCTGACCTACAGCCACGAGCGACGCGAGGGGCTCGCGGTACTCCGGCACAGCCCCGGCAGCATCATCGGCGAACTCTCGGCGCTCGCGGGCCAGCCGTCGTTCGTCACCAGCAGGGCTGTCTCGGATGGGGTAGTCCACCGAATACCCCATGAGGCGTATCGCAGTCTGATGGACAGGGAGAACGAACTCTCCGACGTCTTGCTGAGGGCGTTCGCTGCCCGGCGGTCCCTGCTCCGCTACGGGGTGGTGGCCGACTCATTCCACGTCGTGGGAACCCGGCACACCCGGGAGTCTCTGGCCCTGCGAAGCTGGTTTGCGCGACAACGCATCCCGCACAAGTGGTTCGACGTCGATGAACCGTCGGGTGCGCTTCGCGCGCAGTCGGCAGGACTGCGGGCCTCCGACCTGCCCGCGGTGCTGAGCGCGGCCGACACCATAGTCACCGCCAGTCCGGCCGACGTCGCGGCGCGATTCGACATTCGATTCCGCACCGACACGGCCAGGGACGTCGACCTTGTGGTGATAGGTGCCGGACCCGCGGGTATGGCCGCGGCGGTCTACGGGGCGTCCGAGGGGCTGCAGACCGTGGTGCTCGATGCGGTCGATGTCGGGGGTCAAGCAGCGTCGAGTGCTCGTATTGAGAATTACCCGGGATTCTCGTCGGGTATCAGCGGCGGGGATTTGCTGGCAACGTTCGGCCTGCAAGCCGAGAAGTTCGGTGCAGAACTGCTGGCCGCTTCGCCGGTGAAAGAATTGACCTCCGACAGCCAGTCACTGCGCACGCTCCTCGTCGACGGTCGTGAATTCACCTGTCGTGCGGTGATACTCGCGACGGGCGTGTCCTATCGATCGCTGGACATTCCGGGCTGGGCCGACCTGGAACACACAAGCGTCTACTACGCAGCGACGGAGATGGAAGCGCGTAGCTGCGTCCCGGATCCGGTTGTCGTGATCGGTGGCGCCAATTCGGCGGGCCAGGCGGCCCTGTACCTGAACAGCCAGGGATCGGACGTGACGATGGTGGTGCGCCGCGATCTCGATGCGGCGATGTCGTCGTATCTGGTGCAGCGGTTACGGGCGACACCGGGCATCCGGATCATGGAGGGCTCCAATGTCATTGCAATGCAAGGCGAGTCGCGGATGGACTCGGTATCGGTGAGAACGGCCACCGGAGATGTCGAGCGCTTTCCTGCGCGCGGAGTGTTTTGTTTCATCGGCGCAGAACCGGCGACCTCGTGGATTCCGGAGGTGTCCCGGGATGACGACGGGTTCATTCTCACCGACACGGACATCGGCACCGATGACGACGACGTGGAGGCCGTGTGGCGCGCGATGGGGCGCGACAGGCTGCCGTTCGAGACATCGGTTCTCGGTGTCTTCGCCGCAGGCGACGTAAGGCACGGATCGATGAAGCGGGTCGCAGCGGCCGTCGGGGAAGGCGCCTCAGCGGTCCATTCGGTACATCGAGCGATTGCGCCACGTGTGTGACGCCGTGAAACACATCGCGCACTTCACGACAGGACTTCACGAGGAGTAGAGACATGACCGACATCATTTCCACAGCGCCCACGAGACAGATTCTCGCTGCGGACGCGCACACCGAGTACATCGACGGTCGGAAGGCGCGGTTCGCGTATCGACGTCTGGGTGTTCGACGCGGCATTCCGCTGGTGCTGGCGCTCAGGTTCCGTGGAACGATGGATCACTGGGACCCCGACTTCCTCGACCGACTCGGCGCGTCGCGGGACGTGGTGATCTTCGACAACATCGGGCACGCAAAGACCAACGGTGACGCCCCGACAACAATGCATGCGCTCGCGGGTGGACTCATCGATTTCGTCGAAGCGCTCAACCTACGGCAGATCGACCTGTTGGGCTGGTCGCTGGGCGGAATCGTGGTGCAGGAGGCCACATTACAACGTCCGGACCTGGTGCGTCGCCTTGTTGTCGCCGGCAGTTCACCCGGCGGTGGCGTTCCCGGCATGCCGCAAGCGGACCCGAGGATCTGGCAGGTTGCAACCAAACCGGTCAACGAAGACGATGACTTCCTCTTTCTCTTCTTCCCCGAGGAGGAGAATCCTCAACGTCTCGGTGTCGAATAATTGCGGAGACTCGATGCACGCGCAACGTCCGTCGAGCATGTTCCCGTGTCGTTGGACACCATGACAGCGCAGCTTGCAGTGATCGCTTCGACGGGATCGAGTGTGTGGGATCGGTTGGCGGAAATCACAATTCCGGCGCTGGTGGCGAACGGGTCGCACGACAGGATGATCGATGCGTACGCAACGTTCGCGATGGCGGGCAGACTGCCGGACGCCAAAATCGTGCTCTACAGCGACGCGGGACACGGATTCCTGTTCCAGCACATCGACGATTTCACCGGTGAAGTCGTGCGCTTTCTGGAATGACGTGGCACTCCGAGGCAAGACGGCTGGTTATCGTGCCCGTCGATACGATTCCCGGGATCGGGTGCCCGATGGAGGGGCCTGACGCACCGAGAGGAGTCAGCTCGTGGTGAGAGCAGGCGAGAAAGACGAGGCGTGTCCCATCGCCCGCAGCATGGCGGTCCTGGGTGAACGGTGGTCGATGCTGATACTGCGAGAAGCGATGCTGGGCGTCACGCGGTTCTCAGACTTCCGCGAGACCCTGGGGATTTCCGCCGACACACTCAGCGCCCGACTGTCGACGCTGGTCGATGCCGGCGTGTTCGCCGTCGTCGAGTACCAGGAACCAGGGGACCGGCGCAGACACGCGTACGAGATGACCGAGGCCGGTGCGGATGCCAGCGTGATCCTGGCGGCACTGAGTCAATGGGGACACGTCCACCTGCCCGTGGCGGAGGAGACGGCAAATCGGTTCATCGACTCGACCACGGGCGATCAGGTAGTGGTGCGGGTCGAGAATCGCGACGGGCGGCGCGTCAAGCCCGCAGACGTCGTGCTGTCACGCGGGGCCAACTGAAATACCTGCGCCGACCGACCGGTCAGCGCGTGGGGGACCGACGGCGGTCGATAGTGATCTGATTGGAGATTTGGTGATGACAGTGAAGAACACACTGGTTGACGAGATCCTCGACGCCTACGGCGGTTACGACCGGTGGCGGGAGGTATCGACGATATCCGCCGACAAGCGGTTCGGCGGAGCGATCTGGGACATCAAACGGGTACCCGGTGTCGTCGATGACGGGAGCTTGACGGTCTGGATTTCAGAGCAGCACACCTCTCTGTATCCGTTCACCGGTGACTCCTTGCGATCCGACTACACACCCCGCCGCGTCGCGATCGACTCTCTCGATGGCACCACGACCGCGGAGCTCGTCGACCCGCGGGCGTCGTTCGCCGGGCACACGCTGACAACACCGTGGACTCCACTGCAGTTGGCGTACTTCACGGGTTACGCGATGTGGACCTATCTGGCCGAGCCGTTCAATCTCTGCTTCGACGGTGTCGGTACGGAAGAAGGGCATCCATGGACCGAGGGCGACCAGACGTGGCGGCGCTTGTACGTCGACTATCCGCCGACCGTCGCGACACACAGCTCGCGTCAGCTGTTGTATGTCGACGACGCCGGATTGATCCGGCGCCGAGACTACGACGTCGACATCGCAGGGGGGTCGCCCGCGGCTCACTACGTCTCGGACTTCACGACGGTTGACGGCATCGTCGTCCCCGCACGCCGGATGATCTACGTGCGTGACACAGCGGGCCACCCGATTCCCGACCAGCTCGTGGTATCGATCGAATTGTCGAACATCCGCGTGCGATGACGTGGTGGTACTTCAAGTGCCCTCGGTGAGACTCGAACTCACACTGGACGGGTTTTGAATCCGTTGCCTCTGCCAATTGGGCTACGAGGGCGCGCGGCCGTGTCGGTCGCAACAGTCAACACTAGATGATCGGCCGCCCGCGACGCCAAGCGGTACGCTTTCGGTTCATCGGTGAGCCAACCATCGGCGCTGTCCGGCCTTGATGTGGTGGCCACTCGCAAGCGTGGGGGAAGAGGGAATGGTGACGGTGGCCGAGAGTGACGACGCCAAGGTCGAGCAGCAGGTGACCCGCAAGGTGCTGGTCGCCGAGGACGACTCGTTGATCCGGATGGATCTCATCGAGATGCTCCGCGAAGAGGGCTACGACGTGGTGGGCGAGGCCCCCAACGGACAGATCGCCGTCGACCTCACCGAGAGTCTTAAGCCCGACCTCGTGATCATGGACATCAAGATGCCGGTCCGCGACGGCATCGACGCGGCCACCGAGATCGCACAGAAGCGCCTTGCGCCGGTCGTGATGCTGACCGCCTTCAGCCAGAGGGACTTCATCGAGAAGGCGCGCGACGCCGGTGCAATGGCCTATCTCGTCAAACCATTCACCAAGACCGACCTCGTCCCGGCCATCGAGGTGGCCGTGAGTCGCTACCACGAACTCACGACGCTCGAAAAGGAAGTCGCGACAATGCAGGAGCGGCTCGAGACGCGCAAACTCGTCGAGCGTGCCAAGGGATTGTTGATGGAGAAGCAGGCGCTCTCCGAGCCCGAGGCGTTCAAGTGGATACAGCGCGCCGCGATGGATCGTCGTACCACGATGAAGGCCGTCGCCCAGGTGGTGGTGGAGACCCTCGGTCCCAGCGACTGACGCCGTCGCACCTCTCGTAAATTCTGTGAAAACCCGACGCCCCCTGTCATGGGCGTTTGCGCTCAATGCGTCGCGCACACCGGATGTTGGGTCTATGTTCAGCGAAGGTCTCCTCAGTAGACCTCCCGGCCGTGGGGGCCGGGTGGCTGGACGAGAGGTAGTGAAAATGCACCGTCGTGTGACGACGGCAGCGCTGGCAGCGACGCTGGCCGCTGTGCTCGCCGTATCGGCATGTAGCAGTAAGTCATCCGACTCCGGCTCGGAAACGAGCGGGTCGGCGGGATCAGGTTCTGGGCTCACCATTTCGCCTCTCGCCCAGATCAATACACAGGGCAAGGAGTCCCCCAAGGTATCCGAGGCCGACGCCCTCAACCCGGGCCAGGCCACCAACGCCACCTGCGAGCCGACAAACATCGCCATGGCCGGAGCGCTCACGGGCGCCGACGCCGCGCTGGGCATCAATATCGTCGACGGCGCGCAACTCGCGGTCGACCAGCACAACAAGGCCAACCCGAACTGCAAGATCACCCTGAAGCGCTTCGACACCGAGGGCGACCCGCAGAAGGCCACCCAGGTGGCGCCGCAGATCACCAACGACGACTCCATCATCGGCCTGATCGGTCCCGCCTTCTCGGGCGAGACCAAGGCCACCGGCGGCATCTTCAACCAGGCCGGCCTGGTGTCGGTCACCGCGTCGGCCACCAACCCGACACTCACCGACAACGGCTGGAAGACGTTCTACCGTGGCCTGGCCAACGACGATGTGCAGGGCCCGGCGGTCGCCAAATACCTGACCGGAACCATGGGCAAGAAGAAGGTCTGTGTCATCGAGGACGACACCGACTACGGCACCGGCCTCGCCAAAGCCGTCAAGGGCGCACTCGGATCGGCACTGGACTCCGACTGCTCGGGTGATGTGAAGAAGGGCGAGCGTGACTTCTCGGCCATCATCTCCAAGGTCACCGGGGCATCGCCCGACGCCGTGTTCTACGCCGGCTACTACGCCGAGGCCGCGCCGCTCGCGCAGCAGATGAAGTCCGCCGATCCGAACGTATTGTTCGTCTCGGGTGACGGTGCCAACGATCCGCAGTTCACCGCGCAGGCCGGTGATGCCGCCAAGGGTGCGGTCCTGTCGTGCCCGTGCGGTCCGGCCCCGTCGGAGTTCGCGCAGCAGTACAAGGCGGCGTTCAACCAGGAGCCCGGCGTCTACTCCGTGGAGGCCTACGACATCGCGGCCATCATGATGAAGGGCATCGCGGAAGGCAACAACACCCGGCCCAAGCTGCTCGAGTACATCAGCAAGTACAGCGGCCCAGGCCTGGCCCGCCAGTACTCGTGGACACCCATGGGTGAACTGTCCACGTCGCTGATCTGGGTATACGAGGTCAAATAGCCCACACACCAGGTGCGCCCGGCCGCCACACACAGCGGTCCGGGCGCACCTCGTGCTGTGACTCATACGGTGAAGGGGACCGATGACCGCCACATTTCTCGTGGCCCAGTCGTCGACGGCGGTGGCCTCGACCATCACGTTCGACGTGCATTCGCTGGTCAACAGCTTCTGGGGCCTGACCATCGAGGGCCTGACCTACGGTGCGGTGTATGCGCTCGTGGCCGTGGGATACACACTCGTCTACGGTGTTTTGCGCCTGATCAACTTCGCGCATTCCGAGGTGTTCATGCTCGGCATGTTCGGCACCTACATCGGCCTGCTGCTGCTGGGATTCACTCCCTCGGGTAACACCTACTCCGAGGGCACCCTGATGACGGTGGTGTACCTGGTGATCGCCGGACTGTGCGGCATGATCGTCTCGGGCGGCGCCGCGGTGGGTCTGGAATTCATCGCCTACCGCCCACTACGCCGACGCGGTGCCAAACCGTTGGCCTTCCTCATCACCGCGATCGGCATGTCGTTCGTGCTCCAGGAATTCGTGCACTACGTGCTGCCCAAGGTGCCGATCGACCCACCACTGGGCGGATCCACCGCGCAGCCGACCATCCGGCTGGTCAATCCCGTGCAGGAGTTCTCGTTCTTCGGAGCCCCCGTCTACAACCTGACGATGATCATCATCCTGTCGGCGATCGTGCTCGCACTCGGCACCGACTTCATGATCAACCGCACCCGGCTCGGACGAGGTATCCGTTCGGTGGCCCAAGATCCCGACGCCGCGCTGCTGATGGGCGTCTCCCGGGAACGGATCATCCTGGTCACCTTCCTCATCGGAGGCCTTCTCGCCGGCGCTGCCGCGCTGCTCTACACACTCCGCGTGCCGACCAACATCGTCTACAACGGCGGGTTCATCCTCGGCATCAAGGCGTTCTGCGCGGCGGTGCTCGGCGGCATCGGCAACGTGCGCGGCGCACTGCTCGGCGGTCTCCTTCTCGGTGTGATGGAGAACTACGGATCGGTGCTACTCGGCAACCAGTGGAAGGATGTCGTCGCGTTCGTGCTGCTCATACTGGTGCTCATGTTCCGTCCGACCGGCATCCTGGGTGAGAAGCTAGGAAAGGCGAGGGTATGACCACGGCGCAAACCCCGGCCGGAGACATCACACCGGACGCGCATGAATCCCACGGCGTCGGTGACGCCATCCGCGGATGGTGGAACGGGTTGCCGCGTGTGCAGCAGTGGCTGATCGGCGTACCGCTGCTGTTGCTGCTCGCAGCCCTTCCGGTGATCAAGCCGCCGCTGATCACCACCACCGCCACCAACTTCGGCGTGGTGATGGCCACGTTCGCGATGACGGCCCTCATCGCCGTCGGACTCAACGTGGTCGTCGGCCAGACCGGCCTGCTCGACCTCGGCTATGTCGGCTTCTACGCCGTCGGTGCCTACGTGGTCGCCCTGATGACCAGCCCGTCGAGTCCGCTGTGGAACAGTCCCGACCACGGCTTGTTCTCGGGGCCGTGGGCGTGGCTGGCGTGCGTTCCGCTCGCCATCGTCATCACCGGTATCACCGGTCTTCTCCTGGGTACGCCGACCCTGCGGGTACGCGGTGACTACCTCGCCATCGTCACCCTCGGCTTCGGTGAGATCGTGCGGCTGCTCGCCGACAACCTCGACGACGTCACCAACGGCGCCTCCGGCCTGCAGGGCGTGCTGTTCCCCGAGGTCGGCCGTTCCGCAGAACACCCCGAAGGGGTGTTCTCCAGTGCCAACAACGCCTCGACGCTCAACTACGGCGTGTGGTGGTACTGGCTGGGCATGGTGCTGGTGATCCTCGTGCTCATCGTGATCGGCAACCTCGAACGCAGCCGCGTCGGCCGATCGTGGGTGGCGATCCGCGAGGACGAGGATGCCGCCGAGATCATGGGTGTGCCGACGTTCAAGTACAAACTGTGGGCGTTCGTCATCGGCGCGGGAATCGGCGGGCTCTCCGGCGCGGTGTACGCCGGCCAGGTGCAGTACATCGATCCCAAGGCGTTCACGGTGATCAACTCGATGCTGTTCCTGTGTGCGGTGGTGCTCGGTGGTCAGGGCAACAAGCTCGGGGTGATCGCCGGCGCGTTCATCATTGTGTACCTGCCCGCGCGGGTGCAGGGCGTCGAGGTGGGCGGACAGTCGTTGAGTGAGTTCAAGTACCTGTTCTTCGGTGTCGCCCTGGTGGTGCTGATGATCTTCCGCCCGCAGGGACTGTTCCCGGCGCGGGCGCGCCTGGTCACGTTCGGACGCCAGGTGTACGCCGCGGTGCAACGCAATCCGAAACCCGCACCTTCCGGCAGCGAGGAGGCCCACGCATGACCCATCGTCTGCCCGACGATCCGGATCGGGTCCCCGACGAGATCATCGACAACGAGGAGCAACTCGCCGAGGCCGAATCCGACCCGGAGGCCACGACGTTCGTCGACCCGGCCGACGTCGATCCCGATCTGGCCGACCCCGAGGCGGTGGCCGAGGCCGTCGCGCCGCAGCGCGACATCGCCACGGCACTGGGCGAACCATTGCTGACCGTGGAGGGACTGACCGTCGAATTCGGTGGGCTCGCCGCCCTCGACGATGTCACCTTCGACATCAAACGCGGCGAGATCCTCGGTCTCATCGGCCCCAACGGCGCGGGCAAGACCACGTGCTTCAACGCCATCACCGGCGTATACCGGCCCAGTCGCGGCACCGTCACCTTCGACGGCGCCCCGCTCGGCCGGATGAAGCAGCACAAGATCACCCGGCGCGGCATCGCCCGCACCTTCCAGAACGTGCGGCTCTGGGGGGAGATGACCGCACTGGAGAACGTGTGCGTCGGCACCGATGCGCGGCACAAGAGTTCGGTGTTCAGCGGCATTTTCCGTACCCCCCGGCTCTATCACGAGGAGCGTGACGCCGTCGACCGCGGCATGGCGCTGCTGGAGTTCGTGGGCATCGGCCCCCGCGCCGCCGAGAAGGCCTCCAACCTGCCCTACGGCGACCAGCGTCGACTCGAGATCGCCCGGGCGTTGGCCACCGAACCCAAACTGCTGTGCCTCGACGAACCCGCGGCCGGGTTCAACCCGAGTGAGAAGACCGCGCTGATGGGTCTGATCCAGAAGATCCGCGACGACGGTTACACCGTGCTGCTGATCGAACATGACATGAGACTCGTCATGGGTGTCACCGACCGCATCGTGGTACTCGAATTCGGACGCAAGATCGCCGACGGCACACCGAAGGAAGTCCGCGACAACCCGGCGGTCGTCGCCGCCTACCTGGGGGTACCCGATGACCAAATCGCCTGAGGAGCAGTCCGTTCCGCACGATGCGCCGTCGACCAGGCCGGTCCTCGAGATCGACGACGTGGTGGTCCACTACGGCCGCATCCGCGCGCTGCACGGCATCTCCCTGGCCGTTGGTGCCGGAGAACTGGTGACCCTGCTGGGAGCCAACGGTGCCGGCAAATCGACCACCATGCGGGCCATCTCCGGGCTCAACAAGCTCAGCGCCGGAGACATCCGCTTCAACGGCGAATCGATCACCCGCCTCTCACCGCATGAACGCGTGTCGCGCGGAATCATCCAGGTGCCCGAGGGACGCCGCATCTTTCCCGGCATGACCGTGCTCGAGAACCTCGACATGGGCTGCTACGGAAGGAAATTCGAGAACAAGGCGGCCTACAACGCAGCCCTCGACCACGTCTTCGAGACCTTCCCCAGGCTCGGTGAACGCCGTAAACAGTACGGCGGCACGATGTCCGGTGGGGAACAACAGATGCTGGCCATCGGTCGGGCGCTGATGGCGCGACCCACCCTGCTGCTCCTCGACGAACCGTCGATGGGCCTGGCGCCCATGGTGATCCAGCAGATATTCCGCATCATCGCGCAGATCAACGAGACCGGCACCACCATCCTGCTGGTCGAACAGAACGCGCAGCAGGCGCTGAGCCGTTCCGACCGGGGATACATCCTCGAGACCGGCGCCATCACCAAGGAGGGTCCGGGTAAGGAACTGCTCGTCGACGACGCGGTGCGGGAGGCCTACCTCGGGGTGGCGTGACCTCGCCGAGGCGGAGTGGCAGTACGGTGGCAGGCGTGACCCAGGTGGATGTGCGGTCCTCCGACGACACGCGGCTCGCCGCGTCGCTGCTCGCGCAAGCATTTGTCGACGATCCGGTGGTGCGCTGGCTCCAACCAGACACGCGTCGCCATCGTCGCCTGTTCGACGCACTGTTTCGCGCCGGGCACGGGCGGAGGGGCCGAATCGAGGTTGCCTACTGCGACGGGATTCCCGCTGGTGCCGCCGTGTGGGACGCTCCTCCCGGATTCGAGCCGTCGGCCCGCGACGTCCTGCGATCCCTGCCGTGGTTCATCGGCGCGATCGGTACCAGGGTGAGGTACGGCACCGAACTCGAACGCCTCTTCGCTCCGCAGCGGCCTTCCGAGCCGCACTGGTATCTGGCGTTCCTGGGGTCGGTGACCCCGGGGCGTGGGGTGGGTACCTCGCTGCTGGCGGCGCAACTTGATCGCATCACCGGTCCGGCGTATCTGGAGAGTTCCAACAGGGCCAACATCCCGCTGTACGAGCGGTGGGGTTTCGAGGTGACCGGCGAGGTGGTGTTGCCACACGACGGGCCCACCGTGTGGCCGATGTACCGGCCGGGCTGAGTCGGCGATGGGCTGTCACCGGTCGTCACTAGACTCGCCTGTGTGAGTCCAGCGCAGAGTTCCGTCGGCCCAGCATCGACCAGGCCCGCTACCACCGGTGCACGCGCCGCGGGCGGTGCCGGCAAGGCCCGCCGGCCCGTGTTGATGCTGCTCGACGGGCATTCCCTGGCCTATCGGGCATTTTTCGCGCTGCCCGCGGAGAACTTCAAGACGGCGACCGGTCAGACCACCAACGCGGTGTACGGGTTCACCTCGATGCTGATCAATCTGCTGCGCGACGAGGAGCCCACCCACATCGCCGCGGCATTCGACGTGTCGCGCAAGACGTTCCGGTCCGAGATGTATCCGGACTACAAGGCGCAGCGCTCCAAGTCTCCCGACGAGTTCAACGGACAGGTCGACCTCACCAAGGAGGTTCTCGACGCGCTGGGTATCCCGGTCATGGCGATCGAGGGTTACGAGGCCGACGACATCATCGCCACGCTCGCGACGCAGGCCGAGGCCGAGGGCTACCGGGTCCTCGTCGTCACCGGCGATCGCGACTCCCTGCAATTGGTCGACGACTCGGTGACGGTGCTTTATCCGCGCAAGGGAGTCTCCGACCTGACACGGTTCACCCCGGAAGAGGTGGAGAAGAAGTACGGCCTCACACCCACGCAGTACCCGGATTATGCGGCGCTCCGCGGCGACCCGAGCGACAACCTGCCCGGCATCCCCGGGGTGGGGGAGAAGACGGCGTCGAAATGGATTCGTGAGTACGGCTCTCTCGCGTCGCTCATCGATCACGTCGACGAGGTCAAGGGCAAGGTCGGCGACGCGTTGCGCGCGCACCTCGCGTCGGTGCAGACCAACCGCCAGTTGACCGAACTGGTCCGCGACATGCAGTTGCCGTCGGGCCCCGACGACCTGGCCATGGTCGGGTGGGATCGCGACCGCATCCATCACCTCTTCGACGACCTCGAGTTCCGTGTGCTGCGCGACCGGCTGTTCTCGACGTTGAGTTCGGTGGAGCCTGAGGCGGAAGCGGGATTCGAGCTCGACGGCTCGATCCTCGGCGACGGCGAGGTTCGTGACTGGCTCGACGCGCACGCGCGCACCGGCCGCAGCGGGCTCACCGTGACCGCGCCGCATCAGGTCGTCGGCGCCGACGTGAGCGGAGTCGCCATCGCCGCGGCCGACGGGACGTCGGGGTACGTCGACGTCACCGCGCTGGGACCCGACGACGAGAAGGCGCTCGGCGAGTGGTTCGCCGATTCGGCCATCGAGAAGGCGCTGCACGAGACGAAGTGGGCCATTCACGCCCTCCGGTCGCGTGGGTGGACGCTTGCGGGCGTCACCAGCGACACCGCACTCGCCGCATATCTCGTACGCCCGGGTCAGCGCTCCTTCAATCTCGACGATCTCGCTCTCCGCTACCTGCGGCGCGAGCTGCGCGCAGACGATGCCACCGACTCCGGGCAACTCTCACTCCTCGACGATGACGGCGGTGCGGGCAAGATCGCCGAGCAGGCGATGCTCGAAGCGCGCGCGGTTGCCGAACTGGCCGACACCCTCGACACCGAGCTCGACCGGATCGACTCCAAGCCGCTGCTCACCGAGATGGAGCTGCCGCTGCTGTTCGTGCTGGCCGACCTCGAGGCCGCCGGCATCGCCGTCGACGTCGAGCATTTCGGCGAACTCGAAGAGACGTTCTCCGAGCGCATCCGTGCCGCCGCCGAGTCGGCGTACGAGGTGATCGGTGAGCAGATCAACCTCGGCTCGCCCAAGCAACTGCAGACGGTGCTGTTCGACAAACTCGACATGCCCAAGACCAAGAAGACCAAGACCGGCTACACCACCGACGCCGATGCGCTGCAGACGCTCTACGAGAAGACCGAGCACCCTTTCCTCGCCTACCTCCTCGAGCACCGCGATGCGACGCGGCTGAAGGTCACCGTCGATGGTCTGCTGAAGTCCGTTGCCGACGACGGCCGAATCCACACCACGTTCAATCAGACCGTCGCGGCGACGGGTCGGCTCTCGTCGACCGAACCCAATCTGCAGAACATCCCGGTGCGTACCGAAGCGGGCAGGGAAATCCGCCACGGATTCGTCGTCGGAAGCGACACCGGTCCCGGCGGCTCGGGAAAACCGTACGAGACGCTGATGACCGCCGACTACAGCCAGATCGAAATGCGCATCATGGCCCATCTCTCCGGTGACGCCGGCCTGATCGAGGCGTTCAACACCGGCGAGGACCTCCACAACTTCGTGGGGTCGCGTGCCTTCGGGGTGCCCATCGACGAGGTCACCACCGAGATGCGTCACCGCGTCAAGGCGATGTCCTACGGGCTGGCCTATGGCTTGTCGGCGTTCGGCCTCGCGGCGCAGCTGCGCATCAGCCGCGACGAGGCCAAAGACCAGATGGAAGCCTACTTCGACCGATTCGGCGGAGTTCGCGACTACCTCCACGACGTGGTGGTGGAGGCACGTCGAAACGAGTACACGGCCACCCTGTTCGGTCGTCGGCGCTATCTGCCCGACCTCAACAGCGACAACTGGCAACGGCGTCAGGCGGCCGAGCGAATGGCCCTGAACGCACCGATCCAGGGCACCGCCGCCGACATCATCAAGGTGGCGATGATCAACGTGCACAAGCGGATCGCCGCCGAGAACCTGAAATCCCGGATGCTGTTGCAGGTACATGACGAACTCGTCGTCGAGGTCGCCCACGGCGAGCGCGAGCGGGCCGAGAAAGTCGTGCGCGAGGAGATGGGTAGCGCGATCGACCTATCCGTGCCGCTCGAGGTGTCGGTCGGCTTCGGCAGGTCGTGGGATGACGCAGCCCACTAGCGACCGAGTGCGAATCGGGGTCCTTGACGGCGACGGCATCGGCCCCGAGATCGTGCCGTGGGCGGTCGCGGCAGCCGACGCGGCCGCCGCCCGGGAGGGATTCGCGTTCGACTGGGTGCCCGCGTCGATCGGACTCGGCGCCATCGAACGCGAGGGGGTTCCCGTTCCGCAGCGCACTCTCGACGTCCTCGACGGCCTGACGATCTGGGTGATGGGTCCGCACGACTCCGCGGCCTACCCGGACCGGTTTCGACGGCAAGCACCGCCGGGCGGCCTCATCCGCAAACACTTCGGCCTGTACGCGAATCTGCGTCCCTGCCACGCCCATCGGGGGGTGCCCGCGGTGGCACCCGGCATCGACGTGCTGATCGTCCGGGAGAACTCCGAGGGGCTCTACGCCGACCGGAACATGGCCGTGGGCTCCGGCGAGTTCATGCCCACTCCCGATGTCGCGCTCGCCGTGGGAGTGATCACCCGATCGGCGAGCGAACGGATCGCACGCCAAGCGTTCGAACTCGCGCGGCATCGAGGAAAACACGTCACGATCGTGCACAAGGCGAACGTGCTCACGCTGACCACCGGATTGTTCCGCGACGCCTGCCTCGCCGTTGCGGCCGACTACCCCGATGTGGTGGTCGACGAGCAGCACGTGGATGCGATGGCCGCGCTGCTGGTGCGCCGGCCCGCCGACTTCGATGTCCTGGTCACCGAGAACCTGTTCGGCGACATCCTGTCCGATCTCGCGGGGGAGTTGTCCGGGTCGATCGGCCTGGCCGGATCGGTCAACTGCTCCGACACCAGGGTGATGGCCCAGGCCTCCCATGGCGCAGCGCCCGACATCGCAGGACAGGGGATCGCGAATCCCGTGGCGATCATCGCATCGACGTCGATGGCGTTGCGATGGTTGGGTACTCACATCGGCGACGATCGCCTGATCCGGGCGGCCGAACGGATGGAGTCAGGAGTCGACGCGGTTCTCGCAGACGCAACGCTGACCCCGGATCTCGGTGGCACGGCCACCACCGCCGATCTCGGGGCCGGCGTCGTCACGCACGTCACGTCTGCGCCGTAAACGCGGAGACCGGTCAGTTCGTCGGTATGGGACCGAGCCGATTGCCGGTCGGGATACCAGAACAATAGGTGGCCGAGCGGCCCGCAAACCGGTCCGCGAGGAACGCCTCGGCGTCGGGTGCCCACGGCAAGAACGCCTCGAAGTGGCTGAGCTTCGGATAGGTCTTGTACTGGGTGGGCACGCCTTCTCGGCAGTACCGAGTCGCCAGACCCTGCACGTCGCCGTCGATCATGATTCCGTCGCCGATACCGTCGACATTGCCGACGCCGAGGAACATCGGGTTCCTCGGTTTACCCACCCAGCCCATGATGTTCTGGTTGAACGCGGCGGGAATGCCCGGAACGGTCAGCAGTCCGGGGTACTGAGGGAGAAGGAGCTGGGTGTCGGTGAGCCCGGGATACTTCGTGGCGAAGTCGATCAGACACTGGCCCTGGGTTTGCGCCAGCACGCTTTTGCCCTTGGGCGACAGGTACTGCTGAATGTTGAGGTCGAAGACGTCGTTGTACACGTTCATCAACGCCGGGATGACACCCGCCCACTGCGTGCTGCCGTTCACGTACGGCAGGTTGTGGGAGGGCTGCACCAGCACGCCGCCGGCGGCCGCGCCGACGATGTTGAGTTCGGGCGCATAGGTCGGGGCGAGGTCCGCACCGAAACCGGTCGGAACCGAACCGCCCGAGTAGCCGAAGAGGCCGACGGGTGTCGACGAGGGCAGTCGCAGGTGGCGTTCGGACGCGCGGATGCTGTCGAGCGCGGTCTGTGCCGATTCACGGCCCATCGTCCAGCGCATCTTCAGGCCCTCGTAATCGGGCACGACCACGGTGTACCCCTGGGCGAGCATCGAGGAAATGGTGATGTCGTCGAATTCCGGTCCACGTCCGGTATTACCGCCGCGAAGGGCATAGGAGGGATCACATTGTGAGCCGAGCGCGTCATAGGGGGAGTGATAGGAGATGATTTTGCGCGGACCCGGCACCGGAGGCTCGAGGATCGTGGTGACCGCCGCGGTGGGGATGCCGAACTGATCGGTGGTGCGGAACAGAATCTGCGTGGCGACCGCCGCGAAACGCTTGTCGCCATATGCGAGTTGAACCACACGGGTCTTGAGCGGGGCCCCCGGCGACACCTTGTGCAGGTTTCGATCGGTGGAGTAGAAGGGGTCATGCGACGGCGGAACGAGCGGCGCGGCCGTGGCCTTTCCGGGCGTGCTCAGGAGTGCCCCGAAACCGGTGGCGAATACCGCCAGCAGAATCACGAGGACGGTCAGCTTGTTTCTCACGGACGGATGTTAACCGGGAATCTTCAGATAAGCATCTACGTGAAATGCGAAATCAGAAGAATGTCGGAATACCGCGCGGCGACTGCCGGCGGCGCGCCCGCTGGATCGCCGCCCCGGCGGCGTCCCACGCCTTCGGGCGGTCGGTAAATCCTGCGTAACTCGCCGGTGAAGTGGGCGCCGAGCCACTAGAGTTCCCCGGGGTGGGGACACGGGGTCGCCACAACTGTGACAGCTGCTCCGGAGCGCGGGGCACGAAGGGACTGTGATGCGCGATCTCCGATCGTTCAGGGCCGGCTCAAAGCGACTTCCGTTCATTCTCGCGGTTCTGATGGCCGTGGTCGCCATGGTCCTGGCGGGATGCTCGAACAACGATGAGAGCGGCGGCGAGGCCGCGGCCAGTTCGTCAAAGCCCGTCGAGGTTGCCAAGGTCGACTCGATTGCTGCGCTGGTACCCGAGAAAATCCGTCAGACCGGTCAACTGACTGTTGGTGTAAACGTCCCCTACTCACCCAATGAGTTCAAGGACCCGAGTGGCAAGATCATCGGATTCGACGTCGACCTGATGAACGCCGTCGCCGGCGTACTGGGGCTGACCGCCGTCTATAAGGAAGCCGATTTCGACAAGATCATTCCGGCTATCCAGCAGGGTACCTACGACGTAGGTATGTCCTCGTTCACTGACAGCAAGGAACGCGAGAACCAGGTCGACTTCGTCACCTACTACAACGCGGGAGTGCAGTGGGCCCAGCAGAAGGGCGGCAACATCGACCCAAACAACGCTTGCGGCAAGCGGGTCGCAGTGCAGGCCACCACCACCGAGGACACAGACGAGATCCCGGCCAAGAGCAAAGCGTGCACCGATGCCGGTAAGCCCGCCATCGACAAGGTGAAGTTCGACAGCCAGGACGAGGCGACCAACGCGCTGGTGCTGGGCAAGGTTGATGCGATGTCGGCGGATTCGCCGGTCACCGCCTACGCGATCAAGCGATCCGACGGCAAGCTCGAAGCTGCGGGTGGGGTTTTCGATTCGGCCCCGTACGGCTATCCGGTCCAGAAGGGGTCACCGCTGGGGAAGGCCATGCAGCAGGCGGTACAGCACCTGATTGACAACGGCCAGTACAAGCAGATCGCGGCGAACTGGGGACTCGAGGGCGGCATGATTCCGACTTCGGTCATCAACGGCGCCGTCAGCTAGCTGGTGAGCGCACCCTCAACGGGTCCCATCGGGGTCGGCACCGACACCTCGGAGCCTTCCCCGATCAAGGCCGTACCACTCCGGCATCCCGGCCAGTGGGTCACCGCGATCATCGTGTTGATCCTGGTCGCCCTGTTCGTGTACGGGGCGGCCACCAACGGCGCATACGCGTGGGACACCTATGCCAAGTACTTGTTCGACACCCGAATCCTGCAGGGTGTCGGGTACACCCTTGCGCTGACTGTTCTGTCGATGGTCATCGCGATTGTGCTGGGTATCCTCCTGGCGATCATGCGTCTCTCCCCAAACCCGGTGTTACGGGCCACGTCGTGGGTGTATCTGTGGATCTTTCGTGGCACTCCGGTCTACGTGCAGTTGGTGTTCTGGGGTCTGTTCCCGTCGATTTACAAGCGCATCGATCTCGGTATTCCGTTCGTCGTGCAGTTCGCCCACTTCGACATTCAGGCTCTCAATGCGGCATTCGCCTTCGCCGTCATCGGACTCGCACTCAACGAGGCGGCATACATGGCGGAGATCGTCCGCGCCGGCGTCTCGTCGGTGGGTGAGGGCCAGACCGAGGCATCGGTTGCGCTGGGCATGTCGTGGACGCAGACGATGCGGCGGACCGTTCTTCCGCAGGCCATGCGCGTGATCATCCCGCCGACCGGCAACGAGGTGATCAGCATGCTGAAGACCACCAGCCTTGTGGCCGCGGTGCCGTTCAGTCTCGAACTGTACGGACGTGCCCGCGACATTTCGGGAGTCATCTTCCAGCCGATTCCGCTGCTGATGGTGGCATCGACCTGGTACCTCGCGGTGACAAGCGTGCTCATGGTGGGGCAGTACTACCTGGAGCGCTATTACTCCAAGGGGGCCAGCAGGCAGCTCACGGCTCGCCAACTCAAGGCGCAGGCGAACGCACTGAACACGCCGATCACCGAGGAGAGCGATGAGCGCCGCTGAGCAGCCGATGGTGCTCGCCGACCGGGTGTGCAAGAACTTCGGGTCGCTAGAGGTTCTGAAGGGCATCACTCTTGAGGTGGCGCGCGGCGAGGTGCTCTGCCTCATCGGTCCGTCCGGGTCGGGGAAATCGACCTTCCTGCGGTGCGTCAATCACCTCGAGGTGGTCAACGCGGGCCGCCTCTACGTCGACGGTGACCTGATCGGCTACCGGGAGCGAGGCGACAAGCTCTACGAGATGAGCCCCAAGGACGCCGCCAAACAACGCCGCGACATCGGCATGGTGTTTCAGCACTTCAACCTGTTTCCGCACCGCACCGCGTTGGAGAACGTGATCGAGGCGCCCACCCAGGTCAAGAAGCAGAAGAAGAACGACGCCGTCGCGCGGGCCAAGGACCTTCTCGACCGCGTCGGCCTCGCCGACAAGGCCGAGACCTACCCGGCGCAACTGTCGGGCGGTCAGCAGCAGCGCGTCGCCATCGCCCGAGCATTGGCGATGGACCCCAAGCTGATGCTGTTCGACGAGCCGACCTCGGCGCTCGACCCGGAACTCGTCGGTGACGTGCTCGGGGTGATGCGCGAACTCGCGGCGTCCGGGATGACGATGCTCGTGGTGACCCACGAGATGGGTTTCGCCCGTGAGGTTGCCGATCAGCTCGTCTTCATGGACGGCGGGGTGGTGGTCGAGAAGGGTGACCCACGAGAAGTGCTCGCCAATCCGCAGCACGAACGCACCAAGACGTTCTTGTCCAAACTGCTCTGACCGTCGGTCGGCTCACCGACGGCTGCGCTAACCGGCTCTTCCGAATTGACGGTGCGTAGAACGGGTTCTCGCGGGCACAAGATGTGGGTGAGCAAGGTCGCGGGGTGTGGGCGGTGAGTCTGGGGATG
>NZ_JBSFQI010000006.1:242738-279057 GCF_053588635.1 Gordonia sp. NPDC003425 | reverse complement strand
CCCGGTCCTTGAGTTCCTCACTGTACTTGCGTGGTGCTGCCATGCTCTCCATCCTTCACAGGTTCGAGAGCCTCCGACAGACCCGGGGCGGTTCACTTCAGTGACCGCACGGAACCGGACCTCCACGGTCACCCGTGCGGCGATCTCGGCGTCGGAGTCAGATTCGGCAGAGGAAGACACCCCGACACTCTGGCCGCAACCACCGACACCGACACCGACAAGAAACGAAATGTCAACGGTGTCCCGACGACACGACGTCAAACATGTCCCGAGCCTTTACACGTCATCAGTGCGGTCGTGGGTTCGAGAGGCCGACATCGATGACGGCCACACCCCGAGTGTGTCCCCACGGAAGCCGCTCGGGTGAAAGAGCTGGAACAGCAAGTCCGAGAAATCAAGCGCGCCAACGCGATACTGAAGCGGCCAGCGTCCTTCTTCGGGGCGGAGCTCGAGCGCCAACACAAGAAGTAGTCGCCTTCGTCGACGACCAGCGGGAAGAGTTCGGGGTCGAGCCTCATCCCCACTGCCTTGCGCAGCGCAGGCGTGCGAATGGCCCCGAGCACCTACTACGACATCAAGAGCCGTCACAGCCCCTGGGCGCCAGCGAAACGTGACGCCGTCGTGGCGCCGACGTCACGACAGCTGCGGGAAGACAACTAACTCATCGACCATGCCCGAGGCTGCCAACACCTCGGCTACCTCGCAGTCGAACGCGGCTCGACCAGCTCAGACGGCCGGTGGTCGTCGTCGTTGCCCGCTGCTTGTCGTCTAACAACATGCTCATAGATCTTCCTCTTACTAATGAGCACTGGACTCACACAGACCATCTGACACGCCCAATCCCTGCCACGTACGCACGTACGTGATGTCCACCACCCACAGCGTATTTTCTGTTGCTCGGCAACGAACTTCCGCTTCACCAAGTCTGCGGGTTTCTCAGCGGACGGATCCGGTCGGGTGGTGAAGACAGTCCGGCCGCGGTGCCCACCACGCACCCCTGCCAGCCACATCAGCCAGCGGGTCTGCTCGCGACCGACGTCATGGCCGTCCCGACGCAACGCGTGGTGCATCTTGAGCACGCCGCACACGCCGAAGTTGGCGGTATGCACAGTCTTGATCACTTCCACTAACTGCACATCCCGCACATCCACCGGCTTCGGCCCACACTTGACGGCCCGCTATACTACTCGGTAGCACGCTACTGATTCGCTGGATCTGAGGAACTCATGGCCGAGAACACCGCCCGCCCCAGGGGCTGGCAATACGTCCGCTACTGCTACGGCGCCACGCTGCCGCCGTCGATGCGCGATTGGGTGGCCAAAGATCTCGCCGGCAGGGGCGCCGCATGGCGCATGGTGGTGCGCTGGGCCATCCCGTGCATCCTGCTGATGCTGCCGATGCTGTTCGTGCCGGCCGACTGGGGAGTGCGATTCATCATGTTCGCACCCATCCCGATCGCCTACGTGTTCTTCTCGGTCGCACTCAACACGATCTATCGCCGCCACCGCCTCGAACAGCACGGACTCGATCCCGAACTCGTCAAGCACCAGGAACGCATCCGCAATGCCGACCTCTACGACGAGTACCACCGCAAGTACCGCGGACAGAGTCGGAACAGCGGCGTCTGACTCGGTAATGCGAGTGACCCACCGGATCGGGACACGTCGTTCGATCGGATGACAAATGCGCTATCGTGTTCGCGTGGCTACCATCCAATCAATCGCCTTCGTGGACGACCTCGACGGCAAGGAAATCGACCCCGACGACGTCCACACCATTTCGTGGTCGTGGCTGGGCGTGGAATATCAACTCGACGTCTCCAGCGCCAACCTCGAGAAGGTCGAGACCGGCAAGATCACCATTGCCAAATTGCTGGAGGTTTCCACACGTGTCGGCGGTCGCAAACAGTCGACTGCTCCTCGCACCGCCAAGCCACGCGGCACCAAAACGGGGGCGGCAGCCGACTCCGTCGCCATTCGCGAATTCGCGAATGGGCCACGGCACAGGGATATACCGTCAGCGCCCGTGGGCGACTGCCGAAGGAAATCGTCGAGGCCTACGGCGCTGCGCACTGATGTAGTTGCCTACTGGCAGTAGCTGTTTCGCGATCGGATGCGTGCCGTTTCACGGCCGGTATTGTGCTGCCCAATCCACCTGCATCTGCGCGCCGGGTACCGTCATCCCACCGAAATTGTCGAGCTGCAGACACAGGTGCATCGAACCGCGTGGAAACCGCGACACATCGGTGCTCTGCGCCCACATCACTCCGTCGACAAAGACCGAGATCCGCGTCGGAGTCCATTGCACGGCGTAACTGTGCCACTGCAGTCCATTGATCGTCCTCGAATGGGATTCAACGTGGTTGACCGCACCGAAATGCAGGTTGTATTCCAGGTTGGTGCGCATCGGGTCGCGGATTTCCATGAAGTCGATCTCGCCGCCGACCGGCCATGCATTGTCGTTGGGCCAGAGGAGGGCCACCGAATGATACGCCGGTGCGGACATCGACGATCTGATACACGTCTCCCACGCACCATATTTGCCGACGTATCCCGTCTTCTGCGCGATACCACCGGAATTGCCCAGCGAGTCCGCAGTGAACGTGAGCATTCCGCCGGCCACCGACAACGCCGCCGGTGTGCGCCGCCCGTGCCCGCCATTGCCCGGACCATCGTAGATCCACCAATTGTTCTGTGACGACGCAGCATTCGTGAAGTCGTCACGGAAGGCGACGTTCCTCCACCCCTGAGTCCGCGCTGCGGTCTGCGGACAGTTCTCGCCCGCGACGAGTGTTGCCTGCGGTGGGACGGCCCCCGCCGGGTCCTTGTCGCACGCAGCCAGCAACTGGGTCGCGAGCAGCGCGACGAACGTCATCGACCACACTCGACGACGCCCGGCGTGGCGGCGGTTGATCAGCGACATCGCATTCATCGGTTCGGTGCCTTGTCCTTCAGGTGGCGAGATTGGTTGAGGTGGGGATCGTCGGGGTCGATCATCTGCGCGTACAGACGCCGGTAGTGTGCCACGGATTCGCCCCACGACGACGGGTCGTCGAACCGCGAACCCGCCATCGCCGCCAACGTCTGGAGTCGAGCCCGCAGCGCGTCCACATCATCCGGTGCGAAGAACACGCACCCGTCATAGTCGCGCGCCGCGTCGACCAGCGCCGGCACCGCCGACACCGCAACGGGCAGTCCCAGCGCCATCCCCACGTGCAGCGGGCCGCTGGCCGACGAGCGCCGATACGGCAGCACCAATGCATCGGCGCCGGCCAGCCACCGCGCGGCGTCGCGATCGGTCACATACCGGTTGACAAAGGTGATGCGATCACGGTGCGGGCTCTGCGCGATCAACTCGCCGGGAAGTGTCCAACCTTCCCACGTCTCACCGATCACCGTGAGCCAGAAGCGATCCACGTCGGGCAACGTGTTGAAGGCACGCACCAGATCCTCCAACCCCTTATAGGGGCGGATGGTGCCGAAAAACGTGAGGTTCACACACTCGGCCGGCGCCTCCCGCAACGGATCGCCGCCGGCATAGTTGGCGAACGGACCGTGCCGGATCACGTCGACGGGACGATCACCGAGCGGCTGCGCCGCGGCCAACGGCGCCCGGTCGGCCTCGGAGTGGATCACGTACCCGTCGATCATCGGGGACATCAACCGCAGCATCACCCGGGTGTACAAGGGCACCAACGCGATTCGTGCTTCTCCGGTGTCCTGCAGCTCATGCATCTCGAACACCACACGCGCGCCGCGCAGCCGGGCCACCACGAGCAGCAACAGATAGAGATGCGCCACGGCACCGGTCCACCACTGCACGGCCACCAGGTCGGGCCGTTCCCGCCAGATCATGCGCCACGCCCCAAGAATCGACGGCATCACCCACCAGTCCACCCCGTCGTGCACGCGCACATCGTCGGGATACCGGTATTCGGCGATGCGGTGACCCACCCGCCGCGCTCCCGGATAGAACCTCCGCGGAACCAGTTGACGCATCAGGATCACCGACGTCCGGTGCTCGGCACTGAAAGCGGTGGCCAATGCGTAGGTGTATTGACTGATTCCGCTCATGAACCGGGTCCCGGAGCCGATCACCATCACCCGCTCCGGCTGGTCGCAGACTAGCGCGGGTCGAGACCCGAGAACCATCGCAAGATGTCCTTTCCCTGGATGCACGACGCGTCGAGGTGCTCGCCGGTGCACTCGACCGTCGAAATGTTGGCCACCCCTCCGAAACGTGAGCCGAACAGGTCGGCGTTGGTGGGTGTGAGCACCAGTTGGTCTCGGTCGGCGAGGTAGAACCGGAAATCTTTGCCGCGCAAAGACTCCACCGGAAGATCCACCGGGCTGGTGCGCACATACTGGGGATTCACCTGATGCGCGACGGCCAGATACTGCGCGGGCCCGACGTTCAGATTCAGCAACGGATTGATGCCCGCCAGACCGCGGATGGTGTGGTTGCGGTCCTGCGCCATCAAGTTCACCGCGGCCACCGCGCCCATCGACTCGGCAACGAACAACACCCGATCGGTCTTGAAGTTCGATTTCGCCGCCGCGATGAGCGCGGCATAGTCGGCCTGCGATGCGCTGTTGCCGTACGCATTACCGCTCGCGGAGCTCGCCGCCACAGGATAGCCGGCGTCGGCGAACGCGGTGGTGAGTTCGCGATGCGCCCCATCGGATTCGATCACCGTCTCGTCGCGGTCGAGGCCGTGGAAGTAGATCACCACGCCGTTGACCGGGGTTCCGGCCCGATAGAGCGCCAGCACCCGCTGTCCGTCGATGGTGGTGTTGAGCCGGGCCAGACGCGACACCGGCGCCGACGAGTTGGTGCAGGCGGTCAGCATGGCAACGATGCCCAGCAGCATCGCGACGGCTGTCAGCATCAGCCGCCTGGTCGTCGAGTTCATCGGCTCACCTCGCGAGTTCTCGGTACAGAGCCGCGAACCTGTCGGCGCGGACCTCGGCGGTGAACCGTTCGTACACACGGTCGCGCCCGGCCGAGCCGACGCGCTTGGCGAGGTCCGGATCGTCGAGGAGTGTGCCGAGAGCCCTGGCCAGACAGGCGACATCGCCGGGAGGTGTCAGCAGTCCCGTTTCGCCGTCGTCGATGAACTCGGCGGGCCCCCCGCTGTCGCAGGCCACCACGGGAACGCCGCATGCCTGGGCTTCGAGAATGATCATGCCGAAGGGCTCCTCGTACGACGGGCAGGCCAGCACGTCCACCGCACGCAGCACACCGGCGACGTCGTCGACCTGCGTCAGGTACCGGAATGCGTTGCCCAGCAGTTGTTCGCCGAGTTCCCGGAGCCCGGTCAAACACTCTCCGGCGGCGTCCTTACCGGGTGACCCCACCAGCACGAGCTGGGCCGCACTGCCCGACCAGCGCATCAGCGCGACGGCACGGATGAGGATGTCGAGTCCCTTCTCCGGATCGATGCGGCCGACCGCGGCGATCACCGGATCATCGGGCGAGTCGGCAATCTTGCTCCGCCAACTCGAGGTGCCGTGTGCGTCACCGAAACGGGTGAGGTCGACGCTCTGCGGGATCACCACCACGTTCCCCCGCGCCCAGCGCGGCAACTGGTCGCGCACCGCGCCGCTGACGGCCACCGCCCGCCCGGCCAGCACCGCGGCCACGCCCATCGCCCACCGGCCGATTCCCGGTGCCACGATGTCGTGCAGTTCGATCACCGATCCGGTGCGGGTGAGGCGGCCGACGAGAGCGCAGTCGAGGTGGGTGATCAGCCGGTTGGAATGGATCACGTCCACTCTGCGCCGACGGGCCAGCGCTCCGATGCGCACGACGGACATCAGTGTCCGCGCGGGCAACGATACGGATTCACGCACCCCGCTGTATCCCTCACCCGAGTTGGGCCGAAATCCCTGTCGCCGAGGAAGACACAGTGCCACGAAGTCGAGACCCCGAGCGCGCCAGACCTTCTCCAATCCCCCGCCGGTCACGGTCGCCAGCATCATGTCAACGTCGCGCTCGCCCATGAGGGGGGCGATGTTGAGCAGACTCTGCTCGGCGCCGGTGACCTCCGACTCCACCGTCACCACCATCACCCCGGTCATCGCGAACCTCCCGGGCCGGCGGACGAGGGCCGCCCCGGATCCTCGGCCATGGCGGCGAACACCTTGTTCAGCAGTTCCATGTCGACGACGTTCCGGTGCGCGCAGGCCGAGAGGATGGTGACCTCGTGGGAGTGGTTGAATGCCACGGTGACACCGGTGGGTCCGGCCGGGGCGGCGGTCTGCGCGAGGATCGCCGGACCGGAGTCGGAGAACGGCAGCGACATGCGCGACACGTCACCCACCTGGGTGATGGTCAAGGCTGCCGGTGCGTCGCGAACGACCGAGGTGGGCGGCCGCTGCGGCGCTCTCCGGCCACCCACGCGGAGCGAGGTGAGCACCTGCGCGGCCACCGGTCGGCCCGACTTCAAGGTGCTCCGGATGGTGGCGGCCACCTCGCTCGCGGTGACACCGCTATCCACGCTGATCGGCACGGTGGCCACGAAGTTGCCGTCGATCCACTGATCCCCCAGGTACTTTCGCAGATCGACCATGATGTTGACGGTCGGCTCGATCTGCAGGCCGAACCGGGTGCAGCGGTCGAGCAGCATCGCACTCAGCAGCGCGAATCTGCTGATGCGCTCTCCCCTCTCGGCGGCCGCGGCAACGGCGGCGTCGAGGGGGCCGTTGGGCACCGTGGCAAATGCCGACCCGACCGCCGGAGCCCATGGCATACGTACCGGGTCCCCAGTGGGTGCAGTGCCTTTCGGCCTGTCTCGGATGGCGGCGAGGAGCCGATCGGGATGCCGCACGAATGTCCGGGCCGCCGCGTGGAGCAGCGGGGCGCTGCCGCCCGGTTGCGCCTGCCACAGGGGATAGTCCGCCGACACCGCGGCACCGGCCACCGCCTCGGCCATGGCGGTGTTGTTCCGCCCGTCCCACAGCCCGTGGGTGGATACCAGGGCGATGTGTTCGGGGTAGCAGACCACCGACACCGGGGTGGGCAGCGAGGCGTCCTGGTACAGGTCGTCGAGTACCTGCTCGATCGTCGCCCTGGGAGCCCACTCGCGTTGTGTCACTGCGTCATCGGGCAGCGACGGCCGCACCAGCCAGTGTCGTCTGTCGCCGCTCAGCGCCCACGTGATGCGGCTGTTGGGGTTGAGACGCGCGTAGGCATGGAGCCTGCGGCGTACTTCGTCGATTCCCGGCACGGGCAGCGGGCCGAGTAGGTAGACGGTGCGGGCGTCGAGCCACGGGCGGTCGCGACGTTCGATACGGACGGTTGTGTTCACGGTGTTCCTCCCTGATCGGAGTGATCGGAGTGATCGAAGCGGTAGACCCAGACGTCGGATTGCGCCACCACGGGTGTCCATCCGGAATCCGATCGCAGGTGCTTCTGCAGGTTGTCCATGGCGTTTCCGGGGAACACGCCGAAATAGTTGCCGTAGGCCTTCATCGGTGTGCTCAAGACGATGTAGGTGGGTTCGGCGCGCGCATCGACCAGCGACATCAGCGTCCGGTAGCTCTCGGGGGAACCGAAGTCGGTGGGGATCAGGCCGGTCGCGAAGATCATCTCGTGATCGAAGCTGTCGGCCCACTCGGCGTACGCCACGTAATTGGCGTCGCTGCGCTCAGGCCACGCCGGAACCATCGGTGTCATGTACGCGGGAAGGTCACCACGATCGAGCAGCGCGTCGGCGACGGTGAGCTGCGGCCGGGTGATCAGGTTGGTGTACCAGCTTCCGAAGTACGCCTGCGCGGCCATCGCGGTGGCCATCAGCAGCGCGCCGAACGCGACGACGAGTCGGCGCCCGTGGGCCCGCAGACCGCGTACCCACAAGGGCGACAGTACGATCGCGCATCCCGGCAGGGAGTAGAGGAACACCCGGAAGATGGCCTCGCCGCCGTAGCCCTGCCCGCCCAGGATCAGGATCGGGCTCAACGCGAGCACTGCGGCCGCCCAGAACTCCTGTTTGCGGCGCCACCGCGTCGCCAGCACCACCACGGTGGCCACCCAGATCGATCCGGTGAGGCCGCGCATCACCCAGCTCGTCACCCGCTGACCGGTGGCACCGATGTTGGCGTCGTTGGTCTTGACGTTCTTCAGGACGTCCAGCGACAGGATCGAATAGTTGCTGGTGACATCGAGATTGGTGAGCAGAAAGGCCACCAGGATCACCGCCATCGGGACCAGCATCCACCAGGGCCGCAGTTTGCGGCCCACCACCAGCAGCACCGCGGCCAGCAGCACCCAGTACGGCGTGAGCTGATGGGTGATGGTCAACGCCGCGAACAGCACACAGACAAGCACCACACCGGTGCGGCGGTGACGGCCGAGACCGACGAGGATGAGGATGCCGGAGGTGAGGAGCATGCCCATCGCCTGCGGCGAAAAGTAGTCCTGCTCGACCCAATTGAGCGTCACCACGAGGAAGGTGGCCATCAGCGCCTGATCGCGGGTGAGCCGCCACGCGCGGGCCACCGCGTACATCAGGCCGGCCAGCGCCACGTGGAACACCGGTGTGAACCAATGCGCGATGTCGACCGCGGAGATGCCGGTGAGGTCGGAGAACCATGCCGTCAGGGCGAACAATCCCGGCCAGCCGTTGTAGATGTCCACCCCGTGCGCCAGCGCGCGGTGCTGCGAAATGTAGTCGACGACACCGAGATGCTTGTACGTCCAGGCATACATGGGCACCTCGGTGCTCACCACCCGCGGCAACCGTAGGCAGATGATCATCACCCCGATGCCCGCCCAGCAGGCCGCTGTGTTGCCGCGGCGCAGCGCCATCCCGAATCCGCAGGCCGCCAATAGGATCGATGCCGCGTACACCGGCGATGCCGACGCCAGTAGACCGAACAGGCTCATCGGTGAGTCCCGGATGGTGGTGACCCCGTACCCGAATGCGACCAGCGCCGCCACCAGGATCAGCCACGGCAGGCCACTGCGCCGGGGTGGGGTGCGAGCGGGCTCGGCGCGCGAATCAGTGGGTGCTGTCGAGGTTTCGACGATGGTGGCGGTGCTCATGTCGCCACCCGCCCCGCCCGCTCCGATAACCAGAACCTGCGCAGCAACGCACCGGCGGCGGTGACACCGGCCAGTACCAGCATCGTCGCCGTCGGCCGGTAGACGCCCAGCAGCAGCGGCAGGTTCACCGCGAGGATGGTGATCGCCACCCCGGTCACCGGGATCAGCGCGGCGCGCGCGTAGCCGGGCAGGCGAGGGTAGAACGACAAGATCAGCGCGCCCGGCCCGAGGAGTACCAGCGCGAGGGTCGCCACCGCGCGAATAG
Source organism: Gordonia sp. NPDC003425 (assembly GCF_053588635.1). Classification (NCBI taxonomy): domain Bacteria; kingdom Bacillati; phylum Actinomycetota; class Actinomycetes; order Mycobacteriales; family Gordoniaceae; genus Gordonia; species Gordonia sp. NPDC003425. The sequence goes on along the minus strand of NZ_JBSFQI010000006.1, from coordinate 269,747 downwards.
CACCGGGCAGCGCGGGCAGGGCGCCGAGCAGGCCGAGCACACCGAACACGAAGGCGATCGACGTCATCTGTGCCTGCACGACGGGACCGGGCGGGTCACCCCACATCGTCTGGTGCCGGATGTCGAGCCGCCGCCCGAGTGCGGTCGCCGGGGTCTTGAGCGGCGCGGCGATCCGGCCCGCCCACCGGGCCCGCATCAGCGCCCACGGGCCACGCAGAAAGCCCTCCCGTTCGCGGTCGGTGACGTGGTCGAGCGCCGGATCGGCGGTGCGTGCCGCGGCGTCGTCGACGACGATCACCGACCGCATGTGCCGGAACCCGGCGGGAACGCGTCGCATCACCAGCAGGGCCGTGCGTGGCCGCAGCACCAGTTTCCACATGAGCGCGGTGAGTCCGACGGCGTAGTTGTAGAGCTGGGCGTCGAGTTCCCCGGCGGTGCGGCGATGGCTGTGCCAGATCAGCGCCGACGGTTCCCGGACGAGGACATGATCGGAGAGCAGCACGCGGACGAACATGTCCATGTCCTCGCCGCTGCCGGTGGGCGCTCCGGCACCGAGCGCCTCGTCGAAGCCGCCGAGTTGCATCGCGACGTCGCGACGGACCGCGAAGTTCGCGCCCGTGCCGAACTGCGACACGTGGAGCGGGAACAGGTCGTCGTCGAGTTGTTCGCGCAGGTCGTAGGTGGCGGGCGCCCAGTGCTGCGCCCACCCCACCCGGCGGTCGAAGTACGACTGTGCCGGAGTGAGCAGCTCCGAGGTGGGCACCATGCCGCACACGCACGCGACGCGCGGGTCCCGCGCGAAGCCGGCGGCGATGTTGGTGAGCCAGTGCGCATCGACCACCACGTCGTCGTCGGTGAACGCCACGATGGGGTGCGCCGCGGCACGCAGGCCGGTGTTGCGGGCCACCGACAATCCCTGACCGGGTGCATCCACGACGCGGACCGGCACGCCGACGTGCTCGTCCACCACCGCCGCGGTCAGCCCGCTGGGCGGATTGTTGTCGACCACCACCACCTCGAACTCCGGGTAGTCGAGCACGTCGAGGCTTGCCAGCATGGTGCGGAGGTGATCGGGCCGGTCGCGGGTGCAGATCACCACCGAGATGGCCGGTGCCGGTGCGGCCGGTGCGGTGGCCGGGACGGCCGGCAGGGCGTGCGCGCGGTCTCGCAGATCGGTGGTGTCGACGAGACCGTCGACGATCGGCACCTCGAGAAAGCCGACGGGTGTGCCCGACCGGCGGATCAACAGCCGGGCGGTGGTGAACCGTCGGCCGTCGACGAGGTCGAGGGCATCGACGGTGAGGGTGTCTTGTTCGATCTGGCCGACCCACACCGCACCCGGCCACAGGTCGAGATCGTGTGGCACGTCGGTGACGGGTTCGACGACGACGGTGGTGACGGCACCTGTCGGTGTGGTCATGTGGTTTCCTCCTGGCGGGTGTGTGCCCGCGTGGTGATGACGTGGTGGGCGGCGGCGGCAACGCTCAGCGCCAGCTGATGGACGAGTAGCGCGACGGCCCCGCCGAGGGCGCCGAACCCGTGACACAGCACGGGCAGCAGTGCGAGCATCAGCACCGCGGTGAATGCGTTGAACACCAGCGGCATTCGTAGGTTTCGTCGTGCCTGTTGGATGGCCGTCCACACCAGGTAGGGCACCCGGGTGAGCGTGCCGAGGCACAGTACGACGATCACGGGCAGCGACTGCTGCCACGGGTAGGCCGGGTTGAGGATCTGCAGTGCGGGGGGTACGACGGCGATGGCCACCACCGTCCCGGCCAGGGTGATCGTCGCGGCCCGGCGCAGGATGGTGCGGGCCATCGCGTCGGACTCCTCGGGCACCCCGGACGCGTGCACCACCAGCGACACGGCCATCGACGCACCGATGAAGTCGAAGGTGGCCACGATGGTCAGGCACAGCGCGAACAGTGCGCCCTGGCGGGGGCCGGCGAACACGGTGACCAGGAACGGTGTGAGGGTGAGCAGCCCGAGCCCCAGCGACGACAACGAGATCGTCTGCCGCACGACCCGATTGAACTCGGGGATCGATTCGTGCACCGAGACCGAGCCCGCCTCCGGTAACCGGTCACCGCTGGTGATGAGCCTGCCCAGGATCGGCCGCAGCACCAGTGCCACGGCGAGGACCGCGATCACCGCCGACAATTCCACCGCGTGCCACGACACGGTGAGGACGAACACGACGAGCAGCGCGATCTTGCCGAGACCGGCCCCCAGGTTGGCCAGCGGAACCCACCGTGCCCGTCCGATCGCAACCATCGTGGAGTTCTGCAGGGTGAAGGCACCCCACGCCACCACGCCCGCCGCGATGAGGACGCCCACCGCCACCGATCCGCGGATCTCGCGCAACAGCGAAACGGCCACGGCGGCACCGAGAACACCGGCGATCACCGAGAGCACCAGAAACAGCCGCTGCCCGCGTCGATACACCTGGGTGCGTCCGCTCCCGGTGGCCGGGAGCAGCGCGGTGTACGCGTCACCCACCCCGGCGGCGACCACCGAGGCCAGCGACGTGATGACCGAGAGCACCGCGGTCATCACGCCGAGCTGATGCGGCGGGACGAGTCGCGCGGCGACTGCCCAGAACACCACTCCCAGAGCGGCATTGCCGATCGACGAGAACGCCACCGCGATCGCGTCGCCGTGCAGCCTCGCCGAACCGAAGCGTTCGTCGGAACCGCTGTGTGTTGTGTGCGTGCCGTGTGTTGTTGTGCCGTCCACGTCGTTCGGACCCCGATTCCGAGCGAAGTGGCGTCAGGAGGCGGACGTCGCGACTGGCGCCCGCGCTGACACCGTTATGGGTGGCTCCAGCCGGTGTGTGGCGAATTCCCTTCGGATGGTGCGTAATACCCGCATACCGTCGCTGATCGCGTTGAGGTTGCTCACCCCGTGGATGCGTTCGGATTCAAAGCTGGGCACCTCGACCATGCGCAGCTCGCTGGCCGCCACCCGCACGTTCATCAGCGTCTCCACCTCGAAACCGTCACCCCACTGGGGATGCGGTAGGTGCGACGCGGGCAGGTTGATCACCCCGAGGCAGTGGCGCCAGAAGGCGTTGTACCCATAGCAGAGGTCGCTGAAACGACTTGCGAACAGGCCGTTCACGATGGAGTTGAGGCCCCAGTTGCCCATGCGGCGGATGCGCGTGATGTCGGCGCTGCCGCCGCATCGGGTGAAGCGCGACCCTTTGGCGAAGTCGGCGCCCCAGGTCAGCGCGTTGACGTACCGCGGGATCTCCTGCGGGTCGGTGCTGCCGTCGGCGTCGAGCATGACGATGATGTCGCCGGTGGCGGCCTCGAATCCGCAGCTCAGCGCATTTCCCTTACCCTTGCGGGTCTGCGTCACCTGCACCGCGTCGGGCCACAGCTGTCGGCTGACCTCCACCGTGTTGTCCGAGGAGTGCCCGTCCACGACGACGAGCTGGTCGATGTCGTGTGGCATCCGTTCGGCGACGTGCGGAAGGTTTCGTGCCTCGTTGAGCACCGGTAGGACGACGGAAACTGTTGGCCGTGAATGCCTTTCGGGAAACTCGTCCCAGATCCCGAAAAGCTGGTCGATTGGTGCCATGAAGACCCTCCAGGGTCATTGAACTCATGGGCTGTGCAACGCAAAGTCGGCGTCGGTGCGGATTGCGACATGAACGCAGAATCCGACCCACGCGTAATTCGACATCAGCGAGATAGCCCCGACTCTCTCGCTGACCGCCGCCCCGAAGGAGCGGTAGGGCCGATGTTTCCACCGCTAAATATCGGCCGCAACTCGAGCATGACGTGACGCAGGGCGGCCTCCCGGTGTTTCCCGCCTCACGCACCGAGGTAAGCGAACTGGGTCACAACCCCGAGCAGGTGCTGCCGAGGTCGAGTGGCGCCGACACGTCGGCCACCTTGCCCACCCACTTGCCTGACGATTGCTGCCGGGCGGCGAGCACGTACCGTCCTTCCACCACGGGCGACCAGTGGAACACCGCGATACGACGTTCGGGCACAACGGTGTTGGTGAATGTCAGCAGGCCACCGTGACGCAGCCGGGTGGGCTGGCGGACCGAGAACACCACCGGCCCATTGCCGGTGACTCGCGCCGTCACGGTGTAGGAGCAGCCGGCGCCGTACTTTCCGGTACCGCCGGGAGGGGCGATCCGCAGCGACGACACCGCGCCGTGCGCGGGTGCACTCGTCACCGTCGTCACCGCCGCCGCCGACAGACCCGCTGCCACCGCAACGATCGGAATCCACGCGCCGCGTCGCAAACACCCCATGGTCCCGGGACTCTACCGGCTCGGTTCACACTGCGTGGATGGGTTACACGCTGCAGGGCCGGGGGTCTCGCGGGGCTTCTCTGCTCCCGCGGACCGTCGACCACCCGCGCGAGCGGACAGGACCCGCGCGAACTGCGTCGGCTAGAGCACGGCCGTCGACGACCAGCCGGGGCTCGGCGCCATCGGCTTCCACGGTTGGGGTCCCCGAACCGGCGCGCGATGCGGGACCGAAGCGGGAACTTGGGCCGCACAAGCGAGTTGATCGGCGGTGGGCGTCGGGTACACGGCCGCGAAGTCGTACCGGGTGGCGTACCAGTCACCGAAGACACGTGCGCCCGGGGTGCGGGCGGTGCCCTTCACGGCCGTCGGCGGCATCACCAACCCGCGGCGGAAGTCGATCTCGACCGGCCGGGGGCTGTCCATCCCGGAGAGCCAGTCGGTGTGCCGGCCGGTTGTTTCCCGGACCGAGCGGTATCCGTAGCGGCAGAGCACCAGGCGCGTCCACGCCCCGTCGTCGACCCGACGCAGTCCGGTGAAGAACACCGTCCCGACACCAGGCCGGGAGTCGGACACCGTCGACGGGTAGACGCTGATCATCTGCGCGATGTTCGACGGCGCCGCCTCCGCGAAACCCGGATATCCCCAGTGCGTGGAACCGCTGGCGTTGGCCAGTTCGAAGGATTCGACGAAGGCGCGTACAAACGTTCCCTCCGGACTCGAGACGTCGAATACGGAATCGGGAATCCATCGGAACGTGGTGTCGAAGTCCGCGGGAACGTTCTCCGAAACACCACCGTTGTGACCGGTTTCGGCGTTGATCTGTGACGAGGTTTCCGGACTTTTTCCGCACCCGGACAGAATCATCGCCGAGATGACGGCCAGCAGCGCAGCGGCACGTCGGACGCGCTGCGCTGTGGTCACGATGACTCCCCTGGCCGACGGGATTTGACCTGTGTTTTTGCAGCGTAGGCAGAAGCCATCGCAGGTGGCGGCAACTCCACGCACCATTACGGCGAAGAAAATGCAACAGATTGGATACGGCGGCGCATTCGCGATGTCGAGAATTGGTGGAGGAAGGCGCCGTGGGCGCCCGAGAACTACAACGGCCGTTTCGGATTCGACTACGTTTGTGCAGCGGACCCGCGCATCGGTAATGATACTGCCATGAGCGAGGAGCGCGCCCCGCATCGTATCGGTGTGGTCGACGACCACGAGCAGATCGTGCGGGGCCTGCGCGCCACCTTTGATGCCCAGCCCGACATGCATCTGGCCGCCGGGGCCGACACGGTGGCCGACCTGCTGGCGGTGACCCGGGACCTCGACCTGGTGCTGCTCGACCTGAGACTCGACGACGGGACGGCACCCACGGAGAACATCGGCTCGCTGCGAGCGGCCGACATCCCGGTACTGCTTTATACCTCGGGTGACGAGAGGTATCTGATCCGCGAGGCCGCGGCCGCCGGAGTGATGGGCATGATCCGGAAGAACGCTCGTGAACGGGAACTGCTGGCGGCGATACGTCAGGCGCTCACCGGAAACGCCGTCGCCGGCATCGACTGGGCGTCGGCCATCGATTCCGACGACGACTTCGTCGAACTCACGCCGCAGCTGCGGCGGGTTCTCGAGCTCTACGCGGCCGGCGAATCCACCGCCCGGGTGGGAGCCGAACTGCACCTGTCGCCCGAAACCGTCAGCGACTACGTAAACCGCATTCGCGCACGCTACGCCTCGGCCGGCCGCCCCGCGCCCACCAAGACCGACCTGTACAAGCGAGCGATCGAAGACGGATGGCTACCGGTTCCCCGGCGTCAGGACCACTGACGGGGGTCGACGCCCGGCGAGACCGTTACGCCGGACGTCGAATCCTGCGGCAGGTGTCGCTGTTCATCGCGGCCGGCTACGTGATGTATGCCGTGCTGTGCATTCCGCTCATCCTCGCCGCGGCCCGCGTGACCGCGGCGTGGTGGACGCCGGTGGCGCTGGTGCTGTCCATCGGCACCGGGCTGGCTATGGGACCGTTGAGCCGTCACGCCGACATCAGACGCCTGCGGATCGTCGCCGGGGTGAACGTGGTGGGCTACCTACTCGTCGGCGTGCTGTGGTGGCCGGCGTGGGACGGCAGCCCGCTGGGTACCGCGCAGGTGGTGTGGTTCGCGCTCTTTCCCGGGTTGGCCGCGATCTCAGCGGCCCTGGCCTTTCCGCCGTGGGCGGCCTTCGGTGTGCTCGCGGTGTTCATCGCCAACACGGGCATCATCGATCTACTGGCCAGGCCGACCACCGAGACCGATCCCTTTCTACCGGGACTGTTCTGGGGGTACGCGTTCTCGCTCATCTTCGTGGCGGCCGCGGTGATGGGAATCCGGGTCACCGGGATCCTCGACAGCTCCCGGGCACGGGCGCTCTCGGCCACCGCCGCGGCCGCGGCGGCCGGAGCGCGATCGGCCGAGCGGCATCGCTTCGATGCGTTGACCCACGACAGCGTGATGTCGACGTTGCTGCTCGCCGCCCGCAACGGCGCCTCACCCGAGCTCGCCCAGAGTGCGCGTGAAGCGCTGGCCGCGGTGGAGCAGGCCGCCGATCCCGTCGACCGCAGCACGGTGACGGCCCCCGAAGCATGCGAACACATCGCCGGCGTCGTGATGCTGGTCGATCCGACGATGCGGGCGCGCACGGTGATCGGTGACGCGCACACCACTTATCCGGGGAACGCGGTGATGACGATAGCGGCCGCGACAGCCGAGGCCGTTCGCAACAGCCGTCGCCACGCAGGCGAGGGCGCCACGACATCGGTGTCGGTCACGACGTCGCCCGACGAGTTGTGCGTCGACATCGTCGACGACGGCGCCGGCTTCGATCCCGCCACGGTCCCGGCGTCGCGACTGGGCATCGCGGTCAGCATCCGCGGCCGCATGAGGCGACTGTCGGGCGGCGACGCGACCATCGACTCCCGGCCCGGTCGCGGGACGCGTGTGCACCTGAGGTGGCGGCGCTGACATGGGGACTCTGACATCCGGTGTGGTGCTCGACGGGCCGCGCGACGTACGCGACCTCCTCGGTCTGCGACGCCCCGAGGCGATGGCGGTACTGGGTATCTACCTCACCGCGCTCTGCGTCACCGTGATCACCTCGGCCCCGCTCGTCACCAACGCGTGGGGGATCGTAACCGGCACGCTGATCTTCGTGTCGGCGTCGATAGCGGTGATCCGCGCACCGGGTGATCCGCTTCCGATCACCACCACGTGGTTGCTCACCGCCGCGGGTCCGTTGGGCGCCGCGCTGATGCTCTCGGCGATCCCGGCGTCGGCCGCGGCGACGGGCCTGGTGTCCATGACCCACGGAGCCGCTGCGGCGGTGTACGTGTTCATGGGCGTGCGGGGCCGGGTGTTGATTCCGTGGATCGGATTGGTGTGCGTCGTAATGCTTTTCGCACTGTGGGGCACGGCGACGGGCCAATCGGCGATAGCCGCGGCCGGGTTGGCCCTGGTCGATGCCGCGCCCATGGCGCTCGGCGGTCTGTTCGCAGTCACGTTGCGGCCCACCACCAGTCAGGTGTTCGAACTCCGCGACCAGACCACCCGGCAGGTGGCCGCGCTGGCCGCCGACGGCGCCGCCCGCGACGAACGCAACCGCCAGGTGCGTCACCTCGACCAGCTCGCACGCCCGTTGCTCGAACGCATCGCGTCCGGCGACGAACTCACCGCCGACGAGCGCGTCGGCTGCGCGGTGCTCGAAGCCCACCTGCGCGACCGTCTTCGTGCGCCGCTGATGTCGGAACTCGATCTCGACAATCCGGTGTTCCGCGCCCGCAAACGCGGTGTGGATGTGGTGCTCATCGACGACTCCGGCGCCACCGGTACGGTTGATCCCGTAGTGGCGCACAGTGTTACGCGGCTGGCCACCGACGTCCTCGACCACGCGCAGGACGGGGAGGTGTTCGTCCGGATCACACCCACCGAACGCGCCACCGCGGCGTCGGTGCTGCACCGCACCGATCACACGAGCAAGCGGTGGGAGATCAACCGAAACGGGGCCGTCGCGTCGGTCGGCTGAGGTTAGAATTGCCCATGGCCGGCAACCATGACGGTGGTGAGCAACCGACAGACGCGACGAAGAAACCGCTAATGCTGCTCACCCACGGTGTGAGCGGCACAACGTCGGAAACAATTCTGGATTCGCCACGAGTGGTAGCCGTGCCCGGCACCCTGGGCAGTGACTATCGGGGCGAATTCACCACCTACCCGAAGGCACCGCGCCACATCGAACGCACCCAGGATCGGTTCGGCTACCGGTGGGCCACAATGACGTCGGGCCTGCGCTCGCAGGCGATATGGGCACTGTTCGCGCCGTTCGTGATGGCCAATGTCGCCATCTGGATGCTGCCGCCGGTGAAACGACGCCCCGACGGTTCCGCCTGCGCGGGATGGACGTTGGCGATGGGCCTCACCCGTGCGCTGTTCCGCCTGGTGGGGCTGGCACTCACCGCAATCTTGGTCACCCAGATCACATACCTGGTTGCCGAGGTCCTCGCGAATCAATGTCGGCGCACCGACGACGGCGGTCCGCGCTGCTGGGCGTGGCTGGCCGACGACTGGGGATGGCGTTGGCACGCCGTGAATCTCGGCATGCAGGATGGCCAGATGCGATCCGTCGTGGTTGTGCTCATCCTGGCCGCTGTCTTCGTTCTGGGCGCCTTCGTGTCGCTACGGGGCGACAACGATAGCGATCTGCGCACCGAGAAGCCCGGATCTGCAAACGACGCTCTCTCGTCCGCGCCGCCCATCGCGCGCGACGAGTTCGTGCGCCCCACCGATTCGCGCGCGACATTGCTGTTGACGACCCACGCGGTAACCGGAATCACCTTGGTGGGCTGGAACCTGGTCGGCGGGTGGCACGCCGGCTGGTGGGTGACCATGGGGTTCGGTGTGGTACTGATCATCGCGGTGTGCGCCACCGCGCTGTGCAATGATCCGCGGGCGTCGGGCGGCGATGCGCACTTGGGAGGTCCCACTTCCCGGTTGCGCTGGATGTGGCGGTTATTCGTCTCCTGGTTCGCGCTGGGCTGGATGGCGCTGGGTGCGCTGACGCTGTTCGTCATCATGGTCTGGGTGCTGCCGAACCGATTCCGCGGCGCAGGCGACGGAACCCGGCAGGTAATCGACGGCTCGATGCTCGACTGGCTTTTCTTCGCCGCAGCCTTACTCGTCGCAGCTGCAGCGTTCATGACCGTCGTCGTCAGTCTTCCGTTCCGCAAGGCGATGATGCGAGAACCGCGGATCACACGAGTGTGGTTGTGGGGCATGCACGCTCCCAGTGTGGCCGCCCTTGCTGTGCTGGTGGGTGCCGGTGCGGGCGTCGCACTTACTCGCCTGGTGATCGGCGTAGTCGTCGTGACGTCCGACGAGGCGGCACCCAGGAACGTCTTCGACCAGACGATCGGCTGGCTGGGGGGCCTCATAGGTGCGCACAATCTTCGTGAGACGTCGATGACACTCCCCCGGGTGTACATGTCGACGGCGTGGATGTGGGGCGCCACCACGATGGTGTGCGCGACCATCGTTCTCGTCGTGGTCGGGATTGCGCTCTTTCGGAAGAGCCCGCGCCAGACGCTCGCGATTGCCCTCCAGGCACGAGTCACGCCGGAGAAGATCCCAACGATCCGGTGGAAGTTGGCGACGGGGAAGCTTGCGACTCCAACGGCCTTGGCGATCGTCACGACGGTGGCGGTGGCGGCCGGGGCCGTCGCACGGTTTTGCCACTCTCTCGTCAGCGCAACCGAGTGGATCGAGACCGTGGGAACCCTCGCGCTGGTGGCGTTCGCGGGGTTGATTTTGCGCGCGGTGTACAACGCGGCGAAGAGCCCACGCAACGCCGGTCGGGCGCTTGGTGTGCTGTGGGACCTCGGGTCGTTCTGGCCGCGGGAGGCACACCCGCTGGTACCGCCAGCATATGCGCCGCGCGCGATCCGAGATCTCGAAAAGTTCGTCACCACAACGATTCCCAAGGTTCTGCCCGACGACGAAAACGCACCACTCGTGCTCGGCGGCCATAGTCAGGGTTCGCTCATCATGTACGCGCTCGCCCACCGCCTCCACGCCCTGGGTGTCCCCGCCGAGCGAAAGCTCTCGCTACTGACCTACGGTTCGCAGCTCGGTTGGGCATACGGCCGTGCCTTTCCGTCGGTGCTGAATCACGACACGCACGAGCAACTGCGGAGCGCCTTGGAGGATCGGTGGATCAATCTCGTCCGGTTCACCGACTACATCGGTGACGGGGTGGTCGCGGTGGCGGGACGAGACGGCTTCCGGCCGTACATGCAGGGGTCGGTGACCGGTGACCTGAATCCGCAACCCCAGTGTGGAGCGGCGGGATCGGTGTCCGCATCCGTTCCGCGGTACGTGCTCCGGCGTGAAATAGCGCCGCTCGAGGTATGGCTGCCCGACCCGTCACCAGGAGACTATCCAGCGGACACTATTCATCAGCACTCCGCGTACACGTCTGACGTCACGTGGGACGAATGGATCGAGGCCCTCACGCCGGCGGGTCGGGTCACCGCCACGCCGCAACCCGCGAGGGGAACTACCAAGCCGTGGTGCGACCGACATCTCGTCGCCGCCGTGATGTTCTGCGCCTGGGCGCGCTGGCTGCGGCGTCGCTGACGTTGGCGGCCCGCGCACGGTCGACGGCTCCGGAGGCACCGAAATCTCCGCGCAAGCAGTGGGGCGCCTTCATTCCGTCGGGAGCTCCCGACCGCACCCCGATCCAGCGGTTGGAAGCACTCGCCGGATCGCGTCGGGGGGTGTTCGACGGCGACCTGCGCGAGTGGGCGTCGGCGCTGAAGTCGTGGGGCAAACCGCTGCTGCTGCCGCGCACCCATTTCCCTCCTGCGCAAGAGATCCATGCCGCGGGAAGGACATACGTCCGCGGGAAGACGCAGGAGGCCCGGACTCGACCGTCAGCGGGCGTTGTAGTCGAACTGCGCCTCGTCGGAGTGGCGGGTGAGCGCAGGTTCGAGCACCTTGGCGGTGGTGTTGGTGAGGTGCGAATCGTGGGGCTCATGATCCCTTCGAATCGCGGCTCCAGCGGGTCCGCCGCGTCGCAGGCGAGCCCAGTGCCGAGCAGTGCAGCCGGGGTCGATGTCCGACGACGTCAACCCGAACGCGGCCGGACAGCAGTTGTGGACCAAGACCGTGCTCACCGCCTTCGGGCTGCCCACGCAGCAGTAGATCGCCTGGCCGACGACGAGCGTCGGCCTCGTGGCACGATCTGATACGTGGCAACCCCCAAGCAGTGGATCGCGGGCGCGCGTCCGCGGACTCTTCCCAACGCCATCGCTCCGGTGGTCGCCGGCGTCGGCGCGGCTCTGCACCTCGGTGACATCGTCTGGTGGAAGGCGGTGCTCGCGGCGGTGGTCTCCATCGCCTTCATCATCGGGGTGAACTACGCCAACGACTACTCCGACGGCATCCGCGGCACCGACGACGACCGGGTGGGTCCGATGCGGCTGGTGGGCTCGGGTGCGGCGTCGGCCGGTGCGGTCAAACGCGCGGCGTTCATCTGCTTCGGGGTGGGCGCGGTGTGCGGAGTGGTGCTGGCCGCGACCACGGCGTGGTGGCTGGTGGTGCTCGGAGCCGTCTGTGTGGCGGGAGCGTGGTTCTACACCGGCGGCTCGAAACCCTACGGCTACCTGGGTTTCGGCGAAGTGGCCGTGTTCGTGTTCTTCGGTCTCGTCGCGGTGCTCGGCACCCAATACGTCACCGCGGGTGCGGTGGACTGGGTGGGGCTGGCGTGCGCGGTGGCGGTGGGCAGCCTGTCGACCGCGGTCCTGGTGGTGAACAACCTGCGTGACATCCCCACCGACGCGGTGTCGGGCAAACACACGCTGGCGGTCCGCATCGGCGACAAGCGGACGCGGATGCTCTACGGCGTGCTACTCGCGGTGCCGCTGGTGGCGAGTGTGGTGCTGATCGCGGCGACCCCGTGGGCGTTGCTGGGACTGCTTGCGACGCCACTGATCTGGGTCGCGTACCGACCGGTGCGGGAGGGGGCCACCGGCCCCGGGCTCATCCCCGCCCTCGGTGGTACCGGGATGGCGATGCTCGCATGGTCGGTGCTGACCGCCGTCGGGCTGGTGCTGGGGTGACGGCGGGGGTCGAGGCGTGGCTCCGCGGGATACAGATATAAGTGCGGCGTGAGCGCACCGCCAACGCAATTATTGCGTTGGCGGTGCGCTCCGACCCTAGTTGTATTCGCGCGCGTGCGATCACACCTGCGCGTCGGCCTCCGGCAGGCTCGCCAGCACGGCGGCCTTCAAAGCGTCTGCGGTGGTGGCGGATTCGATCACGGTACGCGAGGCGTCGTCGTTGACCTCGATGATCCCGAGAAGTAGGTACTCGGGGCGGAGGCGGTCGTCGCCGCGTTCACGCACGATCTCCACGGCTGCCTTCAGCGCGTCGCGGGTCTCCGGGGCGAAGCGGGGGCGCCCGCCACGTCCGCGCGGGCCACGCCGTCCACGACCCGGCTCCCACGGACCCTCACCCGCGAACGGGCTGTCGGGACCGAACGGGCTGTCGGGGCCGAACGCGCCCTGGGGGTCGAATCCGGGGCCGAAACCGCCGGGTCCGTAGCCCTGGCGGGGGTCGAAACCGGGGCCGAAACCGCCGGGGCCGAAGCCCTGGCGTCCGCGGCCCCTGCCTCGGCCGTGTCCGTGGCCGTGTCCATGGCCATGTCCCCGACCGCGGGGACCACCGTCACGGCCACGCGGAACGCGGCCGCGCTCGGGCCGCTGCGCCCAACCCTCGGACAGGTCGTCGCCAAAGCGGTCGCGCACGGCTTCACGCACCTTGTCGAGGTCGATGCCGATGCTCTTGAGTGCTTCGCGGTCTTCCTCGTAGCGCTCGGCGGCGCTCTGCTCGGCGGCCGCGACGTCGTCGACGTCGTTCTCCTCGTGATATGCCCGCGCGGCGTCACGCGCCGTGGCGAGCGTCAGACCCTGCTCACCGAGCAGACCGAACAACGGCGAACGCGCGTTGCACAGCATGCCGAGGATGAGGTGGTCGTTGCCGAGCTGGCGATGTCCCAGGTCGGCGGCTTCCTGCGTGGCGAATGCCAGCAGCATCCTGTCGTCTCGACTGAATCGTCCGAACATGATGGTTCTCCTAATTCCGGCCCTACTAGGCCTCACGTTGTGAATGTTTCTGGTGCACGGCTTGGCGGCTGATCTGCAAGATGTCGGCGATCGCCTGCCAGCTCCAGCCCTTGCTCCGGGCGTTGGCCACCTGAACCTCCTCGAGCCGGTCGGCCAGGGTCCGTAGTGCGCGGACAGCGGCCAGTCCGGTGGCCGGGTCGTCGCTCGCTGCGGCTCCGGCCAGATCCTGCTCGGGTGTTGTCGGTTCGTCGCGCATGGTTGTCAGGTTATGTTGACGAAGAACGGTTGTCAAGAATTATTGACAGATTGGTTTCCGGGCTCGACGAGCAACGGCACGGGAGTGGCGGCTAAGGTCGTGCGGACGACGCCGCCCGTCGCGGACTGAGCTCGCGCACTCGAGGAGAGTCATCATGACCAACGAATTCGACGGCCTCCCTCCACTCATCGTCGCCGCACTCAGAGCTCCGCATGGATCCCGACAAACCTGTCGTCCACGCGCGTGCGACCGCCTACCCATCTCCCGAGCCGCCATGGACGCGACGTCGATACACGCCGCTTCTCGTCAGAAACACTGCGCGTGCGAAGTGTTTACGACGAAATTCGGGGTTCCTGCGACAATTCCGCGAACAGACACTCGCCGTACTCAACATGGGCCTCCGCGGCACCGCCCCCGGGATTCGAAGCCACCGCATACCCATTCCCGCACCGCCATCAACCCCATCCTCACCACCAGCAACGCCGGCTGACCGCTACTCCGCGGCGATCGCCGCGGTGATGTTCATGCGGGCGGCGCGGTACGCAGGCACGTAAGCACCGAGAAGACACAGCACCACTGAGACCGCGACGAAGATGAGAGTGGACGGTCGGGGTGTGTACGAGATGTCCAATGACGTTGTCGCAGAGAGTATTTTGTCCGCAAGAACGTGCAGTCCGGTACCCATCACCAGGCCGGTGATGGCGCCCACCACGGCCACGGCTGCCGCGTCGGCCACCACCATGCGTGAGATGAAGCGGCGCGACGCGCCCATCGCGCGCAGCACACCCAGTTCGCGTCGACGCTCGAGCACCGACAGCAGCAGGGTGTTCAGCAACGCCACGGCAGCAGCGGCCGACACGATCCACTGGATGGCCACGGTGAACGCGCCTGCCTGCTGCGCGGACTGCTGAGTGGCGGCGAGCGCTTCGGCACCGGTGTAGACCTGCACCGGTACTCCGCCTGCCGACGGATGGGCGTCGGCGATCCGATGCAGGTGCATCCGCACGCTGTCCTTGTCGGCGCCGGGCGCGGTGATCACCTGCAGATAGGTGTCGCCGTCACGGTTGAACCATTGCGCGAGAAGAGCATTGGAGATCGCTCCGGTTCCCGAATAGATGGTGACGTAGTCGACGACGTCGCGCACCACGACGTCGTGATATCCCGTCGGCGAGGCCAGTCGGAGCGTGTCACCGATCCCCTTGTCCAGCGATCGGGCCAACACACTCGACAGGATGACGCCATCGCCGTCGAGCACCCGCCGCACCGCCTGAGGACTGGCCTTGCGCATAAACGGCGCAGTGGAGCCCGGTTCGAGGCCCTGCAGCAGAATCCGATCGGCACCCACGTTGACGTTGGCCCATTGGGCGCCGATCACCTCGGCCACGCCGGGTACGGCACGCACCTGCGACGCGATCTCCGGTGAGAGCGGCGGTCCGGTGGGCACCTGTTCGCGCGAGGTCGAGGATACGTAGAAATCGGGATCACCCAGTCCGTCAAGGGATGTAGAGATCGACGAGACGAGGTTGTCGAGGGCACCCGACGTTCCCATACCCACTGCGATGGCCACGGCCACCGTCATCAACGTTGCCCATACGCGACGCGGCGAACGTTCGGTGTTGACCGCGGCGAGTCGACCGGGGCCGCCGAACCACCGCGCCACTCGGACAACGGCGGCAACGAGCCGCCTGGTGAGCGCGAAGCACACCACGAGTCCGCCGATGGCGTATACCGCACCCGCGAGCAACGCCGCCCGCCCCGGCACCTGCGTCGCGATCACCCACGACGCGATCAGCAGTGCGAAACCGACAATCGCCGACGACCACACCAGCCATCGTCGCATCGCGACGCTGTCGGCGACCTCGCCCGGGACCATCGCCTCCACCGGCGACACCGCGAACACCGAACGCGCGGCCAGCGAGGTGGCACCGACGCACGCCACGACGCATGCGGCCACCGCGACCACCGCGGCGTAGACGGGAAGGTGATAGTTGACGGCAATAGTCATCGAATCGCGTGTGGCAGTGGGCACCCGCCACACCGCCCACCGGCCGGCCAACACACCGACCGGCACTCCGATGAGCCCGCCCACCAGACCGAACAACGCCGACTCGACGAGCAGGTCGCCGACGAGGTGACGTCGTTTGGCGCCCAGCGCCCGGATCATCGCCAACGATTGCCGCCGCGAGGCGACGGCCATGTTCATCGTGTTGAATACGAGGAACGCGGCGATCACCAATGAGATCAACGCCACCAGCAGCGTCGAGTCCCGGGTGACCGAGGACGCCACTTCCGCCTGCTTGGTCCGGAAGTCGGGGTTCACCACCACCGCACGGCCCGCGACGACCGAATCCACCTGGGCTCGAAGCTGATCGAGGTTCGTGCCCGGGCGCGCGACGATGAGAATGGACGACACCCTGCCGTCCATTCCGGTGAGTCGTTGTGCCAGCGGCAGATACGCGAACATGAAGTCGCCGCGGTTGAGTTGCCGGGAATCATCGACGCTCACCACGCGCAGCACCCGGACCCGTGTGCCGTCGATCGTGATACGTTGTCCCGCAGATAATCCCGTACCAGAGCCGACGATGACACCGTCGATGAGGTCTTGCTGGTCGACGCCACCCTCCTGGTCGGCCGACCGCAGTTCGCCCGACAATGCGGTGACACGAAAGTCGGAGCCCAGCAACGTGATCGGCCGGCCGTCGACCATCACCTGACCACGGATGACGGGAACCACCGACTTCGCGTCGGGCACCGCGGCGCGGATCTCCCCCGCCAGCCCGGCGTCGACCCCGGCATCGGAGATCGACGCCACCTCGACCTGCGCGGCACCGTTGATCGCCGCGTCGAACTGTCGGACCGACTCGGTGAACGATCCGAAGATGCCGAGCACCGCGACCAGCAATGCCGACGAGATCATCACGACGATCATCGATGTCAGCACGCGCAGTCGGTGGCTGCGGAGCTCACGCAGATTCAGCACCCGCACCCGAGTGAGCCCCGAGCGCACCTCGCGCACCGTCCGGATGTCCCTCAATGGGCGATCTTCCCGTCGCGCACGGTGACGGTGGTGTCGGCGATCGAGGCCGCGCCGGGATCGTGGGTGACCATCACGACAAGGCGGTCGGGTGCGTCGTGGGCGACCTCGGCGAGGAGGTCGAGGACGGCTTGGCCGGTGCGCGAGTCCAGGTTTCCGGTCGGCTCGTCGGCAAGCAGGATCGCCGGCTCCATCATCAGCGAGCGGGCGATGGCCACGCGCTGCATCTGGCCGCCCGACAGTTCCGACGGTCGGTGATCGATCCGGTCGCCCAGTCCGACGCGTTCGAGCAGTTCCACGGCGCGGGGTTTGGCGGCGCGCAACGACTGGTTGTCGAGGAGGCGGGGTAGCGCCACGTTTTCCCACGCCGACATCGTCGGTACGAGATTGAAGAACTGGAACACGAACCCGACGCGGTGGCGGCGGAATTCGGAGGCGGCGTTGTCGTCGAGCGCACCGAGGTCGATGCCGTCGACGCGGATGGTGCCCGACGTCGGGGTGTCGAGGGCGCCGAGGATGTGGAGCAGTGTGCTCTTGCCCGCGCCGGATGGCCCCACCACGGAGACGAACTGGCCGCCGTCGAGGGACAGGTCGAGGCCGTCGAGGGCGCGCACACGCTCGTCGCCGAGTCGATACTCGCGGACCAGGTCCGTCGCCTGCACCACGACAGTCACATCGCGATCCTAACCGCGCACCCATCGGGGGCGGTTGAGCTCGGCGACACCGCCGCATCGGGCACGCTCGTGGTTTCGACAAGCTCAACCAGCGGGGAAAGTGCTCAGCCAGCGTGGTTTCGACAAGCTCAACCAGCGGGGAACGCTCAACCGGTGGGGGGTTTCGACAAGCTCAACCGGCGAGAAACGCTCAACCAGCGGGGAACGCTCAACCGGTGGGGGGTTTCGACAAGCTCAACCAGCGAGAAACGCTCAACCAGCGGGGAAAGTGCCCAACCAGCGGGGGGGTTTCGACAAGCTCAACCGGCGAGAAACGCTCAACCGGCGAGAAACGCTCAACCAGCGGACCAGGTGCCGGTTGCGTAGAACTCATCGAGGACGGCGGTGGGCGGGGCCAGGTCGAGGCCGGCGGCGGCCACCCAGTCGTCGTCGAAGTAGGTGGTGGCGTAGCGGTCGCCGGAGTCGCACAGCAGGGTGACCACGCTGCCGGCCTGCCGCTGCGCCACCATCTCGGCGACGAGTTGCAGAGCACCCCACATGTTGGTGCCGGTGGAGCCGCCCACCCGCCGACCCAGCCGGGCGCTCAGGCATCGCGCCGAGGCCACCGATGCCGCGTCGGGAACACCGATCATCCGGTCGATCACCTGCGAGACGAACGACGGCTCCACCCGCGGCCTGCCGATACCCTCGATGCGCGAACCGATCTCGCTGCGCAACGACCCGTCACCGGTGGCGTAGGCGTCGAAGAACACCGAGTTCTCCGGGTCCACCACGGCAAGCCAGGTGGGATGCCGCCGATAGCGCAGATACCGGCCGAGCGTCGCCGACGTCCCGCCGGTACCGGCGCCCACTACGATCCAGGTGGGGATCGGATGATCTTCGTCGGCCATCTGCGCGAAGATCGACTCGGCGATGTTGTTGTTGCCACGCCAGTCGGTGGCGCGTTCGGCCATGGTGAACTGGTCGATGAAGTGCCCGCCGAGTTCTGCCTCGAGCCGCAACGCCTCGTCGTAGATGTCGGAGGCATGCGGCACGAAATGGCAACGGCCGCCTTCGCGTTCGATGAGCGCGGTCTTCGCGGGCGAGATCCCCGAGGTCATCACCGCGACGAACGGCACGCCGATCAGGTGCGCGAAGTAGGCCTCGCTGACCGCCGTCGACCCCGACGACGCCTCGATGACCGTGGTGCCCTCGTTGATCCAGCCGTTGCAGATGGCGTACAGGAACAGCGACCGGGCCAGCCGGTGTTTCAACGATCCGGTGGGATGGGTGCTCTCGTCCTTGACGTAGAGATCCACACCCACCTCGGTGCCGTCGGGTTCGCGCCAGCGGCTCCAGTCCGGCAGTTCGCACCGCAGCAGATGGGTGTCGGCGCTGCGGCGGGCATCGGCCTCGATCACCCGTACGGCGTTCTCGGTCCACGAGCGGTCGGCGCGACGGTCGACGTCGCGGTGCGGCCACACGCCCATCGACCCGTCACCCATGACACTCACCGGCCGGTGGACTGGCCACGCAGCTTGGACTGCAACTCCTCGTGGCGTTGGCGACGATCGGCGTCGATCGCGGCGATCTGACCGTTGACCCGGACTCGCAGCTTCTTGAACAACACCATGCCCAGCGGCAACGCGATCAGCACACCGAACGCTGCGGCCACCAGAATGGGCACAGTGACCCCGGCGATCGCGCCGACACCCATGATGACCGCGGCCACCACGACCACCAATCCAAGCCGTGCGAGCGTGTAAAGGACCATCGAAATCACCAGCTGGCCGATGCTCGTACGGCCCTGACCTGCGGTGTCGCGGTTGTCCGAATTATTCGCGTCCGGTTGCGCCGGTTCCTGCTCTGCACTCACACGCCCAAGCCTACTGCCCGCCTGAGCGGTGTCTGCAGGTCACAGGCACCTTTTGACTCTCTTTACCTGCCACTGACGGTTCGAGTACCTGGGCGATTTGCGTGTATTCATGGCTAGTCGCGGTTTTCGCGCCGCGAGCACATCCAGTGAAGGGGTAACCATGACCATCGCCCATCCTGCTCCGACATCCACGCCCACTTCGCTCAACGGCGGCGTGATCACACCCGGACTGGCCAGCCAGCACACGCTGACACCCGGCCAGGTGGCCGCCATGTTCAACGTCAACCCCAAGACCGTCGCCCGCTGGGCCAGCTCCGGGATTCTCGGGTCCATCCGCACTCCGGGCGGACATCGTCGTTTCCGTGAGGAAGACGTGGTGGCACTGCTCAATCGCCGCACCCCCTAAAACGGCTCGAGGGACCAGTACGGTTCGAGAGACCGCCGGGGTCGACGTCGCTTCCGCAGATCCGTCATACGAACGGGTGCATTCGGAATGGCACAGTTGTCCGAGTTGCGGCAGTACGTTCTGACCTCACGTAGTCTTGGGTGACGGAGGTTTTCATGACTTTTCTGCTCGCCTTGGTGGGTGTGATCGCGGTGGGTTTCTTGCTGTGGCGCGCATTCGGACCGCAATTGGTGAACGACGACGACGAGGTGACCGAGCGTCGAGTACGCACGCGTGGGCCGGTGGGCCCCGACGACGATCCCGAGTTTCTCCAGGATCTCGACCGTCGTGCGCGCGGCGGTAACGAGGACAACTGAGCCGTCCGGCCACATCGTGGAGCCAGGCCGGCTCTCGTCGGGTAAAATTCGTTTCGCAGTACGATGTTCGGCTCCGGGCGAAAGGGATACCGCGATCGACGACGACCCCAGTTTCGCTGCGAAGCTCGGCGCTCTCTTCGAGCGAGCGCGCGACGAGAACGGCCTGCGTTACACCGGAAAGAAGATCGCCGAAAAGGCCAACGCCCGCGGCTTTTCACTGAGCGACGCCTATATTTCCCAACTGCGCACCGGCAAGGCACGGACACCGTCGTTTCGCACGGTGGAAGCCATTGCCAGCGCATTCGAAGTGAGCGTCACCTATTTTCTGTCCAATCCCGACGAGGATCTCGATCGGGTGCGCCGCCAGCGTGACTACGCGCAGCTTCTCGTGGCCACCGAAACGCATCTGTCGGGGGTGGACATCGACTCGCTGTGTCCCACGACCATCGACGTCATCATCGATCTGCTCAAGGTGGTCCGTGCGCAGGCGGTGCTCCGCGAGCCACACACCCAGGCGTAGCCCGGATTCCCGCCGAGCCCGTACTGCCGACCCGGTTCAGAGTCCCGCGTAGGAGTGCAGGCCGGACACCACCAGGTTGATGATGAACAGGTTGAACAGCAGCGCCACGAACCCGGCGACGTTGATCCACGCGGCCGCGGTGTTACGCCAGCCCGCGGTGGCCCGGGCGTGGAGATACGCGGCGTAGATCACCCAGGCGATGAACGAGACGGTCTCCTTGGGGTCCCATCCCCAGAACCGGCCCCACGCCGCCTCGGCCCAGATGGCGCCGAAGATGATGCCGAGGCCGAAGAGCGGGAACCCGAACACCACGCACTTGTAGGCGAGGCGGTCGAGCGCGTCGGCCGACGGGATGTGCGCGACAAGCCGTCGCAGTGACCCGACCATGCCGCCGCCCGTATCCGACACCGACTCGGCCGACGCACCCCACCGCATCTTGACCAGGTACAGCGCGCTGGCCACCCCGGACACCAGCAGCACACCGGAGCTGATCGAGATGATCGACACGTGGATGGCCAACCAGTACGACTTGAGCGCGGGAACCACCGGCGCCGCCTGCGTGTACAGCCAGCGTCCGGCGATGAACATCAGCAGCGTCACGGGCAGGAGCACAAACGACAGCAATGGTCGGTTGACCGGCTTGCGCAGCACCACCAGACCCGCGACGACGCAGGCGGCGCAGGTCAGCGAGATGAACTCGTACATGTTGCCCCAGGGGGCACGGTCGGTGGCCATGCCACGGGTGACGATGGAGGCGATGTGCGCGGCGAGACCGACGAACACCACCGGATAGGCCATGTTGCCGAGCTTTTCGGAGAAGGTGCGCCGCGCCGGTCCCTCGACCTTGCCCGGACCGTCGACGCGGCCCGGTGTGCGGATGTCCACACCGCCGCCACCAGCGCTGACCAGTGCCTCCGAGGCACTCAGCTTGCGGCTGCGGGCACCGGCGAGCGCGGCGAAGAACAGGAACATCGCGATGACGTAGACAGTGATGGCGGTGCCGAACAGGAGGTCGGAGTACCGGGCCAGGGTCTCGTCGATCTGCGCCGATCCTGTGTTCATCGCTGCCTACCTCGTTCGCGTGTGGTGGTGGGACGGTCACAACCGTCGTCGTGACAGGCGGGATGCCGTGCTGCCGCCGGCGGTTCCGGGTTCGTCGAGCAGCGCCGCGGCCTGCTCATCGAAACCGTCGCCCCATCCGGCCTGGTCCGTGCGGGCCAGTCCGGCGATTTCTACTACAGTACGTCGTCGCCCATCGGGAATCGATGCGGCGGGATCGGATGCAGCAGGATTCGATGCAGCGGGATTCGACCCGGCAGGATCGGATGCGGCCGATTCGGATGCGGCAGATCCGGATGGAGCGTTGTCGGCAACGGGTACCAGCCGCGCCCAGATGCGACGACGCTTGACCAGCAGCGAGGTCACCAGGCCCAGCAGCATCACGATCGCCGACACCAGCACCCACTTCTGGGCGGGGTCGTGTGACACCTGCACCGACACCCAGCGTTTGTAGCCGTCGAAGCTGACCTGGGTGCCGTCGGGCAGGGTGGCGTTCTGTCCGACCTGCAGATTGGCCTGCGCCTTGCGCACCAGGCGTCCCTGGTGGATCAGGTCCATGTCGAGCGAGTACGCGTTCTGCGCCTTGCCGGTGTCGAGGCCGGTGTCGCCCTGGTAGATGCGGATCGCGACGGTCGGATCGTCGGGCACCGGCGACGACGAGGACAGCAGCGTGCCGTCGAACGTCGCGGTCGGCGCGAACAGGCCCTCGATCGCGATCTGCTTCTGGCGGCGGGTGTCCTCGTCGGGGTAGAGGCCCGCGGGGGTGTCGAAGCGGGCGGCACCCGACGACAACATCGTCGACATCACTTCCGGAATGAACAGCGCTGTCTGCGTGCGCTTCTCACCGTTCGGGAAGGTGACGGTGAAGGTGGGGGCGAAACCGTTGCCGAGAACGTAGACGCGGTCGCCGGCCACGCGCAGCGGATCGTTGACGCGCACCGAGGTGGAATTCCACTGCGAGGCCGGGGTTGCCGGATCGGTGGTGTAGCGGACCTTCGCGTCGTACATCGACGGCTGCCCGCTGGGCAGGAAGGTGGCGGAGAAGTCGTCGATGCGGATGCAGAACGGCTCGAGGTCGGTGCCGTCGACCAGGGCTCCGGCACGGAAGGAGTCGTAGACCGCGGTGGAGGTGTTGCACAGTCCCTGTTCCCCGTCGGCGACGAGGCTGCGGGTGCCCTCGTAGCCGTAGAGCTTGCCGACGGCGATGGACACCAGTAGCGCGAGCAACGCGAAATGGAACACCAGATTGCCGAATTCGCGCAGGTAACCCTTCTCCGCGGAGACCTCGACGCAGCCCTGCGGATATGCCTTCGATGGTTCGCGCACCGTGACCTCGCGGCGCCATCCCCGCAGATTTCCCGAGATGCGGTCGGCGAGTTCTGCGGGGTCGCCGTCGGCCGTCTCGGTGATGTGACGCGGCAGGCGCGACAAATTGCGGGGCGCGGCGACGGGTTTGGCGCGCAGGCTCTTGGCGTGTTCGTACATCCGCGGGGTGAGGCACCCCACCAGCGATACGAACAGCAGCACGTAGACGGCGGTGAACCAGGCACTGGAGAACACGTTGAAAAGCTGCAGCTTGTCCATCCACTCGCCGATCCGGCCGTGATCGGAGATGTACTGCAGCGTCTTCTGCTCGTTGAGTTCACGCTGGGGCAGCAATGCGCCGGGGATGGCGGCCAGTGCCAGCAGGAACAGCAGCACCAGCGCGGTGCGCATCGAGGTGAGCGCCCGCCACAGATTGCGCAGCGGCCACAGCACCCGCCGTCGCACCCAGTGGGGACGATCCGGCGTCGGGGGGCTCGGCGGCGCGTCGAGTACCTGCGTCATACCGGCAACTCCGTGTCGGTGATGAATGCGTCACGCACCCACACGATGAACTGATCCCACAGCCCGGTCACCAGGGCCACCCCGACCGCGATCAGCATCAGCCCACCGAAGATCTGGATGGCCCGGGCGTGCGACCGCAACCAGCCGAGGCTGCGCAATGCCCACGCCGACGAGAAGGCGAGGATCACGAACGGAATACCCAGGCCGATGCAGTAGGCGATGATGAGCGCCACACCCTTGGCCGCGGTGGCCCCCTCGGTGCCGCTGGCGGTGGCGATCACCGCGGCCAGCGTCGGCCCCAGACATGGGGTCCAGCCCAGTGCGAACACCGCGCCGAGCAGCGGGGCGCCCACGATGTTGGACACGTTGCGCGGGGCGAATCGGAACTCGTGCTGCATCATCGGGATCAGGCCGATGAACACGAGCCCCATGATGATGGTGATCACACCGCCGATGCGTTGCAGCAGTTCATGATTGACGATCACGGTGCTGGTGATGCCGAGCACCGTGGCGGTGGCGGCGACGAACACGACGGTGAACCCGAGCACGAACAGCCCCGCCGCCATCGCCACCCGGGAACGACCACGCTTGGCCGGCTCGTCGGCGGTGACCGCGGGCGCCTCGGCGCCGACCAGGCCGGCGAGATAGGACAGATACCCGGGAACCAGGGGCACCACGCACGGTGAGGCGAAGGAGACGAGACCGGCGATCATGCACGCGGCCAGCGCCAGCAGCAGCGGCCCGCTGGTGACGGTGTCGGCGAAGGTGGTGCCCATCCCGCTCACGGTTTCGCCCCGCCGTCCTCGGCGGCCACCCGCGTCACCACCGCGTCGAGTTCGTCGGCGGACACGGTCTTGAGGAAGACCGCCGCGGGCCGATGCTGCCGATCCAGGACGATGGTGGTGGGCACCACCGAGGTCGGAGTGGTCAGCGCGGCCAGGGTGGCGCCGTCGAAGTCGTAGATCGACGGATACCCGACCTTGCGGTCGGCGACGAAATCGCGCGCCGAATCCCGGTCGTCGCGCAGGTTGATGCCGAGGAACGCGACGCCCTTGTCGCGGTTGCGTTCATAGACGGTTTCGAGGTCATCGGCCTCGGCGCGGCACGGTCCGCACCACGACCCCCACACGTTGAGAACCACCACCTGGCCGGCGAAATCGCGGTTGAGGTCGATGGGCTTGTCGGTGACCAGATCCGGGCCGGTCAGATCGGCGATCGGCTTGCGGTCGGCCTCGGGGTAGGTGATGACCGTCTGGCCGCCCGGGGAGACGAACTGGAAGGTGTCTCCCTGCGCTACCGCATCCTTGCCGGTGCCGCAGGCGCTGAGCAGCACGGCAAGCGTGGACAGCACCGCGAACACCGCGGTCATCAGGGTCGTTCTACGCACGTCTACTACCGACTCACGCCCCGGTCGCCAACGGATCCGACGCCCCGGCCGGCTCCGAGTAGATGATGTCGACGAGCGCGTCGTCGTCGTAGATCAGGCTGGTCAGCGATGCGAGCGAGCACTGTCGGCGACGCGGGTCGTGCCACAGGCGCTGGCCTTCGAGGAAGCGGCGCAGCGTGTAGACGGGCAACTGATGGCTCACACAGACCGCCTCGTGGCCGCGGGCGGCGTCGCGGGCCTTGTTGGCGGCGGCGAGCATCCGGTGGGCGAGCTGGATGTAGGGCTCGCCCCAGGACGGGGTGAAGGGGTCGCGCAGCTTGAGCCAGTGTCGGGGTTTGGTGAGGGCGCCGTCGCCGACGGATACGCGCAGTCCCTCGAACACGTTCTCGGCCTCGACGAGCTGGTCGTTGGTGAGGATCGAGAGGTCGTGGGCCGCGGCGACCGGACTCGCCGTCTCCTGGGCGCGCTGCAGCGGGGAGGCGAAGACCGCGGTCACGTCGTGGTCGGCGAGAACGCCCGCGACCTTCTCGGCCTGCGCGCGGCCCGTCGCCGACAGTTTGAAGCCGGGCAGCCGGCCGTAGAGAATGCCGTCCGGATTGTGCACCTCACCGTGGCGCATCATGTGGACGATCGTGTGCATCAGGAGCTCTCCCCTACTTGCGCGGGTGCGGTGGCCGGTCCGGTGGCCGGTCGGGTGGCCTCCGCAGCGGCCCGCGCGGCGGCGGGCAAAGCGTCGGCGATCACCGAGAAAGCATCCTCGTCGAGCGCCGCGGAGACAAACCAGGCCTCGAATGCGCTGGGCGGTGCGTACACGCCGCGGTCGAGGAGGGCATGGAAGAACGGGGCGAAACGCCAGGTCTCGGTGGTCTTGACGGTCTGGTAGTCGATGATCGGCGTCTCGGGATCGGAGGTGAAGAACACACTGAGCAGGTTGCCCGCCATCTGCACCCGGTGGCCCACCCCGGCCGCCGACAACGACTCGGTGAACAGGTCGGCCAGACGCTGCGCGTTGGCATCGAGCGCCGCATAGACGTCGGCATCCGCGTGACGCAGGGTGGCCAGCCCGGCGGCCACGGCCACCGGATTACCGCTGAGCGTGCCGGCCTGATAGACGGGGCCGATGGGCGCCAGCTTCTCCATGACGTCGGTGCGTCCGCCGAACGCGGCCGCCGGCAGGCCGCCGCTCATCACCTTGCCGAAGGTGTAGAGGTCGGCACCCACACCCTCGAGGCCGTACCAGCCGGCCGGGCTCACCCGGAATCCGGTCATGACCTCGTCGATGATCAGCAGTGCGCCGTGTCGGCGGGTGACCGCGCACAGCCCGGCGTTGAACCCCTCGACCGGGGCGATGGCGCCCATGTTGCCGGCGGCGGCCTCGGTGATCACCGCGGCGATCTCGTCGCCGTAGGTGTCGAAGGCCTCGGTGACGGCGGCGAGATCGTTGTAGGGCAGCACGATGGTGTCGTGGGCGGCGGCGCCGGTGACACCGGGGGTGGTCGGCAGACCGAGGGTCGCGACACCCGAGCCCGCGTCGGCGAGCAGCGCGTCGACGTGTCCGTGGTAGCAGCCGGAGAACTTGATGATCTTGGCGCGGCCGGTGTATCCGCGGGCCAGCCGGATGGCCGACATGGTGGCCTCGGTGCCCGAATTCACCAGGCGGACCCGGTGTACCGGGTCGACGCGGTCGATGATCTCCTCGGCGAGCTCGACCTCGGCCTCGGTGGGCGCGCCGAACGACAAGCCGCCGGCGGCGGCACGCTGTACCGCTGCCACCACCGCGGGGTGTGCGTGGCCGAGGATCATCGGGCCCCACGAGGAGACCAGGTCGACGTAGGTGTTGCCGTCGACGTCGGTGAGTCGGCACCCCGACGCCGAGGCGATGAACCGGGGATCACCACCGACCGCCGAGAACGCCCGGACCGGGGAATTCACCCCGCCAGGGATCGCGTGGCGCGCCCGTTGGAACATCTCGGTGGAGCGGGCGGCAACGGCAGCGGATCGGGTCACGGCCTCCAGTGTTCCAAATGGTGCCGACCGAGGAAAATCCGACCTGATCAGGGCCGGTGTTGCGCCCGGGTGATGCCGGCGTGGGACGCCCCCGGGCGGTCGGGTCCCGATGCGAATACAGATGGGACCACAGCGCATCGCCACCGCGATTATTGCGTTCCCGATGCGCTGTGACCCCAGTTGTATTCACACATCTCGGTAGTCCCCGAAACC